>JBGOUJ010000037.1:0-24589 GCA_041477005.1 Terriglobia bacterium | reverse complement strand
GAACCTATTTGGCGAGCTTGCTCCGAAGGACCGGCAAGTGGAACAGAAGAAGATGTTCGGCTGGCCCTGCTGCTTTGTCAACGGGAACCTGTTCGCGGGGCTTCACAAGCAAAGCATGATCTTCCGTCTCTCCGCAGTGGATCAGGCAATCTTGCTCCAGTTGGACGGAGCGGCTGAGTTCGAGCCGATGCCCGGGCGCAAGATGAAGGGCTACGCGACTCTCGCGAACTCCTTGACACGAGACCGCAAAGAGCTGGCCAAGTGGATGGGCCAATCGCTCGAGTACGCCAGGGCGCTGCCGGCGAAGGCCAAGAAGGCGGCGAAGCCGGTCAAGGGTGGTCTGCAAAAGACGTAGGTTTCTACCGCTTGTACCCGATCTTCCGCAGCAGGTCCTTGCGCCAGGCCGCATCGGCCTCGCTTTCCACGCCCTTGGGCGAGGAGCCGTCGACCACGCCGAGAATACCGCGCCCCTGCTGGGTCTGGGCCACGATCACCTCGACCGGGTTCGCCGTGGCGCAATAGATATTGCAAACCTCCGGCACATCCTTGATCCGGTTCAGGATGTTAATGGGGTACCCTTCCTTCAGCAGGATCACGAAGATGTGGCCGGCCGCCAGGTCACTGGCGTTCCCGGCGGCGGCGCGCTGGAGTCCCTCGTCGTTGCCCTCCACCCGCGTCAGGCAGTGCCCGGAGGCCTCGTTGAAAGCGATGCCGAATTTCATCGCCGGGACCGTGCCCACGATCGCCTCGTAGAGGTCCTCCACGGTCTTGATGAAGTGGGTCTGGCCCAGGATCAGGTTCGCTCCCTCGGGAATGTTCATCTTTACCGTCAGCAATTCCATGGCGATCACATGGTATCATCCCGCAAAGGAGGAAGGTCATGCGCAAAACAGTGCTGCTCTTAGCCGCCCTGCTGGCCCTGGCAGTCGTAGCGGCGGTCCCCGCCCAGCAGCAGGGAGTGGAGAAACTTGCCCCTTATTACCCCACCCCGGAATCGGTGGTGCAGAAGATGCTCGAGCTCGGCGGCCTGAGAGCCGGCGAGTGGCACTACGATCTGGGCAGCGGCGACGGCCGCGTGGTGATCATGGCGGCGCAGAAGTTCCGCGCTCATTCGGTCGGCTACGAGATCGATGACGATCTTTACAACCGGAGCATGGCGCGGATCAAAGACCTGGATCTCCAGAAGCTGGCCAACATCGTCAAGGGCGACCTGATGAAGGCCGACTTCTCCAAGCCGGACTTGATGACCGTCTACCTGCTGCCGTCCTCGAACGACAAGATCCAGCCGTTGCTCGAGAAGGACATGAAGAAGGGCTCGCGCGTGGTCTCCCACGATTTTGAGTTCCGGGGCTGGAAGGCCGAGCAGGTGCTCACCGTGGAAGATAACGAAGAAGGCGACAGCCGCACCCACACTCTGTACCTCTATAAGAGGTAGTCCCCCGAAGCGGGCGCCGTCGCCGGGGAATACGCGGAGCAGCACGGCGCCAGAGCGCCCGATGTCTTCGCCTGGACCGGTTTCGCTTCGACGTTTCGCAAGGCCAGCCAAGCGTCGAGATGGGTCTCGACGCGGCAGGCAAGAGTGCCAGCGCCACGTCTGCTATGCAATGTGTCTACCACGGCTTCGTGGCGCACGCTCCCAGCGTGCCGAGTTCACACTCGTGTGAACTCATGGGCTATGAACGCGGCCCATTATGAGATCGGTCCTTCGATGAGCAGCACGGCCCGAACCATGAAGGGCGGGCGGGTCGATCGCCAGGAGCTCCCCAAAGGGCCGGGCGGCCGGAACCTGTGCCGCTGGTGCAGCCTGGAAGTGCCCAAGGGCCGCTCGACCTTCTGCTCCGAGTGGTGCGTCCATGAATGGCGCCTGCGGACCGATCCCGGCTACCTCCGCGAGCGCGTCTTCGAACGCGACCGGGGCCTGTGCGCCCAATGCGGCCTCGACACCAAGGTCGAGTGGCGGCGAATCCGTCGTCTGCGCTGGCCCGCCCGCCGCCTGGCGCTCGCCGCGTGGGGGCTGCAGGGCCGCTCCCGGGCGAGCCTCTGGGATGCCGACCACATCGTGCCGGTGGTCGAGGGCGGCGGCGAGTGCGACCTGTCGAACATCCGAACCCTCTGCCTGAAGTGCCACCGTCAGGTCACCGCCGAGTTGCGGCAGCGGATCGAGCGGGGACGTAGGGAGGCGGCTGCTCCGGCAGCCCTGTGAGCGAATCGCTGAGCGCGGCAATTACGGAGCGCGGCGACCAACGTTCGACACCTCCTTTGATACTGTCTCGTGCTCAAAATACGACTCTCACGGCCAGTTGAAACGCGCGCGGGCCGCCGGATCCAAACACCTGCGTGGCCCGGCTGGTGGGCTGGCCGAAAGCAGCGCTCGTCAGATCGCCGCTGTAGCCGCTGAGGTTTGCGGCATTGTACAAATTGAACGCCTCGCCGATGAGCGACAAGCGCCAGCGCTCGCGAAACACGAACGACCGGCTCAGGCGCAAATCCAGCGAGTGGAAATTGTCGCCAAACGAATATCGGGGCGGAAGCGTCAGGCGGGGAATGGCGCGGCCTTGAGAATCCTTCGTGCCAGAGACGCGGGACCTGATTCCATCAGGATCGCCGATCAGGGATACGGCAGCGGCAGATCGGTTCCGAACACGACGCGATCGGCGTCGTACAATTCCCGCAGGGCAACTTGTATCTCTCCGGCAGTAAAAACCTGCTTCTCACGAATAACCAATACCGGTTCGATGGCTCGATTCCCAACCCGAACCGCGCCGTGAGTGTCGGCAAACTCGAACTCCCCTTGCCGTTGACGAAACACAAACACATCGGCGGGATACCCGATTCGAAGCGATCCGATCTCGTGCTCACGCCCTAATGCACGCGCCGGAGCAGCCGTTGTCTTCTGGACGACATCCTGCAATCGCATACCAAGGCAAAAAAACTTCGACATGACGGATGGCAGCGTCACCAGCCAGGGCGCGTCCACACTGTAGCGATGCAGATCGGTACTGATCGTGTCCGGCCAGAAATGGTGTTCAAAAGCCTTTTGCGCGGTCTCCCAGGAGAAACTTCCGCAGCCGTGCCCGATATCGAAGACAACGCCTCGCTCCCGCGCCGACTTCACTTGCGCGATGAAGCCGCTGCCATCTTTCTGGATCATTCCATTGCTTCGCCCGTGGAAGCAGTGCGTGAGAATGTCCCCGGGACGAAGCCGATCGAGAATGTAGGCCTCATCCGCTCCAGCGCTAATGTGAACCATCAACGGTTTGCGGCAAAGCTCGGCGGCCTGGCGGGCCAGGTCGAAAGCTTGATTGCAGTGGCCTGCCGTCATCGCGCCGATTCTCACCTTCACGCCAACCGCGACCTCGGAATGGCGCTCCACTACTGCGGCGGTTTCACCAGGGCGGGCATATCGCAGATCCAGCAGTTCCTCGACAAACGGTGCGTGCAGCCCCAGGCACGACACGTGAACAAATGCGAGGATTCGCGCGCGGCTCGACGCAATGGTCCTACGGCGAAACTCGGGAAAATTGGCGAACCCGGCTGTTCCAGCGTCAACCGCCGTGGTCACGCCATGATTCAGGCCGAACTCAGCATTGATTCCATAGAGGCCCCCCTCGAACCAGTGCCCATGCAGATCAATAAGACCAGGGCACACATACAGCCCGGACACATCATCCGCATCGGAATACTCGGCCGCATTCAGGTCGTTTCCGAAGGCGACAATCTTCCCAGCATGGATGCCGACGTCGGCCGGCCCGTCCCAATCCTGCGCCGGATCGATGACATGGCCGTTCTTCAAGAGAAGATCGAACTTCACGGGATCGCCTCCATGAGACCGGACCGCATGGACCGATAGAAGGCCGCCACCACGCGAAGGGCTCGCGTACTTTCGTCGACCGAAGGATTGGGCTGCCGGCGTTCGCGAATCGCATCGCAGAACTCCCGGATCTCAGCCTTGAGGCCGGCGAGGACCTTCTCCGTGTGCGGTTCGTCCCGATGGATCTCCTTCTTCTCCACGCCTGCCGCATTCCGAATCTCATATCCCTGCCAGGTATGGACCACCACGGTCCCACGCGTCCCGATAACCTCGAGATCGCAAACCAGGGGATGCGGCTCATTCAAGAATCCGAATGACAATTGGGCGCTGCGGCCGGATGGAAACCTGAGCAGCATCTGCGCGCAATCCTCGACAGGTTGGTGAAGAAACCAGTTCCCGCCCACCCCCGCCACGCGGTCGGGCATCTCATTCATGAACCACAGAACACGGTCGACCAGGTGAATTCCGGAGGACAGGACCGTGCCGCCGCCCGCTGCCTTCGGGTCGAGGTACCAGCGCGGCGAGGCGAGGAAGCCGAAGTGCTCGAGAATACAATCGCGCACGAGTACGATGTCGCCAATGGCGCCGCTATCGACAAGCTGTTTCGCCTGCTGCACCTCCGGATAGAATCGATGCGTCATGCCCACGAACAGGACGCGGCCGGCTACACGTGAAGCGGTAATCATTTCGTCCGCCTCCTCGACGCTCACTCCGATTGGCTTCTCGACCAACACGTGCATACCGTTGGCGAGCGCACCCAGCACTGCGGGATGGTGCAGATATGTGGGCAGACAAACGCTCACCGCATCGAGATCCAAACCGAGGAGTCCGGTGTAATCCCCGAGAGTCTTCACACCCTGCGGAAGCCCAGCCAGTGACTGAGCCGATGTTTCGGCCACCGCTACGACTTGAGCGCCTGGAGTTTGCTGCCAGGCGCGGAGATGAAGCCGGCCCGTATAACCAAACCCCAAGATGCCAATCCGCAGGCTGGTCACCGGGCCCGCCGCATCTCCGCGATCGCCTGCACCAGACGAGCGGAAAACGATCGCAGTCCGCCGATCTCTCCGCCGACCGGATCGATCGGCTCGGGGAATCGTGCCTTGGCTTTTCGGGCGGCTTCCTGGGCGAGTTGGGCAACCCGATCGAAACGAGGCGCAGGCTGCCCCGACGTGAATTTCGCGTACAGCGCCTGGTGATATTCGGCGAGTGCCTCAATCAGCGGCTGATACGTGTCGAGCAGCCGTGACAGGAACTCCAGGTCCTCTCGCGCTTCGGCGCGTGGATTCGCTGCCAGCGCGTTTTTCACCAGGGCCGAACCTTTACGGTTCAGATCCGCCGCCAGGCGCCAGCGGCGCGCGAGCCTGTGATGAAGTTCGCCGCGAGACAATTGCATGCGCACGATAGCCGCTCCGAAAGCCTCGTCAACGATTTCTTTTCCCCACGTGTGCGAGTCGTGGACCAGGTGGCGCCAATGCGATGGAGCGGCGTAAATCCTGTCCCACGTCATCGGCAGATACGTCATCGGCGTCGCATTCGGCGCTGCGGTCGTGGGACCTTCAGGCAAATAGGTTGAAAGGCGGTAGTATTCGGCCATGATCCTTCCCGCCGCGTCTCCATACAGCAGCCGGCAGGCTCTTTCGTAGAGAGCATCCCGGCCGAAAATCTCCGGCGGCTGATTTTCGTCGAAGGCATATTGACGTAGCAGAGTTCTGCCCTCGTCGTAGGTCGAAGGAACACGGAAGAAGCCGTCGGATCGCACGTTCCAGGAGTATTCGGCAGCGATCAGTTCCATGGGCTCCTGATAGAAATCTCCCGTCGCGTTGTAGATGCCGCGCGCCCCGGCGAACAGCGCGTTCATTGCGGGAGCGCCGCTCAGCGGATAATCGGACACGAACCGGTCCGCACCGCCGGCGTAAAAAAGAAAAATGTTGAGATTGAGCCCGGCCGACTTCATCGCGGTTGAGAATCGCTCCGTCCACCGCTCGCCGCCGTTTCGCAGCGGCCACGTCTCACGGAAGCAAGCCTGCACATTGCTTGCCGGCGGTAACTGCCGCGCGATGTTGCGCCACAGCTCGACAGCGTTCGACCACGACTCCGAATCCGGACGGCTGGGAACGTATACGGGCGAAACCAGGATGATCTGGCAATCACGGGACGCGTCGTAACCGGAGGCTGGATTGCGGACCGTATTCACGGCGCGGATAAAAGCCGAGTACCCGTTGGCCAGCCCGCCCGCTCCGCCATCCGGCGCCGCAAGCGAATCATTCGGCCAACGGCGCCGGCAATTGTCGCAACGCTCGAGCCAGGCTTTTGCGGCGCCGTCGAAACCGCCGAAATCCTCGTGGTGAATGTAGAGCGCGCCCGGCTCCACACTCCTAACGAATTCGGTAATCTCCGCCGCCTTGAGTCCATTCAGAGCCTCATTTGAACGGCAACTGCCGAGAGTCGCCGGATCATATCCCCGCCGCGCCTTTGGGAAGCCCATGCAGCGATAGATCGGCCCGTCAGGATAGCTCTTCCGGTTCTCGAATACCGTGCCCTTGAACGCGCTGCCGTTCTCATACATGACCACCGGTTCATAAGCCATGCCATAGCTCGCGCCGTATCCGCCGAAATAAAGGTGGATGCCGCGCGCGCGGGCGTACGCATTCAGGCGGCGCATCAGAGCAGGATAGAAGGCGGGCCGCTTCGCGATGCTGAATCCGAATCCGTCCAGCAGCGCCATGTTGATCTTGTAGCGCACCGCGCGGTCAAGCTTCGCCTCGACAGCGCGGGCAAATGCCTCCATTCCTTGCCCGCGGTCGAGCGCCCAACCGTTGATCTCAATGTTCAGGAGCCAATCCGACGCCGCACGAAACTCGAAATCGGGCCAATCGCGAATGTAGGCGGCCTCAAGTCCCTCCGGCCCGGCCAGTTGAAGCAGCGATCCGGCGCCCCACAACGCTCCTTGCGGTGACGCGCCGATCACCCAAACCGACCTGGTGTCCGGCGAGACAGTGACATAGCTCTGCCCCCTATGGGCAGGATTGGTAAGAACTTCCCGGTCGAGGAAATTCAACTTTACCGGAGGCTGATCGTTCGCAGAGTAATCCCAAAGATGAATGATAGTTGCATCGCCGGCCGGCAGTTCTTTTTGAAGCATCGCAGCAGCGATTTGAATCTTCGGATCCGCATGTTCGGCAACGATACGGAATGGGCCGGCAAGGCGTCTTCCACCAGGCTCGCAGTAGTGCGGCGTCGGCAGAATATGTGGGGCGGCGGAGGCGCCGCCCGCCAAGAACGCCAATAAGACCCAGGTGTCGCGAATCGATCCCCTGATCATCAGTGAGCGCCGGCCAGCAGGTGGGAGCGGAGGATTTCACTCGACTCAATCCAACTTGCCGCGTCGCCTCCTTTCGGGTCTGTGAAATCAAATCGGGCCCGGCTGCGAAGCCACCCGAGAAACGCCGTATTCATTCCCAACACATCCTGACGGTTGGCCGCGCCGGCCAGCCGATCATGATACGCAGCAAGCAAGGCTGCCATTCGCTGCCCAACTTGGTTTGACAGGCGCAGCCTCTCGAGGTCCTGGCGGGCATCCTCGCGAAGATCGCCGGAGCTGCCCGCTGCCACCAGCAGCTTTTCCGCCTTTTCGTTCACATTCGCCGTTTGCCGCCACAGGCCGGCGAGCCGGCGCTGCAATTCCGCGCGCGGTATGTTCAGCGCTTCGAGCGCGCGTTGCTCGACAGCAGAAGGCTGCACGTCCCAATACGCGCGATCGCCTTCCAGACACCGCCACAGCACGACGAGCGGGTAGGCCTTGCGCGGGTAGAAATCGGGAAGCTCGCCGGCCACACGTTCTTCGTAATAGCTGAAGTACTTTGACATCGCAGCGCCCGCGCGTCTTCCATACACGAGAGCGCAAGCCCTGGGGAAGAATCCATCCGCGCCAAATACGGCCTCGGGCAACTCTTCGTTTTTCATGAGCGCGCGCCAGTGGCGAAGTCCTTCCTCGAATGTGGACGGCGTCATCCGCCCGGGACCGTGGCTGTTCCAGGAGTACTCGGCGTTAATCACCTGTTGCGTTTCCTGGTGCAAGCCGCCGTTGAAGTTATACATCGATTCGGCGCCATCAAAGATTCCGTTCATCACCGAGCTGCCCGTAACCGGGTAATTGAAGGAGCCGTTCGAATACTGGTCCGCGCCGCCCAGGAAGAAAATGAACATGTTCGGGTTCAGCCCGCGGGCCGTCATTCGCTCCCGATACGCCTCCACCCACTGCTTTCCCTCCCGGTTCGCGAAGATCTCTCGAAACCCCACTTCGAGATTCGGCGTCTTCGGCATTTGCGCCAGTACATTAGTCCAGAACTCGAGCGTTTTGTTCCACCCAAGGTCAGGATCGACGCGCTCAGCGCCCATCCCTGAACGCTGCGAATCGACGCCATAAGGCGGAGAAATGAATACGACCGCACAGTCGCGCGCGGCATCATAGCCGGAGTCGTGGTTGCGCACCTGCTGCACGGCCTGGAGGATATTGCGGTAGCCGTTGGCCATGGCTCCCGCGCCGCCGTCTGGCGCCGCGAAATCGGGATTGGGCCACCGCCGCTTGCAATCCTCGCAGCGATCCGCCCAGCGCACCTGCGTGGTCTGGTAATGCCCGGTATCCTCATGGTGAACGTACAGCGCGCCTGGCTCTACGGCTCGAACGAACGTGTCGAATTCGCGCGCGATTTCCGCGAGCAGCGCGGTATTCGACCGGCACGTGCCATACGTCGGATGCTCCGGCGTCCGGCCTTCGCCAAAACACGAATACACCGGGCCGTAGGGGTAGGAACGGCGGTTCAAGAGAATCGACCCGATGTGGAATTCCGGCTCGACCTTGCGCGGGTCGAAGTTCGCGCCAAAACCGGAAAACATCAGCTTGATGCCACGCTCGCGTGCGTACTGATTCAAAGCGCGCATCATCGGCGCGTATCCGGGAGTGCGATTCGGCGACCATCCGAATCCATCGAACATCACCATGTTGATCTTGAAGCGGGCGCAAAAGTCCAGCTTGCGGCGGATGCGCTCCGCATATGCCGCGTTTCCATCGCCCCAGTCGTATGCCCACCGGTTGAGTTCGGCGCGCAGCAGCCAGTCCGAGGCGGCACGATATCGGAAGCTGGGGTAATCCCGGATGGTCGCGCCCGGAACGCGTATTCCATCGCGCGAGGGCTCGAAGAGCTGCGCGAGAGTGGCCGCTCCATAAAGCACGCCGATAGCGGTCGCTCCCGCGATGCGAACCTGGTTGCCGTGGGTTTCGAGCAAATAGCTCTGGCCGAAGTAGCGCGTCGAGTCAAGCACCGCTTCGCCATTCCGGCCGTCAGGCACGCCCCGCTTCTCGCAATTCCAAAGAACGATCGCCGG
This sequence comes from Terriglobia bacterium, assembly GCA_041477005.1. Classification (GTDB taxonomy): domain Bacteria; phylum Acidobacteriota; class Terriglobia; order Bryobacterales; family JACQDG01; genus JBGOUJ01. The sequence continues at coordinate 15,393 of JBGOUJ010000037.1, read as the reverse complement.
ACGCTTGGCTGGCGGGCGATCGGTAATCTCGATGTTCCATCCAGGCAGCTCGCGGGAAATCAGCGCAACCACGGCTTTGAATGTCGGCGAATCACGGTCGGTCGTGAGAATGGTTATGGGTTCCGAGCGCGAAAAGACGATTGGAGCCCCGTGCCATTCGACCGATTGCGGCGTCGGAATCACCGCGGGAGTCGCATTCAACGCCCAAGGCAGCAGGAAAGAAAAGAATCTCATCGTTGTGTTCTCGCCACGCGATTGTTCCAGGCGTCGATCGCCTCTACCAGCTTTCGCGGGTACGTGCGGAGTGCGCGGACTTCCGTTGCCGCAGCATCCACAGGATTCGGGAAGAACCCCCCCGCAAGGCGCTCCGCTTCGAGCGCCCTGTCACGGGCTGAGTCAAGCAGCCTGGGCGTATCGGCGGCACGCGGGTTTGCCCGCGCAGCATGATAGTCGCGCATGGCTTCCAAAAGCGGCCGATCGACGCGGAACAACGTTAGCAGATACTCCAAGTCCGCGGCGGCGAGGGGGTCCGGGCCTGCCGCCACAGCGGCCTTCACCCGGGCACCGCCGCGCTGATTCAGCTCGGCCGCAAGGCTCCAGCGCCGCGCGAGACGCCGGTGCAGCTCAGATTCGCTGATCTCGAAGCGCTTCGCCCAACCGCGGTAGCGCTCCGTGAGTTCGGCGCCCCAGGTCATCTCATCCAGCAGCAGGTGATTCCATTGCTCCGGTATCGCCGTCAGATAGTTCCACGTTCGCGGCAGATAGAGGGACTGGCGGCCGCGATAGTAAGGTCTATCGCCGGGCGGTTCGGAACCCTTTCCTTCCGGTAACCAGGTAACTTCCCGGTAGTAGGCGGCCATCTCGTTCGCTGCTTTCGAGCCGTAAAGCCTGGCGCAGATGCGATCGAACAGCTTGCCCGGTCCGAACAGTTCGGGCGGTTGGCCTGGCTGGTAGATCCATTTTTCAATGCCACTCAGGTCGCTCTCTCTGCCTGGATTCCGAAAGAAACCCTCGCCGCGCACATTCCAGGCATACTCGGCCGCGAGCAGCTCCATCGGCTCGCGGAACGGATCGCCCGTTGCATTGTAGATCGTGCGCGAGCCAAGAAAATGCGCATTGATGGCGGGAATGCCGCTCATCGCATAATCGGTCAGGAACTCCTCCGCCCCGCCGACCACGAACGTGAACGCGCCGAACGGAAGTCCCTCGCGTTGCATGACCGCATTGAACAGCTCGGTCCACCGCTTGCCGCCGCCGGGCTGAGGCAGAGTCTCGCGGAGGCCGATCTGGACATTGTCCACGCGCGGCAGAAGGCGCGTGATGTTCCGCCACAGTTCCAGCACCTGGCCCCAGTCCTCGGACCGCGGTGTCGCCGGCATATACACCGGAGATACGATAATGATTTCGGTATCGCGTGATGCATCGTAGCCGGCCTCGGGATGCCGTACGCGGTTGATAGCGTTGATCAGCGCAGAATAGCCGTAAGCCAGAGCGCCCGCGCCGCCGTCGGGCGCGAGGAGGGAATCGTTTGGCCAGCGGCGGCGGCAGCGTTCGCACCTGCCGAGCCATGCTTTCTGGAAATCCTCAAACACACAGCAGTCTTCGTGATGAATGTAAACAGCGCCCGGCTCGATCGCGTCGACGAAATGTGCGATGTCCTCAGCCTTGATGCGGTTCAGCTCGTCATTGCCGCGGCAGCTTCCCAGCGTGCGAGGATCCGGTGGCGAACTCTTTGGCGGAAACGCGAGACATTGATAGACCGCGCCGTTGGGGTAGCTCTCCCGGTTCAGGAAGACCTCGCCTTGATACTCGGCCGGGTTGTGCGTCGCGATGTCGTACGCCGCGCCGTAGCCGCCGTATTGCAGACGGATCCCCCGCGCGCGCGCGTAACGATTCAACTCGCGCATGACCACGGCATAACCGGGAGTCCGGCGCTCGATCGACCACCCGAAGCCGTCAAGCAGCGCTACGTTGATCTTGTAGCGCGCCGCGCGATCGAGCTTCTGCTGCACCAGGCGCTGGTATGCGTCCCACCCCTGACCGCGGTCGAGGCCCCAGCGATTGATCTCGACACCCAACAGCCAGTCGGAAGCGGCCCGGAAGCGGAAGTCCGGAAAGTCGCGTATGTAGGCGCCCGGAATCCGAACTCTCCGGCCGTCCGCGCGCAGCAGTTGAGATGCTGTTGCCGCGCCGTAGATCACGCCCTCGCGTCCGCCTCCAATGACCCATAACCGGTCACCAGTCGTTCGAAGAACATAGCTTTGCGAGCGGAGCGGTGACTCCTCGAGGAGCTGGCGATCGAGAAAATTCAGTTCCGCCGCGGGCTTACGGTCCAGGCTGTAGTCCCAGAGAACGATGCCGCCAGGACCATCGCTGAAACGGATCTGCGGCCGCCCGTCTTTCAGGATGTCGGCTGCAGCCGCCAGGTTCGGCTGCACCGCTTCGATCCTCACCGGCTGCGCGAGAACCAGGTCGCCGGCCAGAGCCTCCGCGTATTGCGGAGTTGGCAAGACATCTAGCTGCTGCGCCCATACGGCCACAGCCGCCAATCCAAGGAGCACCAGCGCAGCGGCTTTCACTTCTCCTCCCTGGCCTGCAGTTCGCGCGCGATCTCCCGCACCCACCGCAATCGCGCGGCGCCCAAGAAACCATAATTGAAGAAAGCGAAGCGCCGCACGCCGGATTTCCAAGCGAAATCGATTTTGCTCATGGCATCACCAAGCGAAGGTGTGACCGGAAGGCCGAGATTCAGGGTCAAGCACAAGCGCGCCGGATCGCCCACTTGGGACAGGCAGAAGACGAGATCCGAATTGACGCGGTCGCAATCGGACGTGTATGCAAGCAGGTATACCGCATCGACCGTATTCCTGATGTCAGGCAGAGACACGCCTTCCATCCAGATATTCGAAGGGGAACCGACGAAACTCGACGTGAATACGGAAAGCTCGACGCCTCGCGCGGCCGCGCGGATGTCGTGGATCAGCGCTGTCACGTTTTTAATCCGCATCTGTACCAATTCCCGCAAGCCGGGGACGAGAGCCAGCAGGGTCGCGATCTGCTCCATATTGTCCGGATGCCGCGACGCACTGTCATCCGCCGCGAATCGCGCATCGAGAATGTCACGAAGCTGACTCTTCAGGCACTCGATGTCGATGCCCAGCGCCCGCGCCCGGTCCGAGCAGGCATCGCAAAAGCATAGAGACAACAGAAACTGCTCGAGCGGGCCGCACGGCACCGCCGAAACTTCGTGATGATGGCCGTGAAAGTAGCCGAGATATCCGATCGTCTCGAGATCGAGCGCTTCGAATCGGCCCGTGGACACGATTGCTGAAGCGAGCTGGCGCGAAAAGGTGTAGACCTCCTCGTGGCTCGGACACAGCGCGAACGGGTACGCATCGCCATAAAGATTACGGAGCGTAAACCGCGGATTCCTGGCTGCGATGGATGAACCATGATGGAACACCGTCCAGGCCGCCAGCGGCAAGCCCGTGGCCGCCAGACTGTCGAGCCATCCGGAATGCGCGAGTTCGCCCTGCTCGGGAACGATCGGGCCGTCGAACGCATCGCTGCCCAGTGGAATGAACAATCTGCCCGGCTCCGGAAAGAAAACTTTGTGACGGCTGTTCCGAGGCAAGAGGAATTTGCCGCTGTGATACAGCGTGGTTACATGAACTCGGGTGACGCCGAGGGCCGCGCACTCATCGGCGAACGCTTCCGGCCCCCGGTCGACGATGTCCCAGGGGTATGCGAACAGTTCGATTCGCGCCCTATGCTCCACTTCAGAATAAATACTTCAGTGCCAACTGGATCTGGCGCGCCGGCTGCGCCGCCAGGATCCGGCCGAACGACGGGGACACCAGGTTGCTCGTTGGATTGCTAAAATTCGCCCGGTTAAAAAGATTGAAGAACTCACTTCGGAGCTGCAGCTTGTGGGGTTCCCTCCAGATGCGGAACTCCTTGAACAGGCCGGCGTCGACGTTCGCGAATCCCGGTCCGATAATAACGTTCCGGCCGAAATTGCCGAACGCACCGGTCGCGTTGGCCTTGAACGCCGTCGTGTTGAAATACTGGTTGATCAGATCGTTGCGCGGCCTGTCTGTCGGCAGAAATGGATTGCTGCTGAGATCCGGCCGGTCGTTGTTCACCGCGGTGAGCGAATTATCACGGCCCGAGAGAACATTGAATGGGTTGCCGCTGGTCAGCCGAACCAGTCCGGTCAGCGCCCAGCCGCCAATGACGTTTTTGCCCAGGAAACCGCCCGAGGTCCATCTCGGAAGGTCCCACACCCAGGAAGCGGTAAAGGCGTGCGCGCGATGGAAGTCCGAGAGACCGTAATCACCGCGTAGATTGTATGGGTTCTGATAAGCGCCGCCGTTCGGTATCGACGAATCATCGAGCGAGCGCATCCACGTATAGTTCAGGTCGATGAGGTATCCGCGCGCAAACCGTTTGCGGACCACAAGCGCCAGCGCGTTAAAGCTGCTGTTGCCACCGTCTTCCACTCGCAACATCGATCCCACCTGTGTGGGACTGAACCGTCTCCGCTGCTCGGTGTTGCCGGTGGTTGCGCCGGGCGCATATACAGCGGGATTGAGCTGATAGAACTGCGACAGCTTGCGTCCGGTGTTGCCGATATAACTCGCATCCACCGCGAAGCTCTGCGGCAACTGATGCTGGATCGAGAAGCTGTATTGCTGGACGTAGGGGTTCGGGAAATTGGGATCTATCGACCAGCCCGTCGCCGGCAGAACGAACACTGCCTGGCCGGTCTGTGGATTGAATTGCGCCAGCGGATTACCCGGCACGAGCCCGAAACCCAGCGAGCGTCCCTTAAATGGGTCGGAGAACGAGGGCACCGTGTCAAGATTGTACGTCGGCAGAAACGGCTGGTTGAGGCTGATGAACTGAGAATGGCCGCTCTCATACGGCTGAGTGAAGATGCCGTACCCGGCGCGCAAACTGGTCTTGCCGTTTCCGAACACGTCCCACGCCAGCCCTACGCGCGGCGTGAAATTGTTCTTATCCGGAGAGAAAACGCCCCTGGGAACCCCGGGGTCGCCGACATACACCACGCCCGCCGGAGCGTTCGGAAAACGCTGCGACTGCTGGCCGGGCAGGAAGTTGGACGAGTAGCCGTCCACCTGGTGCGTCGGATCTTCGTAGTGATAATGCACGCCGAGGTTCAACGTCAGGCGACGGTTGACCTTGAAGTCGTTGTGCGCAAAGTAGGTCAGCACGTACGTGCGATGATTCTCGCGCTCGATTAGCATCTGCATGAAGCTCGGCCGGCCGATCAGAAAATCGGCGAGTGCGTTCTTGCTGTACTGGCCGTTGAAAGTGAACCGGCCATTATCGAATGCCGCGAAATCCGGTCCGAACCGGATGGGCATATATCCGCCGCCGAATTTCCACGAGCTTCTGCCATGAATCCAGGTCAGCGTGTTGTTGAAATCGAAATCTCTGTCCTGGCGCAAAGGCACGCCGGCCGTCCGCGGGGAAACGCTGACGCGCCCGGTGACACTGACCGATGGCGGATACGGATGGGTGAGCGTGTCCGGGAGATTGACGCCCGCATCCTTCGGCGATTGGAACGGCATGTCGATATTCGTGCTGGTTTCGAATTTGTAGTTCCATCCCGCGTTCAGCACGTTGATCATGCTCGGCGAAAACGTGTGAGTGTCCGTCACACTCACGTTCTGGAACTTAAGCGCGTAGTAAGTCTGGCCGAAGGGAACATTTCCAGGCGGAGAAAGCAGCGTGCCGTCTGAATACCAATACCGGCCCGAGATCTGATTATTCGACCGCAGGTTGTAATCGACTCGCGAGATGTATTGATCGCCATCCTCCGCGCGCGGCCGCAGGATGATCAATCGGCCATCCGAACTGTTGGGAAGGGGAAGCTTCGAAAAATAATTGCCCGCGGCCGGGTCAAACCGGCTCGAGGGGATAATGCCGCCCGGGAAGGGCTGGCCGGTGTCGGGGTCATTCGGAAGGCCGCCGACCGACCCGTTGAAGTTACCCTGCCGTTCCAGAGCGGTCGGTGGAAACGCATCATTATTCAATTGCGCCTCGCGAATCCGAGTGGATTGCCAGCCAAAGAAGAAAAACAGCTTGTTTCTGCGGATGGGTCCGCCGAGCGTGGCGCCGAACTGGTTTTGCACCAGGAACGGCGTGCTGGGAGCGAAAAAATTTCGGGCGGTCAGATCGTTGTCCCGGTGGAACTCGAACAGCCCGCCATGAAATTGGTTGCTGCCGGACCGCGTCACAACCTGAATCGTCGACGCCGACGCCATGCCTTTCTCCGAATCGTACGCGTTCGTCGTCACTTTGAATTCGGAAACAAAGTCGGGCGGCGGCAGAGGGTTCCCTTCGTTATACTGGATCGAGTTGTATCGCGTGTTGTCGAGCAGAAAGTTGTTTGCGCTGCGGCGGCCGCCTGCGATATTGGCATTGACCGAAAAGCTGGTCGGACGAACGGCGGCATCCAGGTTCGTCACCGTCGGAATCAGGATCAGCAACGACGCGGGGCTTCGCCCGCTCAGAGGCAGTTCCACCATGCGGGTGCTATCCATCAACGCGCTGACCGAAGCCTGCCGCGTATCGACCAGCGGCGCTTCGGCCTCCACGGAAACCACTTCCGTGATCGCACCGACAACCAACTGGAAGTCCACGCGGACATTCTCCTGCACCGACAGTTCGACTCGCGTGCGGACGGCCTTCTTGAAGCCGGCTGCCTCGGCTTCAACGCGGTAAACGCCCAGCGGAAGCAGCGTCACAACGTAAGTTCCGTCGCTCTCTGTGGTCACAGTGCGCGTCTGAGCCGTGAGTTCATTGGTGACCTGGATCGAGCACCTCGGCACGACTGCGCCGGTGGAGTCCGTAACGTTGCCGACGATAGCAGCGGTAGTCTGCGCGAACGCCGGGCAGGAGATCAACAGCGTCAATGCAACGAAAAGCCGCACAGCGAGACTTCTGACCATAGCACTCATCTGGGCCTCCCACGATGGCCACGGGCCAACCATTTGTCATATCATATTGCAATTGTGTACCAGAATCCGGTATCCTTGTCAAGACTTTTTTTGCAAAGAGCAGCCGACCTGCCCGAGGAGGCACGCACCCATGGCAATCGTAACCGTACGTGGGCCGATCGATCGCGACGACCTGGGCTACACGCTGTCTCATGAGCACCTGCTGTGCGACCTCTGGCCGCTGGTCCGCAGCTACGATGGAATTCTCGACGACGAATCGCTCGCCGCAAAGGAATTGAGCCGATTCCGCGAGGCTGGAGGGTGCACGATCATCGACGTGACCAGCGGTGGGCTCGGCCGCAACCCTTCGGCGCTTCGCCGGATCTCTGAAGCCGCCGGCGTGCATGTAATCATGGGCGCCGCCTGGTACCGCGAAGGCGTCTATCCTGGTTTCATCTACGAGCTGGACACAAACGCGCTGGCGGATCGAATCGTCGAGGAGCTTGCGGTGGGAGTCGACGGCACCGCTATCCGTGCCGGGGTCATCGGCGAAATCGGAACGGAACGGAAATTCATCACCCCCGCGCAGGAGCGTGTTTTCCGAGCCGCCGCGCGTGCGCAACGCAAAACCGGAGTTGCCATCGTCACCCACACCACGCATTTCGGTGAGCTCGCGCTCGAGCAAATCGCGTTGCTGCGGGAAGAAGGCGTGTCACCGCTGCGCATTTCGATCAGTCATCTGGGCGATCGCAATGATTTCACTCCTCTTCTCGCCATCGCGCGCCAGGGCGTCTATCTGAGCGTCGACAATATCGGCTATGCCGGCGCCGGCTACCCCGCCGATGAGGTCCGCGCGCGCAACGTTGTAGCCTTGATTCGCGAGGGGCATATCGATCGGATCCTGCTGAGCGGCGATGTCTGCATGAAGAGCCACTTGCACGCTTACGGAGGCAAGGGATATGATCACGTTCCAGCGCGATTTCTGCCGCTGCTCCGGAATCACGGAGTATCCGAGGAAGAGATCCACGCGATGACGGTTGTGAATCCCGCTCGTCTTCTGGACGTCGAATCTCCCGAGCTGGCCGGCGGCCGGGAAGAGACGGACGGCGCTCGCGGGCGCACCTTGAGCGGACGGCCTTAGCAATCATGCCGATCTACGAATCGTTAGCTGTTCAGCGCATTATCAACGCACGCAGTTACAGCACGAAGGTCGGCGGCTGTCCGCTCCCCGCCGAGGTGCTCGACGCGATGCGCGAGGCGGCCGAATGCTGTGTCCGTATGGATCAGCTCCAGGAGGCTGCCGGACGTGTCATCGCCGAGGTAACGGGCGCCGAGGCGGGGATCGTCACCAGCGGCGCGTCAGCGGCGCTCACCCTGGCAGCCGCGGCCTGCCTGGCGGGTCTGAATGTCCAGAAGATGAACCGCCTTCCCGACACAAATGAAATGCCCAATGAGATCGTAATTCATCGCAGTCATCGCAATGACTACGATCACGCGCTCAGGGCGGCGGGCGCCCGCTTCGTCGAAGTCGGCTTCGGCTATTACACTTTTCCCTACGAGATTGAAGAGGCGATCTCGGAACAAACAGTCGCGCTGTTTTATCAGGCAGGAGGAGATGGCACGGTGATGCCGCTCGAGCACTACGCCACCATCGCTCATCGCCACGGCAAGCCGGTGATCGTCGATGCGGCCGCCGAGCTTCCACCCACACAAAACCTGCGTGCTTACGTTGCCGCCGGCGCGGACTTGGTGGCATTCAGCGGCGGAAAGCATTTGCGCGGCCCCCAGTCTACAGGCATCTTGTGCGGACGCGCCGGATTGATTCTCTCGGCCGCGCTGCAACACCAGGACATGGACGTCTTCCCTTCTACATGGCCGCTCCGGCAACTGATTGCGGAGGGCCGGATTTCGGGTCCCCCGCACCACGGCATCGGCCGCGGATTCAAGGTCGGCAAGGAGGAGATCGCCGGATTGGTGACGGCCCTGCGCTTGTATGGCGCGCGCGACAGCGAAGCGGAGTTGCGGCAGTGGACGTCAGACATGCAGGAAATTGTCGGCACGGTGGCCAACATACCCGGTATACAGGCCCACGTTCAATATCCGCGCCCGAGCGGCAAGCAGGTGCCTCACGCCGTGGTTCGGATCGAGCCCGCCGCCGCCGGCCAGACCGCGGTCGACGTCGTCACGGCCCTGCAAGAGGGAGATCCGCCAATTTATGTGTTCGAACAGAGCGCGGAACAAGGCGTAGTGAGATTTATGCCCGAGGGATTGCGGGTGGGTGAAGCAAGCGTTGTGGCGCGGCGGCTCCGTGAGGTACTGGAACAGAGGCCCCGCTGATGCCGCACACCTTCCTGATTCTTGCCGTCGTTGCCCTCGGATCACTCGGCATCTTGCACAAGGTGGCGGATTTTCGTCAGTGCCGGCCTCAAGCCATCAACCTCTTCCTGTTCCTGGGCGCGGCCGTCGCCATGTGGACGGTCTGTTTCTTTCGTTTCGGGTCGACTGCGATCGGCGCGATCCCACCGCTCGCGGCAGGGGTAGGGGCAGTGTGCGGATTCCTGGCCTCGCTGGCCATCCTCAATTTTCAGCACGGTGTCCACTTCGGCAAGATTTCTACGAGCTGGCTGATTATCAACCTTTCGGCGGCCGTCCCGACGGTGCTCTCGATCGTGATCTATCATGAGCGGCTTGGCGCACGCCGCATTCTGGGTCTGGCACTCTCGGTGATAGCGTTGCTGATGCTGTGGCTGGAACGCCGCCGGGAAGAGGAATGGAAGCCCGGCGAGATGTCGGAGGGCGCCGGAGTCTGAATTATGTATGCCCGCTACATGACGCTTGCGTTCCTGACAAATGGTCTGGGTGTTTTTGGCCTTCGAGTCCTGGCCGGCTCCGGCCTCGGCTCGGTGAGCGAAATCCAGTATCTCGCGGTGTGGTACCTCGCGGGATTTCTGCTTGCGGCTCTCGTCTATTGGCGGCAGCTTGGCAAGCCGATGACGAAGGAAATCGGCGTCGGCTTTGCCATGGCGTCGTGCAGTCTGCTGGGACAGGTCGGAATGGCGTTTGCGCTCGCGGGAGGCATTCCGGGTTTTGTCGTATTTCCGGTCGCGACCGGAGGGGGGCTGCTGATGGTGGCGCTGGTTGGCGTGCTTCTCTTCGGCGAGCGCCTGCAGATGCTCGGCTATTTCGGAACCATTGCCGGTGTTTGCGCGCTCATTTTGCTCGCCCTGCCCGAGTGACTGTCAGCCATCGGCTGGAACGCGATTCCCCAACTGCGTTCCGCGTTTTCCAGGTGCGATCTCATGGCCTCACGGGCCTTCCGAGGATTTCGGCTCTGCACTGCCTGATAAATCTTCTCGTGGTCCTCTAGCGTCTGTTCCCAAATGTGAGGGACAGCGCTGGTGCGCTCGAGTACCTGCGCCAGGCGTTCGGCAAGCATCTGCCAGACCATCACCGCGATCGTATTTTTCGATGCCGCCGCCAGCGCGGTATGAAACGACATATCGGTGTAACAGTCGACGTGCTCGTTGGCCATTTCCGCCCGGTAACGGTCCAGCGCCGCGCGCATCGCCGCGAGGTCTTCCTCCTCGGCTTTTTCCGCGGCCAAAGATGCCAGTCCGACCTCCATGATCTTGCGAAACTCGATCAGATCATCGGTCGGCTGGGAATGTACCGCCAGGCTGAACTGCTCGGCGTTCAATAATTTCGATGGAGATGGCTGCAGCAGCGTGGCGCCCACGCGCGGCCGGATCTCGACCAGCCCCAGCGATTCCAGAGACTTCATCGCTTCGCGGACACAGGTGCGACTGACACCCAGTGTCTTCGTGAGATCCGTTTCGGTCGGCAACCGGCCACCGGGCTTGACCGTGCCGCTCTTGATCATCCCGATAACGTAGTCAATCACTTGCGAGGTGAGAGTCTTCCGCCGAAGCAAAATTGCCCCCGAATTCGAACAGCCTATGAGACGTCCTGATGGAATACCATTTGTTTACGCCCGCCCGAGCGCCCATCACAGAGCCCAGGCTTGCTTCTTAGCTTAACCCACAAGCAAGGCAAAATCCAGCTCGCGAACTGGCCCGCGAAGCGATCCACGATTTCCATGAGCGAATCGGCAGGCTCGGCGAGCGGGAGCGCCTCCGCCTGTTGCGGGTTTTCGACGATCTGGTGCCGAAAATCCCTTCTCGTCGCAAGGCGGAAGTGGAACGGGAGATCCGAAGAATTCGCCAGGCGCGGCGCGCCGGAGGCCGCAAGTCCAGCGGGAGGAGGGCGCGGTGATTGTGCTGGACACCTCGGTGCTGATCGACGGTCTAACCGGCCTTAAGCGTTCCGCGGGCGTCTTGCGCCGGGCGATCGAAGGCGGCGAGCGCCTCCTGCTTCCCTCTCTGGTCCTCTACGAGTGGCTGCGCGGCCCACGCGTGAAAGCGGAACTGGCCGCCCAAGAGGCTCTCTTTCCCAGGGCCACGGCGCTGCCGTTCGGTCCGGAGGAGGCCGCCGTGGCTGCAGAGCTTTACCGATCCGTTCGCCGGCCGCGCGGCCGCGAGGTCGACCTTGTCATCGCCGCCTGCGCCATAACCCGGCAAGCCGAGCTTTGGACGCTGAACGTCAGCGACTTTCGCGACATTCCCGGGATCCGGCTGTTCTTGCCTGCCTGAGAGGACCTGGCGCGTCCGCCCCCACTGCGAGGAAGGCTCGCAGCCGGCGCCTTTCCCCGGGCCAACGGCTCAACGTCCGAAGCGGTAACTGAAGCCTCCGGTGAACGAAACCCACTCCTACTCGAAAGGCAAACACTTGACCGATATTGGTAGACTTGGATCTGATGATGCTGCGCCATCTGACATGGGCGCTCTCGCTCCTCTCCTTGGCCGGTGCGGCCCGGGCCGAGAAGACGGTCGAATTCAACCGCGATGTTCGACCCATCCTTTCCGATAAGTGCTTCGTCTGCCATGGTCCGGATGCGGTCGCCAAAGGAGCCCCCTTCCGCCTGGATAGCGAGGCGGCTGCCAAAGCCGACCTCGGGGCCGGCCGTCGCCCCATCGTCGAAGGCGACCCCGCGGCGAGCCAGTTGGTCCAGCGTGTGGCCTCGCCGGACCCCGCCAGGCGGATGCCGCCCGTGTGGTCCGGCCTGAAGCTCACCGGCGGCGAGATCGAGACGCTGCGTTCCTGGATCGCACAGGGAGCGAAGTGGCAGAAGCACTGGGCGTACATCCCGCCGGTCCGCCCGCCGCTCCCCGAGGTAAAGAACAAGGCTTGGCCGCGGAACCCGATCGACTCTTTCATTCTGGAGCGGCTGGATCGGGAAGGCCTCCAACCATCCCCGGTAGCGACGCCGGAAGCACTTCTGCGGCGCGTGTCCCTCGACCTGACCGGCTTGCCGCCCACGCCGGCCGAGATCGACGCCTTCCTCAGCGACAAATCCCCCAAAGCCTACGAGAAGGCGGTCGACCGGCTGCTCGCTTCGCCGCGCTACGGGGAGCGCATGGCCGCTCGCTGGCTGGACGCCGCTCGCTATGCCGATACCAACGGCTACCAGTATGATGCCGAGCGCTACATGTGGCGGTGGCGCGATTGGGTGATCGACGCCTTCAACCGCAACGAGCCTTACGATCAGTTTACCGTCGAGCAGATCGCCGGCGACATGCTGCCCCACGCGACGCGCGATCAGAAGATAGCCACCGGCTTCAACCGGAATCATCGCGGCAACACCGAGGACGGCCTCATCCAGGAGGAGTACGCCGTCGAATACGTGGTCGACCGCGTGGAGACCACTTCTACCGTCTTCCTCGGTTCGACGCTCGGCTGCGCGCGGTGCCACAACCACAAATACGACCCCTTCTCGCAAAAAGAGTTCTACCAGATCTTCTCCTACTTCAATAACGTGCCGGAGCAGGGCCGCGCCATGAAGTACGGCAACTCGCCGCCGCTGCTGCCGGCGCCCACGCGCGAGGAGCAAGCCGCGCTCGATCGGTTGAATCACGGCATCCAGGAGATTGAGGATCTGCTTCGCGCGCGCGGCCCGGCCCTGGACCGGGCCCAGGCCACATGGCAACGCGAAGTAGCGAAGGCTGCGCCCGTCTACTGGGCGCCCACCAGCGGCCTCGAAGCTGCATTTCCATTAGAAAGCACGAACGAAGCCAAAACGGCCGGCGGCTCGGTCACCTTCGTGCCCGGACGCCTCGGCGATGCCGCATCCTTTGACGGCAAAGCAAACCTCGATGCCGGCGATATTGCGGGTTTCGACATCGAGGACCGCTTCACGCTCTCCGTTTGGGTTTACTCGGACGCCGCCCCCGAGGGCAGCGTTATCAGCAAGATGGTGGACACCCCGAAGGGCCGGGGCTATGGCGTCTACGTGAACCAGGGCAAGGTCCACGTCCACCTGACCAGCAACTACGCGGACGACGCGATTCGCCTGGAGACCGAAGAAACGCTGACGCCCCGGCGCTGGTATCACCTCGCCGTCACCTACACCGGCTCGCGGATGGCGGAAGGCGTCCAGGTCTATATCGATGGCCAGCCGGTGAAGACAAAGGTTCTGCTGGACATGCTTTACCGGCCCTTCCGCAACGCCGGCCGGGCGTTCAAGGATCCGTTTCGCATCGGCGGCGGGGCGGGGCCGGAACGGCGCTTCCACGGCCTGATCGACGACGTCCGGGTGTATGCCCGCACTCTGAACCCCGACGAGATCTCGGCCCTGGCGCTCGGCCAGTCGATCCCTGCCATTGCCGGGAAGGCGCCGGCCGAGCGTTCCGAGCCGGAGCGCCGGCAGTTGCGCTGGTATTTCCTGGAAAACGCCGCCGGAGCCGAAGTGCAAGACGCCTGGAAACGGCTCAGCGCGCTGTATCGCGAACGGGAGAAATTGGAGCGCACCTTTTCGACCGTGATGGTCATGGCCGAAAGCCCCGTTCCCAAGGAAACGCACCTGTTGATTCGCGGCGCGTACGACAAGCCGGGGGAAAAGGTCCAGTCCGGGGTTCCCGCGATCCTGCCTCCGCTACCCGCCGGCGCGCCGAACGACCGCCTAGGCTTTGCCAAGTGGCTGGCCGATCCCGGCAATCCGCTGACCGCCCGGGTCGCGGTGAATCGTTTCTGGCAACTGTACTTCGGCGCCGGTCTGGTGAAAACCGTGGAGGATTTCGGAGTGCAAGGCGAGTGGCCGTCGCATCCGGAATTGCTCGACTGGCTGGCCACCGAGTTCCTTCGCTCCGGCTGGGACATTAAGGAGATGCAGAAGCTCATCGTAACGAGCGCCGCCTACCGCCAGTCTTCCAAGGCGACGCCGGAGCTGTTGCAACGAGACCCTGAGAATCGCCTGCTGGCCCGCGGGCCGCGCCACCGCCTGCCGGTCGAGATGATCCGCGATCAGTCGCTTTACGTGGCCGGCCTGCTGGTCGAAAAGCGGGGCGGGCCTTCGGTGAAGCCGTATCAGCCGGCGGGCCTCTGGATGGAGATCTCCATGCAGGGTCTCGACTACGACCAGAGCCACGGGCCGGACCTTTACCGCCGCAGCCTCTACACCTTCTGGAAGCGCACCATCGCACCGCCGATGATGCTGAATTTCGACGCGGCGAACCACGAGAGCTGCGTGGTGCGGGAAACCAGGACCAATACGCCGCTGCAGGCGCTGGACCTCATGAATGACGTGACGTTTCTAGAGGCGGCGCGCTTCCTGGGCCAGCGCATGATCAAAGAAGGCGGCGAGATCCCGGCCACGCGCCTTCGCTATGGATTCCGGCTGGCCACGGGCCGCTGGCCGTCGCCCGGCGAAGAGCAGGTTTTGCGCGACAACCTGCAATTCCATCTGGATTATTTCTCTAGCGACGCGGGGCGGGCCAAGGAGTACGTGAGCCAGGGCGAGTCCCCGCCCGATCCGGCAATCGAGCCGCGGGTGCTGGCCGGCTACGAGGCCGTGGCCAGCGTGATGCTCAACCTTGACGAGACGATCACCCAGGAGTAGGACATGGACCCGATCCAGGAACAAAGACTGCTCCTCACGCGACGCCATTTTCTGAATCTTTCGAGCACATGCCTGGGCGTCGCCGCCCTGACATCGCTCGTCTCGGAGGACGCGCGAGCGGCTACCGGCGGCTTGCCGGGACTGCCGCATTTCGCTCCCAAGGCCAAGCGCGTCATTTATCTGTTCCAGCACGGCGGCCCCTCGCAGCTCGACCTGTTTGACTACAAACCCAAACTGGCGGAACAGCGCGGGACCGAGCTTCCCGATTCGGTCCGCAAGGGGCAGCGCCTCACCGGGATGACGTCGTACCAGGCGAATTTCCCGACCGCGCCCTCCATCTTCCGCTTTTCTCAACAGGGGCAGGGGGGAGTCTGGCTGAGCGAGCTGCTGCCCCATCTGGGGAAGGTTGCCGATCATCTCTGCGTTATTAGGTCGCTCCACACCGACGCCATCAATCACGACCCGGCGGTCACG
>JBGOUJ010000036.1:0-24656 GCA_041477005.1 Terriglobia bacterium | reverse complement strand
GACGGTTTCGGCGAGCGCTTCCTGCAACCCGGTGGGCGCGATGCGTCTGACTTGGCCACCAGCGAGTTCGAAGGCCAGTCCATTGCGCTGGAAGAGAAGGTTGACGTCTTCGACGAATCTGGCACGGCCTCTGTCCTGATCGTATGACCAATGAGAATGACTCATGTAGCTGTGATAGCTCGGGTCGCGTGGCTCGGCGACGTGCTGGAAGGAATATTCGACCGCGTCGAAGACCTGCCCATCGGTCGCGGGTTCGCGAGCTTCCATCTGATCGGTTGGCCAGAGAATTCGATACATTCCCATATCTCGCTGGAGTCGGCGGATGGCGGTGCCGGCATAGACGTAGCCGTCGCCGCATTGATCCGGGAAAGCGAACCCGAACCACTCTTCCTGGATGCGATTCGTCAGCAAGCCCCAGAGGGCGGCGCGAGACTCGTCATCCAGTTCTTCCTTGGTCCGTGGAAGGCCCTGGCCGTAGCGATCTGTGAAGAGTCCCATCAAAGATCCCGATGAACAGAATTTCTGGGAAGTCACATTTTAGCAAGGCGAAGCATCGCCGCGCGTCTCCGTTTCGAGCGCCGAAGGCGCAATCCGAGCGCGAGCGGAGCGAGCAAGAGCCGTCTCCGATCCCAAGCGAAGCTTAGGGGACGGTGTCCCTATCCTTTTGTCCTGCCGTTGCCTTTGTCGTGCGGCTGGTGGTAGTGCTGCTGCTGCGGACCCTTGAGAGCAGGGGTGGGAGGGAGGAGCACCAGCAGCAGCGGCTTCGGGTTGATCGGTCCAGAGAGGGGATGTTGCAAAACCTCGGTAGTTATGTAAAACTACCTAGGAAACGTAACATACGTGAAAGGCTATACTCCATCCGAAAAAATCCTGGCCCTGGCCCGGCAACAACGGATCATCCGACCGCGCGACCTGGGTGAGCTGCCGCGCGAGCATCTGCTTCGGCTCGTCCGCAAGGGACTGGTTGTCCGGCTGGGGAGGGGGATGTACGCACTGCCGAGCGGACGCCCGACCGAGCACCACAGCCTGGCGGTGGTTGCAAAGCAGGCTCCGCGAGGCGTCGTCTGCCTGCTCTCGGCGCTCCGGTTCCATGAGCTGACGACCCAGCAACCCGCCGAAGTATGGGTGGCGATCGGCAACAAGTCTTGGGTGCCGACGCCCAACTCGGTCAAGCTGCGGATTGTCCGGTTCTCGGGCGAAGCGCTCAAGGCGGGGCTGGAGACCCACGAGATTGAGGGCGTGCCGGTTCGCGTGTTCAGCCCGGCCAAGACGGTGGCCGATTGCTTCAAGCATCGGCGCACGATCGGTCTCGATATCGCGCTGGAGGCGCTGCGCGACGCCCTGAAGCGCAGGAAGGCGACCGTTGATGAGATCGAGCGGTATGCGCGCGTCTGCCGCGTATCGCGCATCATCCGACCTTACCTGGAGGCTTCCGTTTGAAAAAGAAGCGGCCGGCGAACGTTGCAGCATCGATGCGTGCCCGGCTGCTGGCACGCGCACACGAAAGAAAAGAGGACTTCCAGTTTGTCCTGGGGCGCTGGGTGGCGGAGCGTTTTCTCTACCGGCTGGGCCGGTCAGCCCATCGGGAGCGGTTCATTCTCAAGGGGGCAACCTTGTTCCTGATCTGGCAGGGGAAGCTGCCGCGTCCCACGCGGGATGTCGATTTCCTGGGGACCGGCTCGGCTGAGGTCGGCAACGCGACGAAGGCGATCGGCGAGATCTGCTCTGTTGAAGTAAACGATGGAGTCGTTTTCGATTTGAAAAACATCGCCGGGGAGGAGATTCGCGAGGATGCGGAGTACGACGGCGTCCGTGTGCGCGCACCGGCCTCTCTTGACAGAGCCAGGGTGCAACTGCAAATCGACGTCGGCTTCGGAGACGCGGTGGACCCGCCGCCCGAGGAGCTGACATTTCCGGTGATGCTGCCGCTGGAAGCTCCGATGCTGAAGACCTATCCGCCGGAGGTCGTCATCGCCGAGAAGCTTCAGGCAATGGTTCACCTGGGCATTGCGAATAGTCGCATGAAAGACTTCTTCGACATCTGGATTCTGTGTCGGGAGCGGACGTTTACGATGTCTCGGCTACGCAGAGCGATCGCGGCCACGTTCGCGCGGCGCAAGACGGAACTGCCCCTGGATCGCCCAACGGCGCTCAGCGAGGCCTTCCTGCTTGACAAGGGAAAGCTCGACCAGTGGAAAGCGTTCCTCAACCGGATGGAACTGCCGAAAGACCTGGCGGAGCTGGGCGAGGTCGGGGAAACCATCGCGGGGTCTCTGATGCCGGTCATCGAGGCGGCTCGTGCCGACGGCAAAGAAGAGCGGGAATGGCCGCCGAGAGGTCCCTGGAGGCACGTCTAGCCCGCGGGCCTTCACCTCGATCTCCTTCACAATCAACCCTTTGCCGCCGAGGATGACTTGGTGACTGGGCGAAACGGTCAAAATGTCGATCCGGTGGCGCTTGGCGTCGCGGATAAACTGCAACAGGCCGGAGCCTTTAATCGTCACGTCGTAAAGGCGAGGGGTCATCTTCACCTCGCGGTTGTTGCCTTCGGCACCGAGCAGGTCATTCCACATCAGCAGACGGTAGATGTCGCCGGTGAATGCTCCTCCGCCTGGAGTATCGCCTGCCCGAAATCGCGATGTTCAAACAGCTTCACGTCAGCGGCGCTCCTTGGCCTGCCAGGCGCGGGCGCGCGGCAATCCCGCCAGCAGTCCGAAGTCGAATCGGGAGAGCGAATTCAGGGAATCCCGCAACCGCCGAAGTGCGGCAGGCTTTTTCCCGATCTGTTCACCGCTGGCGCCAATCATGGCGCGCACGCGCGGAGGCTCCCAGGCGGCGATTTTGAGCAGACGCTCAAAGCGGCCTTTCTCCGAAAGCAGCGCGACGGTTCTCCGGATGGTTTCCTCCGCAGACAATTCACTCGTCTTGCCGCCTCGTCTCAAAAAATCGAGCAGCGCTGCATCGGTGTCGGAAAGACTGGCCCATGCCTCCGGTCGCCTTGTGTGGATTAGCGTATCGCTGCCGATGAGTTTCCGGGGCAGGCTGAGGGCGCTTGTAGCGACCTCACCCCGCTTTGCGGTCTGGGTTGTGAAACCGAGGAGACCGGCGGCGGCGATGCCGGATGGAAAGACCGTCTTGCGTTGAGACGCAAGCTTGCTGATTTCGGCGGGGTTCGGCAGACTTTTGCCGAACGTGGTTTGCCTTGTGCGGTAATAAACCCCTTTGCTCAGGCGTTCAATGAGGCCCTGGCGCGTCAGGCGCGAGAGGGCTTGGGCCACGGCTGTAAAGGGGAGACCCCGGAAGTCTTCCAGCCGCCACAGCCGCTCCCCCCCGCGTTCAATGCGCTGACGGACCAGATTCGCGATCTGGCCTGCACCTGTTGACGATGGGGTGCGCGTTCCCATGGGCCAAGTATCAGCTCTCAGTGTTGGGGATGTCAAGTTTTTCAGCAATAAAACTTGACATCAAGCCCATGCGGCGAAAAACGCGAGCGGCCCGGACCCCGCAAACTGCTTGACATGGGCCGAGGGCGGCGATAGATTCGTGAGGAAAATGTCCATTCCCGTTATTCCCCATCCGTCGCGGCTCACCTGGCGCAATTTTAGAGTTGTCAGTTCCATCCCGGGTACGGATGAGGAGGCGCAAGTCAATCCCGAAACGATCATCCCAAGGGTCAGGCCCCGGCAGGAACAGGGTCAATTCCGGCTGCCGGACTTCGCCATTAGCGTCCGGCCCAACACGCGTCTCCGTGAGGGAGCCCGCCCGTGACGCCGACTCAAGCTGCCTTTCTCGTCTTGTTTCTGCTCGCCCCGTGCCTTCCCGCGAAGACTTCATCCCACGACGGCCCAAAAGTGCGCTGCGCCACTTGCACCCGCGGCAAGACCGGCAAGACCTCCGGCGCGTGTCCGGGTTACGGGATCGACCACAAGGCGCCTCTGAAGCGCGGCGGCGCCGATGCCCCGTCAGACATGCAGTGGCAGACTACGGCTGACGCGAAGGCGAAGGATAGGGTTGAGGACTGAGAGGGCTATGGAACTGCCGAGGTCGAACGCACTGATCGTAGTCGAAACGAAGTGGCTGCGTCTCCCCGCGGTAAGGGAGATTCTAAGCATAGGGGGCGTGGAACTCACGGAACCGATTGTGCGCCTGTTGGCGACCACCGCCGAGGCGAAAAACGATCACGGGCTCGTAATCGAGGTCCGGGACGTAGAGACGCAAGGCATCTGCAAGCGTAGGGTCCTGCTCATTCCATGGAATTTCATCCTCGCTGTTTGCTGGTCCCTCGATGGGGTAGATCAATCGGGGGGAAGGGTGATCGGACCTGTCGCTGGCGTGGTCGACATCACCGTACCCGGCCCCGCCGATCCGCCGTTGCCCTGAGCAGCTCCACCGCTCCACCGAACACTTGGTCCGGCCGGCCAAGCTGCGGAGATTATACGCCCCGAGTCACCGCGGGAGGCAAGTATTCGACGCATATCGTGCGGAGAATATAGCCGGCAATCGCCGCAAAAGCCGGGCACAGAAGCGCCGGCGGAGCAATGGGCGCATTTCGCGGGGTTTTCGCCCGGTAAATAGAAGAGGGAACGTCAGTTCTTCTTCTTGGCCTTCTGGCTCTCCCGCATGGCCGTTGATGGCGGGACGATGCCGCTGACTCGCAGATATCCCACGATGTTGCCGTAGATCTCGTTGCTGTGCACGACGAGATGCAGGAAGGCGTTGCTCACCTGGGCCGAGGATATGGCCTTCTGGTCGTCCATCTTTTGCAGCGCGTCGGCGCAGTAGGCGAAGGAGTCCTTCAAGGCCTTGCTGACCTCGGCCTTCTCCCGCAGGGTGGCCGCCTGCTGCTCGGCTGCGGGAACGGGTTCCGATTTGAGCGCCGCGCAGTCGCTGTAGTTTCTTTGCGTGGAGTGGATGAGCCACTGGGCGAACGTCATCTGGCCCTCCGTGAGCCGGAAGCCGTACTTTTCGGCGGGCATGGCATCGGCGCTCGCCTCCAGGTTCCTCCGGACGACGTTGAAGTAGCGCTCGGTCGCGGTGGTGGTCAGGTGATTCTGCGCTTGCAGTGTTCCGAAAACCAGCATGCCGCACAGAAGGCCTCTCGTTCTCATAGTTGTCTTTTCTCTCCCTCCGTGCCGCCGCTCGACACGCTCGAGGCCGCAGATGACTTGCTCCAGGATCTCGGCGGCTATGGCCCTGAGTCAGAAGTCGTACTTCAGTCCGAACTGGATCACCCGTTCCGACGGGTTATATCCGTAGTCGCTGGCCGAAGTGACCTTCCCGGCCAGCGGGTTGGTGGCCGGGAACATGTTCGGATCATCAAACTGCGGGTGGTTGAACGCGTTGAACAACTCCGACCGGAACTCCACCTTGTGCTTTTCTGTAATCCGGAAAAACTTCGAGATCACGATGTCCCACTTATTCAGGCCGCTGCCGAGAATGGTTCCCTTGCCGGCGTTGCCCAGTGTTCCAGGCGCCGGATTGACCAGCTTGCTCACGTCAAACCACCGGTCGATGCTCCGATCGCCTCTCGACAGATTGGGATTCCCGAGCAGGTTCGGCCGCGACCCCGTGAACTGCGCCCCGAACTGCGCCGGCGTCAAATACGCGCCCTGCTGAAACGTCGCAATCGCCCCCACCTGCCAGCCTCCCGCCACTTTTCCCAGCAGATCGTTCCTGTGCCTGAGCAAAGGCACCTCGTACACCGTGCTCACGGTCAAAGTATGCGGCCGGCTGAAAACCGTTGGGCCTTTGTTGGCGCTGATGTTCTTGATCGTCTGGGGCCCGAAGGGGCCGGCTCCGTTCGCCACGCCCGCGCCGCTCGAGTCGAGGTCGGTCAACGTCTTCTGGAAGGTGTAAGACGCCAGAATCGTGAAGCCGTTCACAAAGCGCCGCTCCAGCCGGGCTTGCAGCGCGTGGTAAGTGGAGTTCCCCCGCGATTCCAAAATGCTCACCCCTCCCAAAGTGGGATACGGGAGATTCAAGGTGAAGTTCGGAGGCTGGGCCGGGAATGGATTCGTTTCGTTGTAGTTGAGTATGCTCGCCAGACGCGTGCTCTTCGAGCCGTGATAGGCCATTTCGAACAGCACGTCCTTGGTGATCAGATACTGCGTGGTCGCATTCCACTGCTGCACGTAACCATCGCGGAAGTTGCGGTCGATGCCCGCGCGGGTATTGAACACTGCCTGCGTGAGGTCGGCGAGGGGGTTATCGACGGTGAATACCGGAATTGGATTGGTCGGGTCCGCAGGCCGAACGGTGCGATTGTAAGAGGTTCCGAACGGAATCTGGAAACCTTGAGCCCGGTAGCTCACGATGATATCCGGAGTATAGAACATCCCGTACGCAGTCCGGACCGTCAGCTTATTACTCCCTCTAGGACGCCAGGCGAGACCGAGCCTGGGCGCAAAATCGTTATAGTCCTGGTTGGCCAGGCTGCGGGGCGTGCCGTTCACGCCGGGGAAGAGCTGCTGGCTCGTGCTGAGGTCAAAGCTGGCGATTTTGTCGTAGCGGTCAATCGGCTTGCCATAGTACTCCCATCGAAGTCCCAAGTTGGCGGTCAAATTGGGTGTAATTTTCCAGTCGTCCTGAAAATAGAATCCCAGGTTCTTATAAAGAAAGCGCTGCGCATAGGGAGAGGTCTGAACGGAGTAGGAAATCGGGTAGCCAAGCAGCAGGTCGGCCATCGAGTTGAACCGAGTGATGGTTGTCGCCGGCGGCGGTGCGGAGAAGATGCCGGAAAAGCCGTACGCGCCATCGGGCGAGCCCCACTGCGTTACGCTCATGCGCTTGGATTGAACGGTCGCGCCGGCCTTGAAGGTATGCTGGCCGCGAATGATCGAAAGGTTATCGACAAACTGGTCGGCTTGCGTGACCCACTTGAAAACCGCATTGTTCGAGGAATATCCGATCTCAGGATATCCGGAGGGGGTCATCGACGGGGCCGCCCAGGTAAGGGGCTGCGTCGGAACGCCCTTGATGCCCAACTCATCGATCCAATTGCGCTTGAAGGCATCCGTCGAATTGCGATTCCGGCGAAACCGGACGTAGCCGATATTCGCCTCGTTGATGATCGTAGGGCTGAAGGTGTGTACGTTGCCGATAGCGACTTGTACGTTGGTGTCCTCCTGCACCTGGTCGAATCCGGGGAACGCTGCGGAAAGCGCCTGACCCACGCCCTGACTGATTGGTGAGTTGATGGTGAAGCGCCCCCAGAGGGTGTCTTTGGAAGTCAACTGATGATCCACGCGCGTCGCCGGGACGTTGTTATCGTTGAGACCCTTGGGGACGCCGATGAAATTTCGCGCGGGATCGGTGCTGTTGGGGACCGGGTACAGATTGGCCAATGATGCGCCGCCCTTATTGACTCTGCTCTGGGGAATAACGTTGTTCGGGAAAGGCGTCTTGCTGAACGGATCGACGATCCTTAGGCCGGGTGAGTTTACCCCGCTAAAATCGCCCACGCGCTCCGGCAGGCTCGGCACCAGCGCCGTGCTGTTGATCGACTGGCGCTGGCGGGTCACCTCGTAGCTGAACATCCAGAAGGTTTTGTTGCGGCCGTTGTAAAGCTTCGGTATCAGGACAGGCCCGCTCACGGTGAACCCGAACTGATTCCGCTGGAGGGGCGAGACGCTCGTGCTGAAAAAATTGCGGGCGTCCAGGTCTGTGTTTCGAAGGAACTCGTAGAAGGTTCCGTGGAATTGATTCGAGCCGCGCCGGGAAGCGACATTGACGATGGCGCCCGAGTTCCCGCCGAACTCGGCGGAGTAATTCGAGGTCTGGACGCGGAACTCGGCGACCGAATCGAGCGACGGTATGGCGAGGGGGTAATTGCTGATCTCCTGGCCGCTGATCTCCATGCCATCGACCAGGACGACGGAGCTGAAGTCCCGCTGCCCGCCCACGGAGAACCCGGGGCCGTAATTGGCCTGGCGCTCGGTGGCGCCGGCCCTACCGGAGGTGATCGCGCCGGCGGAGAGCGAAACAAGTTGCATGAAGTTCCGGCCATTGAGCGGGAGATCCAGGACGCGTCTTTCGTCGATGACCTGCGAAAGGCTCGCCTCTGAGGCCTGCAGCAGACCCGCCGAGGACTGCACCTCCACCGATTCGGTCACGCCGCCCACCTGGAGCACAGCCGGCACGTTCTGCGTTTGCGCCACCTCCAGCGTAATGTTGGTGATGACCTGTTTCTTGAAGCCCGCCTGCTCCGCTTCCAGCGTGTATTCGCCCCGCGGCAGCGCGCGGAACTCGAAGTATCCTTCGGCGTTCGAAGTCTGCTCACGAGCCTGGTTGGTCCCCTGGTTGGTCAGCCTGACCTTCGCTCCCACAATGACCGCACCCGTCTCGTCCTTGACGGTCCCCTGGATGTTGCTTGTGGCGGTCTGGGCCTGAGCGCCAACCACGGCGAGGAACAGAGCCAGTACAGTCAGAGACACTAAGGGTAGCTTGGGCTGCACATGCATAGAATCACCGTCCCTTGTAAGCTTGAGATACCACTGCCAGAGGGCGGTTGTCAATTTCTTTCTGCGTTTCAGGCGGCTGCCGGTGCTAAACTTCCTATCGCACCGGCGGGAAAGGCGGGCGTCACGCGGCTCCGGGTGGGGCCGGCCGCCTGCCCGCCGCGGGTCCGCGGGAAAGCGGCGTCTGCACCGCGATGCTTACCCGATCGAAGTGCTGCCGGATGGCTACACCGCGCCGGCCGGCGACGAGCCGTTTGCCAGTGTGCGCCGGCTCTGGCCGGGCGAGCCAGGCGAAAGATACTGAGCGCGACTATGATCCACGTAGACGCAAAGCGGTCAATGAAGACACTGGCCTGGGTGGCTGTTGCCGCGCTGTCCCTTGCCGCTCTGTGCGCGCGGGCGCAGATCTCACCCGGGACCTCGAACCTCGAACGCCGAAAGCAGTTGCTGGAAACCCTGCAAAAAATCCTTCCGCCCACTACCTCATACGAACTCACAGGCCGCATCAGCGCATTCGACAAGAGCTGGGAGGACTCGATCCGGCGGACCGGCGAACTGCCGCCCGACTTCGATTCGATGCCGTCGATTGCCGGACTGCCGGATCCGCTTCTGCTTCGCGAGGGGATGCGGACCACACCGATCACCACGATGGAGCAGTGGGAGCGGCAGCGCCAATGGATTCGCTCCGAGTTCGAACGTTGGGTTTACGGCAGGATGCCTCCCGCACCCGACAACCTCCGGGCTGTTGTGACAGGCACGCACCGCGAGGGTGGCGTCACCGTCCGGGATGTGCGCCTGGAGTTTGGCCCTGACCACCGGGCCACCTTGCGCCTCCAACTATTCATCCCGGACGGCGCCGGACCGTTCCCGGTGTTCCTGACCGATCAGCCCCCCAATCACGGGTGGATCTACACTCCCATACGCCGCGGCTACATCGCCTGCTTTTACTACGCCACCGATGCGCATTACGGCTACCCGGATGATTCCGACAAGTTCATCGAGGTATATCCAGAATTTGACTTTGCGTGCATCGCGCGGTGGGCCTGGGCCGGAATGCGGGCGGTCGATTACCTGTACACGCTTCCGGAAGTCGACAAGCGGAAGATTGGCATAACAGGGCATTCCCGCAACGGAAAACAGGCGCTTCTGGCCACTGCCTTCGACCAGCGGATCGGCGCGGTGGTTGCTTCGAGCGGCACTACCGGGGAGTGCCTTCCCTGGAGGTACACGCCGGATATTTTTGCCGTCGGAAGCATCGAAGGCATCACCGGAGGCCCGCACAATACACATTGGTTTCATCCAAGGTTGCGGTTCTTTGCCGGAAGGGAGCAGAAGCTGCCGGTCGATCAGAACATGCTTCTGGCCCTGGTGGCGCCCCGCGGTCTGATGATGTACGCCGGTTACGCCGAGCACGAGGGGAACCCTTTTGGGTACGAACAGGCGTACCGCTCGGCTCTCGGTGTGTTCCGGTTTCTCGGCCGCGAGGAAAACATCTGGCTCCATCTAAGGGCCGGTGAGCACTCGACGACGGTTGGCGACATCGAGAACTTCGTCAACTTTTTTGATACGGTTTTCGGACGCAAGACCTACCCCCGACTCGAGACCTGGGCCAACGGTTACACCTTCGAGCACTGGTTGAAAGCATCGGGGGAAACAATCGATCCCTTGCAGTATCCGAAGAGGGAAGTGGGCGATTTCGTCACCGGCAGCGCCGCATCGTGGGACCAACGGAAACAAGCCCTACGGAAGAGCATTCTCTGGTCTCTGGGAGAAGAGCCCGCCGGGCTCCCGCTCACGCCGAGCCGGCAGATCCTGGCTTCACCCAACAACTTGTGGCAGATTGCGCCGAACGATAACCTGCTCGCGCTTCTTTTCGGAAGACCCTTGAAGCGACCGAACATGGGATCGGCGAGTCTGCCCTTCGGAGACGGTCTTAGAGCGGATCTGTATTACCCGGCGGCCGGCGCGGACGGCCGGCCGAAGCCGGGGAAGTGGCCCCTGGTCGTCTGGCTCCATGCCTATTCGTATGCGACCGGGTACTCCCGATACGCGGGCCCGCCATTCGAGTCCCTCACCAAGCGGGGCTTCGCCGTGCTGGCTTTCGATCAACTGGGCTTTGGCACGCGCGTGCTCGACGCCCGCTATTTCTACGACCAGTATCCGAAGTGGTCTCTCCTGGGAAAAATGGTGGCGGATACTCGAGCCGCCATCGATGCAGTTTCCGCGCTGGACGTGATCGACCCCTCCCGGATCTATGTCGTTGGCTATGGTCTTGGCGCCAAAGTCGGCCTGCTCGCAGCGGCTTTGGACAGCCGGGTGAGAGCGATCGCGGCCGCCGGCGGTATCGACCCTCTGCGACTGGATACTCCGGGGAAGGGCACGGAAGGGATCCGCCACGACTCGCACCTTCACGGGTTGAGTCCCCGGCTGGGGTTTTTCATTGGAGAGGAGTCCCGGCTGCCGTTCGACTACGACCAGGCTCTGGCGTTGATCGCGCCAAGGCCGATGCTGCTCATCGCACCCACCCTCGACCGTTACGCTCCGGTCGAAGATGTGCGCGCTGAGGTAGAGCCGTGTAGAAAGATCTATCGCCTGCTCGGGCAGGAGAGCGCGCTGCAATTGGAAACTCCGCTGGACTTCAATCGCTTCCCGCGGCAAAGGCAGGAGCAGGTTTTCGACTGGCTCGCGCGTTTGAGTGCTACGCCAGCAACTCCTTGATCACTTCCCCCGATACGATGGTCGGCCGTTCCATGCGACCGTTGTGCTGGAAGGTGACCTGTATGTGGTTGAGACCCAGCAGGTGCAGGATGGTGGCGTGAATGTCGTGGACGTGGAAGGGCTTTTCGATGGCGCGGAGGCCGATCTCGTCGGTCTGGCCGAGGATTTGGCCGGGCTTGACGCCGCCGCCGGCCATCCACATGGTGAAGCCCCAGGGGTTGTGGTCCCGCCCGCTGCCTTTTTCGGAGAACGGCGTGCGGCCGAACTCACCGCCCCAGATCACCAGCGTTTCGTCGAGCAGGCCGCGGGCTTTCAGGTCCGTAAGCAGGCCGGCGACCGGGACGTCGGAAACCTTGCACATCTTGCCGTGGTTGCCTTCGATGTCGGTGTGGGCGTCCCAGGCGCTGCCGCTGCCGCAATAGAGCTCGACAAAGCGGACGTTGCGCTCGACCAGGCGCCGGGCGAGCAGGCAGTTGCCGCCGAACGCGGCGGTCAGTTCGTTGTCGAGGCCGTAGAGCTTCTTGGTTGCTTCCGATTCCTTGGTGAGATCGACCGCTTCCTGGGCGGCCGATTGCATGTGGTAAGCGAGCTCGTACGAATCGAGGCGCGCAGACAGCTCCGTATCGTCGGGCTTATCGGCGGCAAAGTGCCGGTTGAGCTGGGTCAGAAAGTCCAGCTTGTGGCGCTGCTGCTTGTCGCCGATGGTCTCCGGCGGCTTCAGGAAAAGGATGGGCTGCTCGCCGGGGCGAAACTGCGTTCCCTGGTAGACGGCGGGCAGGAAGCCGGGGCTCCAGTTTTTCGCCCCGCCAATGGGCTCGCGGTCGTCGACCATGACCACAAATGTCGGAAGATTATCGTTGGCCGTGCCTAGGCCGTAGGTCAGCCAGGCGCCCATCGACGGGCGGCCGGCCAGGATGTCGCCGGTGTTCATCTGGCAGACCGAGCCGACGTGGTTGAGGCCGTTGGCCCACACCGAGCGGATTACGGTCATCTCGTCGACGTGCTGGGCGATGTTGGGATACCAATCGGACACCGGGATGCCGCTCTGGCCGTAGTTCTGGAACTTGTGCTTGCTGGGCATCAGCGAGTTGTTGGCCGTGCCCATGGCGGTGATGGGGCGTCCGAACGAGGCGGGCATGGGCTGGCCGGCCAACTTGTCGAGCGTCGGCTTGGGGTCGAACAGGTCCACGTGGCTGGGGCCGCCTTCCATGAAAAGCCAGATGACGCTTTTGGCGCGGGGCTTGAAGTGCGGAGGCTTCGGCGCCAGTGGATTTGGAATCGCCGTGGCGCCGAGGGCTTTCGATAGCCAGCCGTCCCGGGACAATAAGTAGGTCAGGGCCACCGAGCCGGCTCCGCTAGCGCTGCGAAGCCAAGCTCGCCGGGAATGTAGACGCGGAATATGAGGCTCCTGCATTTTTCGCTCCCTGTAGTTACAACGTCAGCCATCAGCTTTCAGCCATCAGCTTTCAGCCAGCGCTGCCGCTGGGGGAGGCTGGTGGCTGACGGCTGATAGCTAACAGCTAATAGCTGATTTTCTCCCATCAGTTCACATACACAAACTCGTTACTGTTAAGCAGCATGTGGCAAAAATCGACCAGGGTGGCTGCTTCGGTTTTGTCTATGCCCTCGGGAAGCTTTGCCGGCAGGGCCAGGGGCTCGTTCTTCGCCAGTCGCTCGTCGAGAATCGGCTTGTGGGTGGCGAGGAAAGTGAAAGCTGTGTCGCGCTCCGAGGCGTCGGGGAGGCGCGAGTAGGCCAGCCGGTAGGCCAGATCGACTTGCGCCCGGCGATTCGCGCCCGCCTGCTCCAGCAGCCGCCCGGCAAAATCCGTGGCGGAGCCGATAACCAGGTTGCTGTTGAGCAGGACCAGCGCTTGCGGGGCGGTGGTGCTCACGTAGCGGCGGGGGCAGGACTCGTGCGTGTCGGGCATGTCGAAGGCCTGGAACATCGGGTAGCGCAGATTGCGGCGGACGAAGACATAAACGCTCCGGCGGTTGCGCTCGGCCTCATCAGCGGTGAGCTTCCAGCCGCCGCGCGGGTTCACGCCGGGCGGCAGCTCCGGGAAAACACTCGGTCCGCCCATCTTCGGATTCAGATCGCCGCTCACCGCCAGGATCGCGTCGCGGATCGCCTCGCCCTCCAGCCGATGGCGCGGATAACGGGAAAAGAGCCGGTTGGACGGATCCGCCGCCGCGGCCGGGTTCGTGGAGGCTTGCTGATACGCATTCGAGAGCATGATCAGCCGGTGCATGGCTTTCATGCTCCAGCCCTTCGCAACGAAGGTCGAGGCCAGCCAATCGAGCAGCGCCGGGTTGGTGGGCGACTCTCCCATCAGGCCGAAATCGCTCGGCGTGGCCGCCAGGCCGCGGCCGAAATGGTAGTGCCAGATGCGATTGACGATCACCCGGGTGGCCAGCGGATTAGTCGGATCGGTCAGCCAGCGGGCCAGCGCGGCCCGGCGGCCACTGGAGTTCGGGTTGGGAACCGGCGCGATCTTCGCCGGGCCGGGGTCGAGAATCGAAAGGAAGCCCGGCTCGACTTCCTCTTTTGGCGCGTCATACATGCCGACGGCGAGCGTGAAGGTCGGCGGCGCGTCGCGGCCGGTGTCGGTAATGCCGCTGCCGATCGGCATATCGCCGGGGCGCAGCGGGGTGAACTGAGCCAGCTTGGCGCCCAGTTCCGTCCAGCGTTGGCGGTCGTCACCCTTCAGTTTCTTGGCGGCGCCCTCGGTCTCGAAGATCAACTGCGGCTTAACCTTGTAATACATCTGCCACTGGAAGGCGGTACGCTTCTCGGGCGGCGTGTTTACGGAATCCTGGATTTCTTCGGGGAACTTGTTGAAGGCTTCGTCATACATCTTCTTGATCTGAGGCTCGACCAGGCTGCTCATTTCGGAGCGGAAGTCCTTGGTCTTCTCGTCCCAGGACTGCAACTGCTGCCGGTACTTTTCTTGCTCCTCGGGCGGGGCCAGGGCCATGTCGTCCTGGGCGCGAGAGGCGGCGAAGAAGGCCTGCAGCCGGTAGTAATCCTTCTGCTTGATGGGATCGAACTTGTGATCGTGGCAGCGCGCGCAGCCGTAGGTCATGCCCAAGAAAACGCCCCCCACGGTGTCGGTGATGTCGTTGAGGATTTCCTGGCGGCGCTGGCGAAGGTTCCGCGCGTTACTCTCGTCGGGGAAGTGGCGGTTAAAGCCGGTGGCAACCAGGGCTTCGGGGTTGCCGGGCCACAGTTCGTCGCCAGCAATCTGCTCCTGGACGAATCGGTTGTAGGGCTTGTCGTCGTTGAACGACTGGATGACGTAATCGCGATAGCGCCAGACGTTGGGCCGGGTCTCGTCGCTTTTGAAGCCCTCGCTTTCCGCGTAGCGGGCCAGGTCGAGCCAGTGGCGCGCCCAGCGCTCGCCGTATTGCGGGGAAGCCAGCAGACGGTCTACCACCTTCTCGAAAGCGCGAGACGATTTGTCCGCGAGGAAGGCATTCACGTCCTCGGGGCGCGGGGGCAGGCCGGTCAGGTCGAAGGTGGCGCGGCGGATCAGGGTAATCTTGTCGGCGCGAAGGGCGGGGGCGATCTTCTTTTCTTCGAGCTTGGCGAAGATGAAGGCGTCGATCGGGTTTTTGGACCAGGCCTTGTTCTTGACCGCTGGCGCGCGCGGCTTGGTGACGGGCTGAAAGGCCCAATACTTGCGCTGCGCCGCCGTGAAGCCGCCGCTGTCGGTTACGGCGCCGAAAACCGCCAATCCAAAACCGACAACCAAAACCACCGCCCCCAGTGTGACCGGTCGCAGCATACGCCTCCTCGCACACCATCACTTGGGTCGGATTATATCACGAACAACCGTTGGCAACATTGGGTTTATCAAAAATCCACCACGGACCATGACCGCCCGGGAGGAGTTGCGTCAGCGGTTGGAAGTGGTCAGCGCGCTGCTCGAGTGCTTGCAGCAAGCTGCGCCCGGCAAGCCCGAGCACGCCTCGGCCGGAGCGGGTGCTCAGTGCAGGCCGCGCTGCTTGAGGAAGGCGAGCAGCGCCTCCGGATCATCGCTGATGATGGCGTCCACCTCGGCCTCGATGAGCTTGAGCCAGTCCTCGGGCTTGTTGGCGGTCCAGGGGATCACCTGCAAGCCGGCGGCGTGAGCGGCCTTCACCTTTTGCGGCGTCACGAAATCGAAGCGCGGGGAAATGATCTGCGCCCCGGCGCTGCGAGCCAGCTTCACGAAATCTTCCTTGCCGACGTCGTCGAGGGCGGACAGGCGCATGCGGGGGGAAAACCCTTTCATAGCTCGTAGCGAGCGGTAGTCGAAAGATTGCAGAATGGTCCGCTGTTCGAGGCCGTAGCGCTGTACCGCCGCCAGGATCTTGGAGGCAAACATTTCCGGCGGCGGGGCGAGCTCGGGGTGCTCGCGCATCTTGGTTTCGACGTTGAGATCCACCTTGGCCGGGGCGGCGAGCCGCAGCACCTGCTCGAAGGTCGGCATCGGCGTCCCCGGCACTGGAACCTGATGGGGGAAACTGGGATTCCGGAGGGCGCCGCAATCGTAGGTCGCGAGCTCGGCGCGGGTCAGCGAGCGGATGGCGACTTCCGGTTTCGCCGGTGCCCCCCCGCGCGCCAGGCAGATCTCGGGGTTGATGAAGGGGTCGTGGCTGACCACCAGGGCTTCATCGGCGGTGACGCACAAGTCCATCTCGAGTGCATCGACGCCGATGCGGATGGCGTGCTCGAAGGCGGGCAGCGTGTTTTCCGGCCGCACCGCCCGGCAGCCGCGGTGGCCGTGAACCAGGATTTTCATGGGTGTTGCTCCCGGCCGATGTAGTGGAATTCTTCGGCCAAAGAGAGATTCGTCGCCCGGGCAGCGTCGCGGGCCAGGTTGCGGATCCGGACGTCCGTCAGCCGCTTCACCGAATCGTCGTTGACCGCTTCGAGCAGCGGCAGCCGCCGGCCCGCGGCGGCGAGGCGCTGGCGGACCTCGATGGCCAGGCTGTGGTTGGTCGTCCGGAGCGCCTGGATCGCCCGCAGCTTGCGATCGATCGAAGCGGCGATATCGACGGCCACGGGCTGTGGGGCGAAAGCAGCCGTGGTTTCGGCCTCGCGGCGCCGGGGATCGACTGGTGGGGCGTAATAGTATAGTTCCGGGGTCTGGTGGGTGGAGAGTCCGGCGAGGGCGAACGGCGGCTCGAAATTCCGGATTCCGGCCGCCCAGCGCGCCTCTTCGGCGGCGGAGCCGGCGTAATAGTGATCCAGATTGTCGTCGTAATGGGTGTAGGGGTCGGGGAGGAACAGCGCCCGCGGCCGGTAGTGCCGGATGTAGAAGATCAGCCGGTCGCGGAGCTCGGTGGGCGAGACCGCCGCCAGCTCGCCCGAGCGATAGCCGAGCGAAATCACTTCCTTCACGCCGAGGATGCGGGCCGCTTCCTCGCTTTCCGAGGCATTGTGCAGGGCGGCCTGCTCGGGCGCGAGGCCGTGGGCTTCCTTCTCGTCGTTGGTCACGCGAATGACGTAAACCGTGGCGCCTTGCCCGATCATTCCAGCCAGGGCGCCGCCGGCCCAGAGCAGGTAATCGCCGGCGTGGGCGGTGACCACCAGGACGACCTGGTTGCCGGCCTGCGGTCTGTGGCTCGCGGCCGGCGGGAGCGGCGCCGCGGAGCCGGCGCTGGGCGCGGCGAAATCCTGCAGGCCCGGCAGGTCATCCAACTCATCCACGAAGTAAAACACCTCGGCGTATTTCACGCCGTTTTCCTTTCCCCGTTTCTCCGAAATCCAGTACATCCGCCACTCCTGCAACCGCTTGGCCGCTTCCTCGTCGTCGAGGCCGTCGAGCTCCGGAGCGCGGAGCTTGTTTTGCGCGAGCTCGGCGCGGACGGCGCGCGCCATGGAGGGTTGCAGGCGGACGTTGCGATTCATCCAGTAGGCTTTCGCTTTGCGCTCCATCTGGCTGGGGTTGAGTTCGAAGGCGATATTGGGGGTGTAGCCCATGCCGTAGTCACTGCGCTGGGAGTAGTAGCGATAACGCACCCGATAGGGCTCGAGACCGAGCTTCCCATGCTCCGGTTGGAAGTTCGGGTAACCGGCGGCCCAGGAAGCTTCGGCGACCGCGCGCGCCGTCTTGCGGTGGTCCGGATTGCGATCGTAGTGGCCCCAGGGATCGTAGGTCAGGATGACCTCGGGACGGAGCCGGCGGATCAGCAGAATAAGCTGCGCGCGTATTTCATTATGCGGAACCGAGTCGCTGTGATCGTTGCGCCAGTTGAGGCTGATCACATCCTTCATGCCCAGGTAGCGGACGGCTTCCAGGCACTCGCGGTAATTGACCATGTCGTTCTGGGGCCAGCCGAGCGAGCCGTCTTTTTCGTCGTTGGAGACGCGGACGTAGTAGCCCGTGTAGCCGGCGTCGACCAGCTTGGTGATCAATCCGGCGAAGCCGTATTCCCAGGTGTGGTCGTCATGGTGGGGAAGGACGACCAGGAAGACCTTGCCGGGCGGGATCTTGCCGAGGGGCAGGGGGCCGGCGGCCGGGGAGTATCTCGGCGATGCCAGCAGCAGGCAGCAAGTCGCCAGCAGGACGCGCATAGGCCTACCAGCATAGCGAAAGCGGCGGCTGGCGTGGGCCGGCAGCTACGATTGCTGCGATTGAGGCCCTTCCCGGCGACCCGGCCGAGGATCAGAGCCGGACCGGCGTGCGTCAGCAGCTACGATCACGGCAACTTCATCTTTTTTTCGTCTCTGTTTTCAATTGCCTGGAGACCTCGGGGCGGGCTAGGCGCCTTCGGTACGTTAGACTGGATGGAGAAGCAGGGGTTGGTATATCCTTGACATACGGCGTTATGTTGTTGTAGAAATAAGGCGACGTAAAGTGATCTTGCCGAGGCGCCGATATGTCATCTCAGGGAGGTACGGCTATGGCTCGGGACCCAAGGGAGAAGGTCTTGCAACAGGAACGACGCCTGCATGTTCGGTCGCTGGCGGTCCAAAGATATGGTTCGTGTACCGCTGAAGCTGCACACGCGGCGCACATTGGTTCGCGGACTATTCTGGCGATGGCCGTAGTGGGCGGCGTGTCGGTCCTGTTGGTGGGATTCTCGTCCTTGGCAGCCTGGGTGTTTACTGCCACTGCGCTGTCCGTGGCGGCAGCCTACGTCCTGGTCCACTACCGGCGGCAAGTGACAAGCGCTGATCAGGAGCTGCGACAGGCGCTTTCCTCGGCGGATGAAGATGAACGTCCGGCCGAGGCGCATGGCTAGCGATCCATTTCTCATCGAGGCGGAGAATCGCCTTCACCAACACAATCAGGAGCTGCTGAGAGAAGAGTTCCAGTATCGGACCGAGGCCCGCCGGGCTGGAATCGGCCTCATAGTGGAGCTGTCGATTACGGTGGCTATTATGCTGGAGGTCATCATTGCGCTTCTGCACTCTGTCTTGCCGGGGCGCGTTGCGATATTATTAGGGGCCGGGCTGGCAATCGGTACGGTGGCCTTTGTACTCTATGCGCGCAACGCCGGGACCCCCATCGAGAGCGAGTGGCAGCAATACGCAAGCCGGCTCGAGGCGGAATTCCAGCGCCATCAGGAAGCTCTGCGCGGCCTGTAGCGTCCTGTCGGGGATCTTGCTGGTTCCCATCCATTCTCTGTGCCAGGATTCCAAGGGCGTGCTCGTGGTCACGGCTCACGCCGAAGACTACCTGATCGGAGCGGGCGGCACACTGGCAAAGCTGATCGAAGACGGCTACACGGTTCGGGTCGTCCAGGTTACCAACGACGAGAAGAGCGCTGCGAATCTGAGCCCGGCCGAGGCGCGGAAAGCGTCGGTCGAAGAGGGCGGGCAAGCGGCGCGGTTGCTGGGGGTCAAGGAAGTCGTTCGGCTGGGGCACAAGAGTGGCGAGCTGGGCTACATTTCCTCGACCGAGCTGCGCGACCAGATTTTCACCCTGATCCGATACTTCAAGCCGCGCCTCATTTTCATCCCTGATCCTTACATTCACTACGATCCGGAGCGGGACCATTTCTACACCGGCAAGATGGCCGAGGAAGCCTGGGGCTACAGCGGTGGATCGACGTTCAATCCGGAGCTGGCGCGCGTGGGACTTCCGGGCTACGGCGTACCGGAGGTCTACTACTATGCCGTCCGGCGGCCCTATCGTCCGGGGGAAGGCGGGGAAGAGAATGCCCGGTTCCGGGCGGTAGATATCAGCTCGACTTTTGAGCGCAAGGCGACGGCCGTTCTGGCGCTCCAGGCGGCGCGGCCGGCGAGCCGGGCCTTCCTCGAAGAGCTGGCGGCGACGATCGGAAAGAAGCACGGCTTCCACTACGGAGAGGAGTTCAACTACGTGGGCGCGGAGATGGGCGCCGGGAAAGGATTGCCGGAGCACGTCCGGGAGCACGTGGTCCCCGAGGGCGCCCCGGCGAGGTGACCGCCACGCTTATTGTCGGGACGCCTGAGATTGCCTGACCAATCGCGTCAGGTTCGCGCGGGCGTCGCGGTGGGAAGGGTTCAGGCGCAAGGCCTCCCGGTAGTGAGCCATGGCTTCCTTCGTTTTCCCCTGCGCTTCCAGGCTGCTCCCGAGGTTATTGTGAGCGTCGGCGTTCTGCGGGTCGAGAAGCAGCGCCTGCCGATAGTGCCCGATCGCCTCGGTGGGGCGGTGGAGGGCGTCGAGGGTTACGCCCCAGTTGTTGTGAGCGTCGACCAGCGCCGGGTTCAGACGCAGAGCCTCCTGGTAGCGGGAAATCGCCTCGGTGAGCTGGCCCTCGGACTGGAGCAGGTTGCCGAGATTGTAGTGGGCATTGGCAAAATCGGGTTGATAGCGCAACGCCAGGCGGTACTGTTCGAGCGCTTCTTGCTTCCGGCCGAGGACGGCATAGCAATTGGCCAGGTCGTTGTGGACCGGCGCCAGCGTGGGGTCGATTTGCAGAGCTTGCTCGAAGCACTGGGTGGCGGCCTGGAGTCTGCCTTGCTTCCGGCGGACGAGGCCGAGGTTGTAGTAGGCCTCAACGTAGGCGGGTTTGATTTGCAAGGCGCGCTCGAATTGTGGAATCGCTTCCTCGAGCCGCGCCCGCGCCCCCAGCGCCTCCCCCAGATTGTTGTGGGCGACTGCTGAGTCAGGAGCGCCGGCCAGGGTGCGGGTCCAGAGGCTGAGCGGGTCTCGCCAGACGCCGATCTGCTGCCGGGTGAGCGCGGCCAGTCCCACTACGACCAGGGCGGCGAGGGTGGCGGCCTCCGGAGCCCGGAGGGCAGTCAAACCGGCCGCGGCGAGCAGCGCCAGACCGAGCGTGGCCAGATAAGTGTGGTGGTCGGCGACGGACTGCTGGGGATCGAGTCGCGCAATCGAAAGCACCGGCAGCAGACTCACGACATAGCAACCCCAGACCGTCAGCAGGGCCGGGTACCGGCTCCGCAGCGCCACGGCGGCGGCCGTTGCCGCCACCGCGAGAGCCGCGGTTGCCAGCAGGAG
This sequence comes from Terriglobia bacterium, assembly GCA_041477005.1. GTDB lineage: Bacteria > Acidobacteriota > Terriglobia > Bryobacterales > JACQDG01 > JBGOUJ01. The sequence goes on along the minus strand of JBGOUJ010000036.1, from coordinate 4,045 downwards.
CGGGTCGAGCGGCGAGACACTGCCGCTCCAGGCATATTGCGGATATAGCCCGAATGGAGAGATGGTCTTCCACACGTAGAAAACGAGGCCGTAGAGCGAAAGCTCGACCCGCAGGCCGGCCCGCATCGTGACGTGCCCGGCAAAGCCCGCTACGCCGGTCTGTTGCCCGGCCAAGGCGGCCCAGCCGGCGGCGAAAGCCAGCGCGAAATAGGGGATCTTTTCCCGCCAGCGAGGGCCGCGGCGCAGTGGATAAATGTCGAGCAACAGCAGGACGATCGGCAGGCTGACCACGATTACCTTCGACAGGAGCGCCGCCGCAAACGCTGCCAGCGAAGCGGCCAGCCAGCGGCCGCGCGGGCCTTCTTTCTGCGCCCGCAAATAGGCCAGCACCGAGAGCAGGTAAAACACGCCCGACAGCACGTCCCGCCGCTCGCTCACCCAAGCCACCGACTCGACGCGCAACGGGTGTACGGCGAAGAGCAAGGCCGCCGCCGCCGCCGTCCAGATCTTCCCGCCCAGCAGCCGCAGGGCGACCAGATAGAAAAGCACGGCGTTGGCTGTGTGCAGCAGCACATTGGTCAGATGGTAGCCCGTCGGGTCGAGACCCCAGATCACATAGTCCAGGCCCAGGGACATCCAGGTAAGGGGGTGATAGTGGCCGAGATGAAAGGTCGTCCACATCCACCGCAGGTTGGAAACGGCCAGGCCCCGAAACGCCGGGTTGGTCAGAAAGTTCTTGTCGTCGTCCCAGTTTACAAATTGGTTTTCGAGAGCGGGCCAGAAGACCGCCAGCGTGACGGCGGCGATGAGCAGAGCGGCCGGCAACCTCGCATTAATCTTCGACTCGACGCTGATCTTCGGCTCGGCGACCGCCGCTTTCCGCACTCCTGTATTCTAGCGCCGTGTTACCTTCGGGCAAATTTGCCACGCGGATGTAGCATTTTTACAGCGCCAGCCGCCTCTTGCGTTTGCGCCGCGCTTGCATTATATTGATTCCTGCTGCCCTTCCCCCTGGCAAAGCGATTGCAAAGATCGCTCTGCCATCTTTGTTCCCGGAGGTTCACTCGCCATGAGGATTCTGCAATGGGTTGCGGCTTTGGCCGTTGGGTTTGTGTTTTCCAGCACACTGGTAAGAGCAGATGACGGCAACGGAGGCAAGGGAAATGCGGGGGCCGACCTGTCTTTGTTCCGGGTCGCCGATATCAACGGCCCCGGGGTCGGGTCAGGAGCGTTCCCTCAAAGCGGGACCGATCCGCTGAAGGACGGCTTGGTGACCGTGGGCGGTAACGGTAAAGTGGGCGTTGCCCTGAGCGGCGCCAGCCCCAGCCAGGCCTACTCGGTTTACTTCTGCCGGTTCGGATTCGGCCAGGCAGGCTGTCTCCTGCTGGGCCAGGCGGGAGCGCTCGCCACCGACGCCAAGGGTAATGGCAGCGCCAGCGTCACTTTTCCACCGCCGGCTCCCAACGCTCCGAACAATTGGGCGGGGGCTTTCGTTCTGACTCGATCCGGCACGACGACCAATGAATACGTCTCGGGATTCCGGTTGAATGCGGCGTCGACCCAGCAGCCTGGTTTTGAGTTCGATGGACTGATCAGCTCGATTACTGCCGGCAAGCTTTCATTCCGCATCGGAAACCTGGGCCAGGATATCTTCACCAACGGCTCGACCCAGTACGGCGGAGGACTCAAAGGGTTCGCCGACCTGATCGTCGGGATGCGAGTGGAGGTCCAGGGGACGGTGATGGTGGATGGCACGCTGCTGGCCAACTCGGTCGACCAGAACGGAACCGATGACGATCCGCCGCGCTGGCGCGGCCACCGGAAGGGACCTTAGCGCTAACGCTCCAGTGCGCGCGCTGCCACGATCACAAATTCGATCCGATCTCGCAGCGAGAGTTATTAAAGGTAGCGAACCCCATTGCAATCCCAACGTGGCGCCAGTACTTTGCCACAGCTCTCGGCTCCTTATGGCGCCGCCGCGGTCAATTCCTTCACGATCTTGAATTCTCGCTGTGCTTCGTCGTTTCGCCGGGCGCGCTGGTAAGCGCGGGCGAGTTGATAATGGCTGTGAACTTTCGCGGCATCCAGCCGGACCGCAGTCTCCAGGTGCCGGATCGCTCCCGGGACGTCGTCTTTGTCGAGGAAGGCTTTGCCGAGGTCATACTGCGCCTCGGCGTCTGCCGGCTGTTTGGCGATCACCCGCCGCAGCAGGGGTATGGCCTGGTCGGGCTGGTGCAGATCCAAGAGAACAGAAGCCAGTTGCAGTCGCGCGTGCTCGTCCTCCGGGTGGGAAACAAGCTCGGCTTCGAACTCGCTCCTCGCCTCTTCGAACTGGAGCGCGCGGCGTCTCAGCATGCCGAGCGAGTAATGCGCGGATGCAACCTTGCGATCCAGCTCCAGGGCACGCCGAAATTCTCCTTCGGCCTCCTGGGCCAGAGATTGGACGGCGAAGATCTGGCCCAACAATACGTGGAGCGGCGCCGAATTGGGTTGACTCTTCAGCAGGTCTTCGAACACGCTCCGGGATTCGTCGGGACGATCGCTGCGCGCCAGCGCCGTCGCCAATGCCAGCATCACCTGAGGATCATCAGGATGGCGCGAGCGGAACTCCTCCAGCAAGCCTATGGCTTTTTCGTACTGCTCCGTTTGCACGTAGGTCAATCCCAGGTACTTCTTGGCGTTGAGATTGGATGGATTCCGTCCGGCAGCCTCTTCCAACGGGGCGACGGCTTGAGAATATTCCTGGATCGAGAACAAGGCTAAGCCGAGGTTGTAGCCGGCGTCAGGGAAATCAGAACGGAGAGAGCGGACCTGGGCAAATTGCCGAGCGGCTTCCGCAAACTGCTCGTGGCGCGCGGCGATCAAGCCAAGATAGTTGTGTGCGCTGGCCAAGACCTGGGTGTAGATTTCCAGCAACTCCCTGTCGTCTGTCGAAAGCTTAGCAGGAGCCGCCTTTTGATGGAGCGCGGCGCGCTCCCGATCCGCTTCCAGAATCACCCGGCGGAATGCGATCCGCGCCTGGTCGTCCTCGCCGCTCTGAAAGAGTTTTTGGGCCGCCTCATAGGATACCTTGAGACGCTCCTGGCAAAGCAGCGTTTCGGAGGCGGCTAGGAACAGGCAAAAACCGAGAAGCAGCGGCAGAGCCGGAGACTTAGGCGAATTCCTCATAAAAGGCAGGAAGGCCCCTCACGGGAGGGGCCTTCCTGCCCGGTAGACTGAAACGTGCCCCTAGAACACCAATCTTAGCCCCAATTGGACCTGCCGGGGGTCGCGTGCGCTCGTTACCTTCCCGAAGCTCCCCGTCCCGTGGTTTCGGCTCGGGGCGTTGTACTGCGCATGGTTGAACAAATTGAAAAACTCGCCCCGGAACTGCAGTTTCGATGACTCTGACAACAGCCCGCCCCCGCTCTTTCCGAGCCAGGGCGTCTTCATCTCCTTGAAGAGGGAGAAGTCCCAGTTGTTGACCCCCGGCCCGCGGAGAATATTCCGCCCCGCGTTGCCGAAGGTACCGTTCGCCGGCGTTCCGAAAGCGGCCGTGTTGAAGAAGCGATCGATGGTACGCGTCGATTTATCGAGGAACGGGTCTCCGATCAGATTGGGTCGCTGGCAAAGCGATCCCGCGGACTGTCCCAGGCCGGCCCGGTCCCGATTTTCGCAGATGTTAATCGGCAGCCCGGTCCGGAACGTGGTGATCCCGTTCATCTGCCAGCCCCCCAGAGTGTGTTTCAGGATCGAGGGCGCCTGGCTGAAGAAGGGGATCTGCCAGTTGTAGGCTAAGGTGAGGTTATGCTTCTGGTCGGAGCTCGCCAGAGCCTTGTCCGCGTCCGCATTGTACGCATCCATGATTGGGCTGGCGCCGCCCTCGGTGTCCCGGTTCAGCGTGTTCGTAATGCTACGCGAGAAAGTGTAAGCAATCTGGAGCGCCAACCCGTGATGCAACTGGCGGTTGAGGTAGGCCTGCAATGAGTTGTAGCGCGAAGTCCCCATGCGATCGTTCACGTTGATGATGCTGTAGCCTAGGTACGGGCGCACGCTGTTCGGATCG
>JBGOUJ010000035.1:0-24660 GCA_041477005.1 Terriglobia bacterium | reverse complement strand
GACGTGACCGTGACGACGGCGGAGCTGGAGCAGGAATTCAAACGGCGCGAGGAGAAGGCGCGGATCGAGTTCGTGGCGGTGACGCCGGCTTCGGTGCAGTCCTCGGTCTCTTCCACGCCGGCCGAGGTCGAAGAATACTTCAAGAAGAACCGGGCGGTCTACATGGCGCCGGAGAAGCGGTCGTTCCAATACATGGTCATCGACGACGCCAAGCTGGCTTCGCGGGTCCAGATCAGCCGGCAGGAGGTGGAGCGCTACTACAACGAGAACAAGGACCGCTTCCGGGTGCAGGACCGCGTGCACGCGACACACATTCTTTTCAAGACCACCGACAAGACCCCGGACGAGATCAAGAAGATCGAGGCCAAGGCGCAGGACGTTTTGAAGCAGGTTCGGGCGGGCAAGGACTTCGCGGCATTAGCCAAGGCCAACTCTGAGGACACGGGCAGCGGCCAGAAGGGCGGCGACATCGGCTGGGTCACGCGTACGCAGACGTTGCCGGAGTTCGAGCAGAAGGCCTTTTCGATGAAGCCCGGGGAGATCAGCGACCTGGTGAAGACGCAGGTCGGCTTCCACATCATCAAGGCGCTGGAGCGGGAACAGGCGCGGCTGAGGCCGTTCGAGGAAGTGCAGCCGACGATTCGCGAGGAACTCACCAAGGACCGTGTGGAAGTGGAGAAGTCGAGGCTGTTGGACGCAGCGCGGGCGGCGGCGAGCCGGCACGTTCAAAATCTGGAAGACGCCGGGCGTGAGGTGGGATTGCCCGTCTCTACGGTTGCCCGGATGGAGCGGGGCAAGCCGATCCCGGAGGTCGCGGTCACGCCGGCTCTGGGCGAGGCGCTGTTTTCGGCGCTGAAGGGCACGGTGGTTGGCCCGGTCCAGATGGCGGGCAAGTCGATGATCGCCGTGGTCACCGAGATCGTTCCGACGCGGCAGGCCGAGCTGGCCGAAGTGACCGAGCGGGCGAAGAACGATTGCAATCTGGCCAAGGCCCGCGACGCCGCGGAGGCCCGCGCCAAGCAGTTGGCCGAGCGCGCGAGGGCTCTCGGCGATCTGAAGAAAGCGGCCAAGGAATTCAAGCTGGAGGCCAAGACCAGCGAGCTGTTCACGCGCGAAGGCTCGATTCCGGGCCTCGGCTCTGCCGCTATCGTCCGGGAGGCTTTTACCGCGCCCTCGCACAGCATCCTGGGTCCCGTCATCGCCGGGTCGGATCGCGTGGCCTACCAGGTTGTCGAGCACGCGCCTGCCGACATGGCCCAGTTCGCCAAACAACGCACGACGATCCACGACCAGCTTCTTGGCAACCAGCAGAATGAGGCGTGGGAAATCTTCCGCCAGGAACTGCGAGAGCGGCTGAAGAGGCAAGGGAAGATCAAGATCTACCAGGACCGGGTAGACCGGTTTGTGGCCGCCAACCGAGGGTAAGCCAGGCGTTCAGAGGCTGCGCACCGGCATCTTCACCACGTCGTCCACGCTTATCATCTCTTTCACTACATAAGGCTCGCCGTATTGGACCCCGATCAGCATGCCGTAATAGCGGGCGACGGCCCGGATTCGCTCGGCGATCTCCTCCTGCGGAGGGAACAGGCCGGCGGCGGCGGGCTGGTCGGCGTATTGGGAGCGGTAGCAGAATAGAGCGCGGAGACGTCGCTCAAATTGAGCGGAAATATCGACCACAAACGTCGGGCGGACGTTCGCGTAGAGAGAGGCGTAGAGGATTTTTGCCGGGCGATGAGGCGGGGCGCTCTCGGGGGATCCCGCTGGGCCCGGCAGCTCGAGTTTCCGCAGGCCGGCCAGGTAGCAGGCTTCGTAGCCGAGATCGGCGGTGCGGTAATGGTCGGGGTGGCGGCCTTCCCAGTACGGCAGGATCACGGTGCGGGGACGCAATTCGCGGATCTTGGCGGCGATGGCCAGCTTGGCGTCGAGCGTAGCCTCCAGGCGGGCGTCGGGGAGACCGAGATTGCCGCGCCAGCTCAGCAGCATCTCTCGGGCGGCCTCTGCGGCTTCACGCGCACGCGTTTCGGCGTCGCCGCGGGATCCCATTTCGCCGGCGGTCAGGTCGAGAGCGCCGGTAACGTAGCCCTTCTCGGCCATGCGAATCAGGGCGCCGCCGCAGGTTTGTTCGACGTCGTCACGGTGGGCGGCGATGGCCAGAATGTCCAATCGCTCCTTCACGGTCGTGGCTCCGTGCGGTCCCGCAGCCGTTTCAGGAAGGTTCGTTCGTCCACGTTATATTTGAAGGCCTTCTTACCGTTGATGGCGATGACGGGGACCTCTTCATTGTAGAGGGCGTGGAGCTCCGGATCGGAGTCGATGTCGATTTCTTCGAGCTCAAATGCAGCGCCCCGGCGGGCGCGCTGGAGCTGCTCTTTGGCGGTGTCGCAGAGATGGCAGCCGGAGCGGGTGTAAAGCGTCACTCGGGGAATCACACCGCAACCGTGGCGCGCAGCTCGAAATCCTTGTTGCAGCGGCGCTCGGCGCGGTCAATCAGGCGCCGGGCCTGGACGCTGCTCGCGGGCCCCGGCGGCGGCCCGCCCCGGGCGCCCAGCACGGTGCAGTTCAGCGCGGCCATCGCGTTTGAGAATTCCAGCGCCTCGTCGAGCGGAAACCCTTCGAGCACCCCGTAGCAGAAAGCGCCGTGGAAGACGTCGCCGGCGCCGGTGGTGTCCACGCAGTTAACCACGAACGCGGGCGAGTAGTAGAACCGGCCGTCCGAGTAAGCCAGCGCCCCGTAGGCGCCGAGGGTCATGGCGGCGACCTTCATGCCGTATTCGCGCTGGATCAGATCGAGGGCGCGGAAGGGGTCGGGCTGGTTGGTCCACTGGACGGGGAACTCGGAGCTGGCGATCAGGTAGTCCACATAGGGGAGCACGCGCTCGAAGCCGTGGTAGATGGTGTCGACGTCCACCGTGACCGGCATGCCGGCGCCGTGGGCGATGCGGGCGGCGTGCTCCACCGCGGCCGTGTCGTGCCCGTCGATGTGAAGCAGGCGGGCGCAGGTGATCTGGTCGGGCGAAATCTGCGTGGGATCGATGCGCAGGCAGTCGTCGCGGCGCCAGAAGACCGTGCGCTCGCCCGTACGTTGGTCGACGATGATGTAGGCCGATTGGTTGGGGCAGCCGAGGCGGAGCTGGACGTGATCCACATTGATGTTTTCATCGAGCAGGCTGCGCATCTGGATGGTGCCCCGCTCATCGTCGCCGACCGTGCCGATGTACTTGGTCCGCAAGCCGAGCCGCTGGCAGGTGACGATGGCGCTGGCCACCTGGCCGCCGGGGGACACAACCTCTTCGGTGAAAGGCGCTTTACCGGCGTATTCGGGAAAGTGGGGGACGAGCAGAAGGGTGTCGGTGGCGTTCAGGCCGACCCCGACCACGTCGAAGGCCTTGTCCATAGGGACAATTTAGCACAGGGACGATTGGGGGACTGCTGGTGATTGGGGGTTGGCCATTGCGATTGACGGGGGACGGCTGGCGATTCGGGGATGGAACGCTCGCCGCTGGGGCGCCCTACCTACGGCTGATGGATCAGCTCGATCACGCCAAAAGCCAAGCGTTCGGCGCCGGCGTCTTCGATCTCCAGGGCAATCGTGATTTCTTCGGCGCCCAGGAAAGAGGCGGGCAAGTCGAAGAAGCGCCGGCAGGAACGCTCATCGCGGATCTCAACGCGGCCCAGGCGGACGCCGTTGGCGGAGACGGCGAGGAGGAAAGGCCCGGAGTGGGAGTACTCCGGGTTGATGGCTTCGATTCGAAGACGGTCGCCGGGGGATTGTGGCGCGGCGAGACGCACTTCCGCGCGGCGGCTCATCCAGCGGTGGTCCAGGTCGATCTCGGACCAGCCGGAGCCGATCTGGGAAGCCAGCAGTGGCTCGCCGACATCGACCCGCCGCGGGGGCGTGGGCTTCAATAGATCCGGCGCGGAGAGTGTGTAGAGGGTCGTGATGTTGCGGAGATTGCCCTGGGAGACGTCATAGACCTCGGCCAGGCGGCTCTGCAGAGCGGCAAGGGTGGCGCGGGCGGGGAGCCGGTAGTTCTCGACCGGCGCGAGGCCGGGAGCGGTGGTGAGGCGCGGGTTGGTGGGGGCCAGGTAGATGTGGCGCAGGCCTGCGGTGCGGGGACCTTCGTCATAGAGAACGGCGTAGAAGAGCTGGTCATTGACGCCGGTGAGAAGGATTGTCCGGCCGGGATGGAAAGTGCGGGCTGCCTGGAGGCCCGCGATCAACCGCCGGGCGAGCTGGCTGCGGCGATAGTGCAGGCGAAGTTCCTTTTCGATGAAGGCGATCGAGCAGGAGAAGTAAATCAACAGCCAGAGGGCGGCCGCCCAGCGCGGGACGGATGGAAGGAGGCAGGCGATCGCCAGGGCGAGGCCGATGGCGGGTATCGTGAGGTAGTAATCGAAGCGGCGATCCGGCAGGGGAAGAACCGGAGCGAGGGTGAGAAGGAACCAGGCCAGACCGAACAGCGCCGGCGCAAAAAGAGCAGACGCGGGAACGCGGCTGGGGCCGGACGCAGAGATCCCCAGGCGCGGGGACGCGGAGACGGCATGTACTAAAGCGGCAAGCAGAGCCAAGCTGAGGACCACCACCAGGACCAGGGCGGCTGGGGCCGGCAGGCCGTAGGCTTCGGCGAAGCGGACGGGGCCCAGGGACCAGCTCCAGTAGCGCCACAGGGCTGTCAGGATGCCGGCGTCAAAATGAAAGGCATACGGGCCGGCGAGGCTGCCGGCGGCCCCCCGGAACCGCAGAGCGATGTAAAGGGCGGAGACCGCCAGCAGTGGCAGAGTCTTCCAGGTGTTCGGGCGAGCCAACAGCAGGCAATAGGCAAGCAGCACCAGCGGGTAGACGGCCATGGTTTCGAGGGCGCCGAAGCCGAGGACAAAAGCAGCGCATTGCCACCAATAGAACGACCAGCGGCCGGTTTCGAGCTGGCGAAGGAAGAGGAGAAAACTCGTCAGGTAGAAGAACGAGCAGAGGACCTGATTGTAGGCCGAAGTCCAGGCCAGGGGCGTGAGCAGGGAGATGTTCAGGGTCCAGAGGAGAGACGCGACCAATGCCGCGCCGCGACTGGCGGTGAGGCGGCGGGCGATCGCGGTCAGCAGCAGCAGATTTGCGAACTGGGTGAGAAAGACAAAGAGGTGATAGGGGAAGGCGCGGAGGTCGAACAGGCGCCGGAACAGAATGAAGAAAAAGCGCTCGCTCAGAGGGCGAATGCTGCCACCCGCGCGCGGCTCGACCAGCAGGCTCCAGAAGTCAGAGAAAGAATGCATTTCGAGACGGAGCCAGGCAAAGTCGTCCTGCAGGAACCAGGAAAGAAGGCCGCGGCGGAAGACCAGCAGACAGAGCAGCGGAGGAAGCACCCAGTAGAGGACCGACGCGGAGTTGCGGAGACGCGGGGACCCGGAGAACGCCACTATTCGAGACCTACGGACGTAACGACGATGCCAAGCTCCCGGCTGTCGAGGGTGCTGGGAGGCAAAACTTTATCCAGCGTGAAATCCGCTCGGGCAGCATCGCCGGCCAGGGCGGCCGCGGGGACAGGGTGGGAGTAAACGTGGTCGCCAGGGGCGGTGTAAGTCTCGGCGGGGAGAGCGACGCCGTTGACGGAAGCGCTGAGGGTGATGGATCGCAGGCGGGCCAGCAGCGGTTCGGGAAGGGCGAATTTTAATTGCAGGGTGGCGGGCTTGCCGGGGGTGGGGACCTTCAGAGCGACGGCAAACTGCTTCTGGGTCCAGCGCCAACTGCCCTGCTCCACCGGGTGGAAGCCTTTCAGCAACTGGGCCGCGGCGCGGGGATCGGCCACGTGGAGGGTAGAAAGGCCGGAGAACGCCTGTTCCTCCTGGACCAGGGGAGCCTCGGCGACCGCCTGGCGACGCCCGCAGGAGCAAAGCAGCAGCAGAGCGAAGAGGCAGAATAGACCGGCTCGGCGAACCATGTGAGATTTGATGATACCGCGACCGGTGGGCGTCGAGTCTCCATCGCTCATTCGCGGCACAAGGCCGCCATGGGATCGAAGCCCGAGGCACTCCTGGCGGGGAGATAGCTCGCCAGCAAAGCGACCGCGGCGGTCAGTGACGGAATCACGGCGAACGTCACTGGGTCGGTGCCGTTGACCTCGCAGAGGAGGCCCTCCACCGATGTCCGCTGCCGCATAGCGAGTCGTCTCCTGGACAGGCCGGAAGGGGCTGGATCCGTTTACAGCGGGTGGACCGGGCTTTCGTTGATAATGTCAGCGGTGAAGGCTTTCACCTCGGCGCCGTGCTGCCAGGCGTCGGTGGGTAGGCCGGCTTTGCGGCAGGTCTCCTGGAGGAAGCGGACGGAGTCCCAGTTGTGGGAAGAGGCCACCTGGGGCAGCAGCAGCCCGTGATGCGCCCCCTGGCGCACCATCAGGCCGTGGACCCCCGGGAGCACCTCGTCCTGGCGGATCGGAAAAAACGGGGAGAGAACGGAAACCTCGACGTCGATATCGGCGAGCTCGTCAGAGCCGATGGGGTCAAAGCGCGAATCCTCCCGGGCGGCGGCGCGGGCCATCTCCGGAACCAGGCGGAACAGGGGGACGTCGAAACCGATGTGGCCGACGCAGCCGCGGAGCTGCCCCTGCTTGTGAAGGCTCACGAACGCTCCACGCGGCCGTCGCAGCTCCTCGCGATCGGTGAGGGAGAGTTCCGGCGGCGGCTGAGAATCGGGAAGGGGCTGCTGCCGGGCGGCGGCGGCCAGCCCGGCACGGGCCAAATCGAGGAGCCAGCGACGGGCCGCATTACTGAGCAGCAACATTCTTTCGTTGCCGCTTCCGCAGAAGCAGCAGGCGCTCGCGCCGGCGGCGCACTTTGAACCGGATATCGACGCGGCGCCAGAACTTCTGGAAATAATCGACCGCTGAGACCACGGCGAACAGGACCACCAGCCACAGAGCCACAATGCCGAGGCGATAGAAGACCGGCGCGTGGGCGCCCACCAGCAGCAGGCAGACGGCAATCACCTGCATGGCCATCTTGGTCTTGCCTAGTTCACTCGCCTCGATGGTGTAGCCCTCGGCGGCGGCAATGCTGCGCAGGCCGGAAACGGCAAACTCACGTCCCACGATCACCACCACCATCCAGGCGGGGACCAGTCGCAGCTCGACCAGCGAGATGAAGGCCGCCGAGATGAGCAGCTTGTCGGCCACCGGATCGAGCAGGGTGCCCAGAGTGCTGATTTGGCGGCGACGGCGGGCGATGATGCCGTCGAGCAGATCGGTGAGCGCCGCCACCAGGAAAATGGGCAAGGCGAGCCATTCCTTGCTGAGGTCGATCCAGCGGGTTTCCAGGTGGATGTTCTTACTCAGTAGGACAGTCAGCAGGAGGGGGACGAAAAAAATCCGGAGCAGCGTGAGGGCATTGGGAAGCGTCATATTCCCTTACGAGGTCCCTTCGCCGGCCGCGGCGGGCGGGCCCATGTCCGCGCGCTGGAGGGCGGCTGCCACACCACTATAGCCGCCCGACCGACGGAAGTCAAAAGTCAAATCTGCCGGGTGCGCCTGCCGCGCGATGCTACGCTGCGGCGGGGAGGGAAGCGCCCTTGACGACTTCGATTGCCTTCTTCAGAAGCTCATCTTCCTGCTTCTGGGAAGGCTCGTTGGGAACGGGAGCCGTCTCGTCATCGGAGCCGGCGTCGTTTTCGGTCTCGGAGACCAGCAGCGTCGGGCTGACGCCGCCATCCTGGATCGCCTTGCCGGAAGGACGGTGGTACTTGGCGACCGAAAGGATGATGGCCGCGCCGTCATCCATAGGAATGGTTTTTTGCTCGGCGCCGAGGCCGAAAGTCCTTTCGCCGACGATCTGGACCCGCTGGCGATCCACCAGTGCGGCGGCAGCCAGCTCCGCCGGGCCGGCCGTGGCGCGATTGGTGATCACGACCAGGGGCAGCTTCGCGGCGGCGGCCTGGCGGGGATCGGCGCTGAAATCCTTGCGGGGTACTTTCTGGCCTTCGAGATAAGCGAGGAGGCCGCTATCGAGGAACACGTTGGCCAGCTTGATGCCTTCCTGCTCGTCGCCGGTGGCGTCATTGCGCAAATCGAGCACCAGCCGCTCCGCGCCCTGGCCCGTCAAATCGCGCACGGCGCGCGCCACCTCGGCCGCCTTGCCGGCTGTCAACGCTTTCACCTCGATGTAGCCCACCTTATCGGGCAGCAGCTTGTGGGTCACCGCCGGGATGCTGACGGCGGTGCGGGTCAGGGTGAGCTCCTGGGGCTCCTCGGCGCGGCGGGCGCGGCGCAACACCAGCGTGACGCTGCTGCCGACCGGACCGCTCAGCATGGTCTGAATCAGCGGCAGGGGCAGATCCCGGGTCGCCTTGCGATCGATCGCCTCCAGGCCGTCGCCGGTTGACAGGTTGGCTTTGGCTCCGGGCGAGCCGGGCAGCGTAGCCAGTATGAATACGTATCCGGCGCGCTTGGAAACAACCAGCCCTAAACTGCCCTCCTGTGCGCTCTTACGCTTTTCGTACTCCTTGTACTGCTCGGCCGTCAGATAGCTGGAGTAGGGATCGAGCGATTCGAGCAGGCCCTGCAAGGCGCCGCGCGTAACCTGCTTGATATCGGGCTCCTCCACGTAGTCGCTCTTGATGCGGGAGAGCACGTCGGTGTAGACCGTGAGCTGGCGATAAGCGCCGTCGGCGGAGGAACTGTCGCCCATGAGGGCGCCGATGACCAGCAGCGCGGTCAGAAACGTGGAGGAAAGGACAATGGCGAACTTGAGACGGCTAAGCATTGCAAGCGACTCCGAGCGGCAGACTTCAGTATACCACGAGAGACCGCCGCCTCACGGTCACGGAATCCAGGCGTAGGGCTCTAGACTCCCTTGGGCAGGGATTTCTGTTCTTTGGCGACTTTCTCCCCCAGGGCCTTGGCCTTCTTCTTCAGCGCGGCGTCGTCGCTTTGGGAAGCCGGCTTGAGGCAGTCCGAGGCGAGTTGCAGCACTAGCTTCTTCTTATCGGGCTCGTTCAGCCGCTTGCGGTCGAAGATCTTCGATTCCTCGACCAGGCCGTCGGCGATGCCGTACAGGAAGACGGCGCGGGGAACTTTGACCGGCTTGGTCTGGAACAGGGTGTAGGTCTTGGCCGTATCGTCGCCGGCGCCGACCACCGAGGCGGTCGCGAGCAGCACGCCACGCTTTATCGCCGAGCGCTCGGCCTTTGCGAGCTCCTCTGCCGGCGGCAGGGTTCCTTTGCGGATGCGGCCCAGCGTCGTATCCTCAACCGCGCTGCCCTGCGGGAAGGTGAACTCCAGGGCAAACTCGGCAGCGTCGGCGCTTTCCTTATGAAGCCGCCCTAGTTCCTCGGCCAGAACCATACAGTATTGTTTGGAGAGCCGCACACAGTCGTTGGCCCGGCGGCGCAAGTCGCCCGACTGCGTCTTGCTCAGCGTGCTGCCGTCCTCGTAAGCTTGGGCCAGATCCTTATAGCCCAAAGCCATGCCTCCCGACATCACCAGATGCCAGATCGCCGCCCGCGCCTTAAAGGGGTTGTCGGAAAGCCCAACCTTTTCGAGGTGTTCCTGGGTCTTGACCAGGTCACCGGCCGCAGCCTGCTCATTGGCCGCCATCCAATACCACTCGGGGGTGCCGGGTTTGGCAGGGGCAGGGCCAGTCGAACAAGAAGTCAGGCAAAGCACCGCCGCGAGGCACGAAAGCAGAGGGACTGCGGGTGGTCTCAGCATCGCTCTCCTCCTTTTCTGTTTGGTCCTTGCTGTACCACACTTTGGAAAGCGATGCAAGAGCAAGATGCCGAGCAGGATGCCGAAATGCCGAAGCAAGAGGGCCGGCGGGGTAGAATCGGCGGCATGGGATTCGAAAAAGAACTGGAGAAAGCGCGAGCGGCAGCGGAGCGGGCCGGGGAGGTGGCCCTGGGTTATCGAGACCGCGGGTTCACGGCCGAAGCCAAGAGCGACGGGTCGCCGGTGACGCCGGCCGACCGAGAGTGCGAGCGGGTGATTGCGGGATTGCTGGAGGAAGCCTTCCCGGACGACGGACTTCTCGGGGAGGAAGGCAGCGCCAAGGAATCGCGCTCGGGCCGGCGCTGGATCGTCGACCCGATCGATGGAACGCGGGACTTCGTTCGGGGCAACCCGCTGTGGGCGGTGCTCATCGGCCTCGAAGAAAACGGCGTGGTGGCGGCGGGTGTGGCCCACCTGCCGGCGCTCGGAGAGACCTATTTCGCCTGGCGGGGTGGAGGGGCCTACCGGAATCAAGACCGAATCCGGATCTCGTCGATCACGCGGGTGGACCAAGCGGTCCTGTGCCCGAGCGGACTGAACAATCTTTCCGGCCGGCCCTTCGCGGCGGGTCTGCTGGAGTGGATGAAGGGGTTCTGGGCGGTGCGTAGCCTGGGGGGCTGCCTGGACGCCATGCTTGTGGCCTCCGGGAAGGCCGAGGTGTGGATCGAGCCGGTGGTGAAGGCGTGGGACCTGGCGGCGCCCAAGGTCATTATCGAGGAGGCTGGGGGGCGGTTCTTCAACTTCGACGGCGGCAGCAGCATTTATGGCGGCAACTGCGCGGCGTGCGTTCCGGCGCTCGAACAGGAATTGCGCCGGTTCCTGGGAGCCGGGGTGTAGAATGGCAGCCATGTTGAGGTGCTGGGCGGCGGCGCTGGTCTTGGCGGCGGGGACGGCAGCGGCGGCCGATGAGCTGGACGTGCTCGAAAGCGTTCCGAACCGGCACACCATGCTGGCGGAGTATCTGGCTCGGGCGGCGGCGCCGTTCGAGGCCCACCGAGATGGAGAGATCGCGGCGATTCAGTCGGTCGAGCAGTTGCGGGCTTGGCAGACCAGGACCCGCCAGCGGTTCATCGAGTTGCTGGGCGGGCTTCCCCGGCCAACGCCGCTGAACCCGCGGGTGGTGGGTAAGCTCGACCGCGGCGATTACCGGATCGAGAGGATCATTTTCGAGAGCCAGCCGCGGCTCTACGTGACGGCCAACCTTTATCTGCCCGCCTGGAAAGCGCCCGCTGCCGTCTCCCCTGCCTTCATCGCCCCCGTCGGCCATTGGCTGGAAGGGAAAACCTTCGAGGATTACCAGCGGCTGGGGATGGAGATGGCGCGGCACGGCTACGTGCTGCTGGTCTACGATCCGATCGGGCAGGGCGAGAGGCTGGAATACCTGGACTCGATGAACGGACGGGACTGGGTGGGGGGATCGGGCACCACGGCGCATACACTGGTCGCGCAACAGTGCTTTCTCATCGGCGAGACCCTGACTCGGTATTTCGTCTGGGACGGGATGCGGGCCATCGACTACTTGCTGACCCGACCGGAGGTCGATAAGGACCGCATTGGGTCCATCGGCGGGTCGGGGGGCGGAACGCTGACCCGGTTCATCAGCGCCGTGGATGAACGGGTCAAGATCTCGATCCCGGTGGTTAGCGCGGCATCAAAGGGGGGCGCGGGTGGCGGCGCCGACGGGGAGCAGAACCAGCCGGGAAACGTCTTCGCGCGGATCTGGAGCCGGGACCAGTGGTGGCTCGTGCCGCCGCGTCCCCTGCTCAATCTCAACGCCAGCGAAGATCACAGCTTCGCGACGGCGGTCGCCTCGCTCGAGGAGCTCAGGCGGGGCTACCAACTGTTCGGCCGGGAGGGCGATGTGGTGGTTCTCGAGGCGCAGGGCCGTCACGGGATTATCGACGAGATGCGGCGGTCGGCGTACCAGTTTATCGACCGCTTCTGGGGAGAGGCGAAGGACCACCCGGCAAGGGTGGGCGAAGGGGCGCTCGAGAAACCGGAAACTCTGTGGGCGACCGAAACGGGCCAGGTCTACAGTTCGCTTGGCGGGACGACGGTGTTCGATATCAACCGCCAGCGGGCCGGCGAATGGCTGCTGGCGATGAACCAGCGGGTGCAGGTGGACCGGATTCGGCGCTTCCTGGATCTGCCCTCCACGGTGGTCTTGCTCGGTGCGCGGCCGGCGGGGACCGTGGAGCGAACGGAGCGCCGCATCGAAAAGATCGTCCTGCAGACCGAGCCGGGGATCTACGTTCCGGGACTGGTGTTCGTGCCGAAGGGCGAAGGCAAGAGGCCTGCTGTGCTGTTTCTGGATGATCGGGGCAAGGCGGCTGAGGCGGGGCCGGGCGGCGAGCTCGAGCAACTGGTGGACCGCGGCTACGTCGTGCTGGCGGTGGATGTGAGGGGCCTGGGGGAGACGGCGCCGGAAAGCCGGACGGGGAGACGGGGAGAGAAGAGACTCGGAGCGCCTGCATCGGGACTTCTTCTTTAATCCATCGTCAAATCTGGCGCGCGGCGCGATGAACCTGGGGCGCCCGCTGCTGAGCATGCGGGTGCAGGACGCGCTGGGAGCGATGCGATACCTGGTCTCGCGGCCGGAGGTCGATGCGGACAATGTGAGCGTGCTGGGGCACGGCGAAGGCGGGGTGATCGGCGTTTTCGTGGCGGCGCTGGACGGGAAGGTGAAGCGGGCGGTGGCTTGCCGGTCGCTGGTGGATTTCCGGACGCTGCTCGAGAACCGCTACTACGCGCAGCCGGCCAGCCTGTTCGTGCCGGGGATTCTGCGGCACTTCGATCTTCCCCAGGTGGTCGCGGCGGCGGCGCCGAGGCGAGTGCTGCTCATCAATACTGTGGATGGGCTGGGGCGCCGGCTGGCGGTGGCGACCGTGCGGATGCGTTATCCGGCGGTAACCAACGTAGAAGTCGTCGTTCACGACTACCCGGACACGTTGATCGAAGTAGCCATGGGCAGCGAGCGGTTATGAGGGTCTCCCGGGCAGGGCTGATCGCGGCGTTCGGGCTGGCGCTGTTGTGGGCGCAGCTCCACGAGGAAGGAGCCGCCCGGCTCGAATTGATGATCGAGCCGCTGATGCCGGCGCGGGTGTATCTGTTGAAGGACGGGAAGCCGTTCCGGCTGAGCCCGGTGGACGCGTTGCTGCCGCTGAAAGTCGACCTGTTCTACCGGGAAAGGTTGTGGCGCCGGAGCCAGGCGCCCGAGACCCTGGAAGTCACCTGCAACGAGCAGTCGCATTTTCTTTTGCTGAACGGGCACGCTTCCTTCGAACTGCCTGCAGGCCGCTACCGCGTGGAGGCGTATCGCGGGCTGTTCTATGCGCCGGTGGTGGAGGACTTCGAGCTGCGCGCGGGCGAGCAGCGGCGGGTTCCGCTGCGGCTGAATCGCTGGGGCGGCGAGGGGTGGCTTTCCGGAGATGACCACATCCACTTGATGCGGGATCGCGAGGATGACGAAGTCTTCGTGCGATGGCTGGAGGCCGAGGATCTTTCGGTGGCGAATTTTCTGCAGCTCCAGCGGCAGACGGACGCAGCGGTCCAGTATGCGTTCGGGCGGCCGGGCGAGGCGCGGCGGCCGGGGTACTCGATCCGGTCGGGGCAAGAGTCGCGCAGCGAGTATTACGCGCACATCAACCTGCTGGGCGGGCGGGAGATGATACGGCCGTTGAGCATCGGACCCGTTTATGCCAACTCGGCGGAGGCTTACCCTTATCCGTCGGTGGTGTTCGCGCGGGGGCGAAAGGTTGTGGCCACGGTCGGATACGCCCACTTCAACGGCAGCCAGCCGCATTCGACGCTGCTGATGGACCTGACGCTGGGCAACATCGATTTTCTGGAGGTGTTCCAGTTCGGCGTGCTGAAGGCCGCGGACTGGTACGAGCTGCTGAATGCCGGACTGCGGGCAACGGGGGTCGCAGGGAGCGATTTTCCTGTGCTGCTCGAAAGGATGAAGCCGTGGCCGCGCTGGCTCCCCCTGCTCGGCCCGGAGCGGACGCTGGTCAAAGCGAGGGCCGGGGATTCCGCCTATGAAACCTGGGCGAGGGGCGTCCGCAGCGGGAACGTGGTGGTGAGCAACGGGCCGCTGGTCGAAATCAGCGTGGACGAGGCCGCCGCCACGGTGACGGCGACCGCTCAGTTCTACCGGCCGCTCGAGAAGCTGGAGATCGTCCGGAATGGGGAGGTCGTGGCGGCGGTGAAGGGGGATGGCAAGAAGGCCGCGCTCCAGTTGTCGGCGCGGCTCGATGTGGGGGAGAGTTGCTGGGTGGCGGCGCGCACGACGGCGAAGCGCGAGGAAGGAGAGCCGGAAATCCAGGCGCACACCAACCCGGCTTACGTATTGCGGCAAGGCAAGCCGGTAATGGTTCGGGCGGCGCGGGAGAGCGTCGTCAGACGATGGGAAGCGGAGTTAGCCTACTACCGGAACGCGGGGCTGCCGTTTGCCACCGAGGAGCGGCGGGAGTTCTTCACGCAGGGGGAACGGGCGCTCGCAGAGCTGCGCCGGCCGCTGAATCCGGCGGCAGACCGACCTTCTGCACCAGCGAGATGAACCGGGGGGCGCCTCGGAGCGCTTCCTACTTCTCCGCGACCAGGGCGGCAACCGCGTCATCAACGTCTTTCGCAGAGATGCCATAGTTTCCACTCCTTTGGGTGATGAAGGCTGTCGTAACACGACGCCGAAAAGGGGGAAGGATGTTACCGGACGAGCGCGGTGATCCCGGGCGCCAGGGCCTCTATCTTGTTGATTGCGCAGGAACGCGGACCTTGGCGCAAATTTGCGCCGAGGTCCGTCACCCAGTACCAGAATGGCTCACTGCTTGACATCCAGCTTGAAGTTGATGATGACGTCGCGACGGCTGTCAAAGGTGGTCAGCTTGCGGGGGCCGCTCATGGCGGCGCCGTATTCCGCCTTCAGCTCGTAATTGGCTTCGGGGTCGAGGCCGTGGAATCGATAGGCGCCCTTCTCGTCGGTGATGAAGGATTTCACCTGAAGGGTCTTCATGTTTTTCAATTGCACGACGGCCTTGAAGAGGGGAACTTCCTGGCCGTCGGTGACGATGCCCTGGACGGAACGAAGCTTCGAATCCTTGGCGGCGGCCGACAGGGCGGGCGCGATCGAAAGGATCGCCAGGACGGCCAGCGCTCTCGTCATGGAAACCTCCTATTCCTTTGGATACCGGCAGACTGGCGGCGGTTTCGTCATTTGGCCACCCGGGCCAGGCGAAAGGTCAAGTCGATCCGCTCGTCGCCGGTCACCTCGACGGTCTTCTTGTCGGAAGTAAAGCCTTGCGCGCTCACCTCCACAGTGTAGCGCGCTTTGCCGGCCGGCACGCGCACGGCAAACTCGCCTTGCATGTCGGTGATAGCTTCCCTGCGATCTTTCGGATGCCCTTCGTAGTAAACGACGACCCGCGCGCCGCGCAGGGAAAAGCCGTTCTCCTGAAACACAGTCCCCCCCAACACCGCTTCGGGCGTGAACTTGGGCTTCTTCGCCGCAACGCAGGGCTGGGGCAGCCCCGTTGCCGCGAGCCAGAGTGCCGACACTACGAGGGCAAGTGAGGCACGGCTACGGCTCCGCCTCTTCATCCTCCTCATCTTTCGTCTCCTCGTCTTCGAGCACCTCCAGCTCCAGCGGCTTGGTGCTGACGACCTCCAGTTCGACCCCGCACTCCTCACAACTGATCAGGTCCCCTTCTTCCACGTCGTCCTCGTCCAAATAGAAGGTACCCTCACAGACCGGACAAGTTGCCATAAAACCTCCCTATGAAACTATTTACACAAACCCGGGTAAGTTGCAAAGCAAAAAATGCGGAACCGCCCGGCGGGAGGGCAATCAAGTTGGTTGCCAGGGTCGGGGGCTTGTGGTGGAATCGGAGGTGTATGCTGGGGGAACCTTCCAGGCGATATCCGGAGCGGCCGGTGGTGGGGGTGGGGGCGGTGCTGTTTGACGCCGGCCGGGTTCTGCTGGTGGAGCGGGGGCGGCCGCCGCAGCAGGGCAAGTGGTCGCTGCCGGGCGGGGCCCTCGAAGTCGGGGAGCGGCTGGTGGACGCCCTGCGGCGGGAGCTCCGGGAAGAGACCGGCCTGGAGGTGCGGGTTCTGGAGGTGGTGGAAGTCTTTGAGCGCATTCTGCGGGATGAGCAGGGGCGGCCCGAGTACCACTACGTGCTGATCGACTATCTCTGCGAGAAGACCGGCGGCGAGCTGCGAGCGGGCGACGACGTGCGGCGCGCGGAATGGGTGGAGCGCGAGCGGCTCGGCGAGTATGACATTACCGAGGGCACGCCGGCAGTGATCGAGAAGGCATTCGCAGTCCGGGACCGGCTCGTCCTCTCGATATAGTCTAGATGGCAGCAATCAGCTTTCAGCCGTCGGCCGTCAGCAACCCCACCCGCCGAGGCCCCGGTTGCTGATGGCTGATGGCTGATAGCCGATGGCTGACGGCTGATAGCTGATGGCTGATGGCTGATGGCTGACGGCTGACGGCCGATGGCTGACGGCCATTCCCATGACCCAGACAGTGGAGGAGATCCTCGAGTTCCCTCAGGTAGTGGATATGGTCCGCCGCTACGTCGTCAGCCCGCTGGGAGCGGCGGAGGTCGCAAAACTGCGCCCGCTTGCCCAGCGGAAGCAGTCAGAGGAGGAGCTGGCCTCGGTCGGGGAGGCGATGGAATACCTGCAGGCGGCAGAGAAAACCCCGGGGCGGACGGCGGCGCCCATCGAGTTCCACGGACTGCACGATGTGCGGCCGGCGGCCGAGCGGCTGCGGATCGAAGGGGCCGAGCTGGAGCCGGTCGAGATTTTCCAGCTCCTGGAAGTGCTGAATCGCGCGGGCGATATCCGCTCCGTGCTGGCGTCGAGTGAGGGCCGCTTTCCGCGCCTGGCGGCCCTGGTGGCCGGAATCGCCGAGTTTCGGCCGCTGCTGCGGGATCTGGAAGGGAAGATCCTGCCCAACGGGCAATTAGACGACCACGCGAGCGGGGCGCTGCGGCGGATCCGGCGGGAGATCGAGCAGCAGAAGCGGGCCGTTCACGAATCGCTCGAGCGGTTCGTGCGGGCGCACGGCGAAGAGGGGAGCCTGCAGGAAGACTACGTCACCATCCGCAACGACCGGCTCGTGGTGCCGGTAAAGGCGGAGCAGAAGCGGCGGATCGAGGGCGTGATCCACGCGGCGAGCTCGACCGGGCAGACGCTGTTCGTCGAGCCGCTCGAAACCATCGATCTCAACAACCAACTCGTCCGGCTGGCAGACGCGGAGTTGGCCGAGACGCACCGCATCCTGCGGGAGATGACGGCGCGGCTGGCGCATTACGCCGACGCCATCGCCGCCGGCATCGAGACGGTTGGGAGGCTCGAAGGGTTGTTTGCGCGGGCGCGGTTCGGCGTCGAGCTTGGAGCGAAGGTGGCGCGCTTCTCCGGCCCCGAGCAGCCCCGGCTCCATTTGCTGCAGGCGCGGCACCCTCTGCTCGAAGATCTGTTGCGGCGGCAAGGGAAGTCGGCTGTGCCGGCGTCGCTCACCATGGACGCCGGGCGCCGGGTCCTGATCATCAGCGGGCCCAACACCGGCGGCAAGACGGTAGCTCTGAAGACGGTCGGCCTGTTGGCCCTGATGGCCCAGGCCGGGCTGCCGGTGCCGGCCGAAGAAGCGGAGCTGCCGTGGTTCGAGCAGGTGTTGGCCGACATCGGCGATTACCAATCGATCCAGGACAGCCTGAGTACGTTTTCGGCCCACATGGGGTCCATCCGGACGATGATCGAGCGAGCCACGTCACGGTCGCTGGTGCTGATCGACGAGATGGGAGCGGCGACCGATCCCCAAGAGGGCGGGGCGCTGGGCGTGGCGGTAGTCGAGCATTTCCGGCAAGCGGGAGCCTTCACGCTGGTTTCGACGCATCTGCCGGCGCTGAAGGCTTACGGGATCAACACCCCGGGGGTCTTGAGCGCCTCGGTCGGATTCGACGAGCAGACGCTGGAGCCGAATTACCGGCTCACGGTGGGGCTGCCGGGCAAGTCGGCCGGCTTGGACATCGCCCGCTGGCTGGGGATTCCAGCGGGGATCATCGACAACGCGCAGCGAGCGCTCACCAGCCAGGACCGCGAGGTGGCGTCGCTGCTCCAGGAGCTGCACCGCCGGGTGGAGGAACACCGGGCGGCGGAGGCCGCCCTCGACGAACGCCGGCAGGAACTAGAGCGGCGGGAGCAGCACACCCGCAAGGAGTGGGAGAAGCGGGAGACCGCGAAACTGCAGGAGCTGGAGCGGCGAGTGGAGTTGGTACTGGAGAAATTCAAGGCCGAGGCGAAACAGACCATCGAGCGGATGTCCCAGCCTGTGGCATCGAAGAAAGCCAGCCGGGAGGCGGCGCGGGTAGAGCGGGAAGTTCGGTCGGAGCTGGAAGCGACGGTGCTGGAGACTCTGGATGAAAGCCGCAAGGGGCCGCTGAAGCCGGCAGGCGAAGGGGTGAAGGAAGGCGACCTGGTCCGGCTGCGGGATGTGGGGACGCCGGGGCGGGTGCGGCGGAAGCTCGCGGGTGAGAAGATCGAGGTCGAGGTGGGCTTTCTCAGGATGCAGGTGGGCGTCGAGGATGTGCTGGAGGTGCTGCCGGCGCCGGCCGGGCCCGCCAAGACCCTGCCGGATCGGGTAACCTTTCAGGCGGCGCCGCGCACCGACCAGTCTCTCGTCGAGATCAACGTGATCGGGGCAACGGCGGACGAGGCGCGGGAGCGGGTGGACAAGTTCCTGGATACGGCGGTGCTCACGGCGACGCCGCGCGTGCGCGTGGTCCACGGTCACGGCATGGGAGTGCTGCGGAAGGCGCTGTGGGAGATGTTCGCCTCCCACCAGCACGTGGAAAAGTATTATGCGGCCGAGCAACGGGAAGGCGGGACCGGAGCGACGGTAGTGGAACTGAGGATTTGAAATACCGGGTCAACGGAGGGCCGGAGCAGCAATGGCAGTGGCAGCCCAAGTGACCGCCCCCGTGACCTCGAACAGGCCGGGCTGGAACCCGCTGCGTTGCGGCGGCACGGCCCTGCCGGTGAACGTTCTGCTGAATAGCGCTTCAGAAGAAGAGGTACTTCCGCCACTTCTCGTCGCTGCGGCCCATCAGGCGCATCAGGTGGCGGCTGGTGTGAAGGCTGAAGGGACGCGGGGCGCGGACGAGGCGCATATTGGCCTCTTCGGGAAGCCGGTCTCCCTTGCGGTTGTTGCAGCGGTGGCAACAGGCGACCAGGTTTTCCCAATTTGATTCGCCGCCCCGGGAGCGGGGCGTCACGTGGTCGAGGGTCAACTCGGCCGAGGCCAGGACGCGCTCACAATACTGGCAGGTGTAGCGGTCGCGGATCAGGATGTTCTTGCGCGAGAGCGCGCGGGTTTGACGCGGGATCCGGCGGTACTCGAGCAGACGGATGACGGAAGGGACCGAGACGGCGCGCGAGGGCGAGTGAACGTACTCGCGGCAGTTCTCTTCGGCCGAAGCCACTCCTTTGAGCAGCAAAACCAGGGCGCGGCGGGCGGCGCACACGTTGATCGGCTCGTAGCTGGCGTTGAGCACCAGCACCGGCGTCTGCAATCGAGTTACGCTCCGCATACGGCTCCTCGAGAGATAGGTGGGACGCCGGCCTCCGCTGCCGGGGCCGGTTCGACTTCTACGATGCGCAGCCGGGCGCGAGCCAGCGCCAGCACAACCACGCGCGCGGCGCCGGCCTGTTTGAGAGCGCGGGCGCAAGCGCCGGCGGTGGCGCCGGTGGTAATCACGTCGTCCACCAGGGCGACATGCTGGCCGGCCACGGCCTCGGGCCGGCGGACGGCGAAGGCGCCCTGAACGTTCAGGCGGCGCTGCCGGTGGGTCAGGCCGGTTTGGGACTCGGTCGCACGCTCGCGGCGCAGCACCACCGCTTTCGCGGGCCTGCCGGAAAGCCGGCTCAACTCGGCCGCCAGCAGTTCCGATTGGTTGAAGCCCCGCGAACGCCGGCGGCTGCGGTGGAGCGGAACCGGAACCAGCAGATCCACGCGGCCGGCCTGGTCGAGTAAGCCCGCCAGCCGCGCGGCCAGCGGGCGCGCCAGCGGCTCCATGCCGTCGTACTTCAGCAAGTGGATGAGGCTGCGGAGCGTCCCCTCGTAAGCGCCGAAGCTGCGGCCCCAATCGAATTCGGTGGCCCCGCGGCGGCAGAGGCCGCACAGGCCCGAGCCATGCAGTGGCGCGGCGTTTTCAAACGGCAGGCCGCACTGCACGCAACGGCTGCCCGGGGCGAGCGGGGTCAGGCTGTCGAGGCACCGATCGCAGACCGGGACGCGCGAAAAGCGAACGAGCGGGACAGAACAGACCCGGCAATCGTCGGGAAGAAACAGGGAAAATAGTGCGTGGGGAAGCCCGGTGACGAGGTGACGCCACGCCAAGGGAACCGGCAAACGTTGCGCGCTGCTACTCGAGAAGACTCACCTCCCGAGGCCGCTCAGAGCAGCCCCTGGTCCTGCATTTGCTGGCATGGAACGCAGTGCCGAGCCCAGGGCACCGCATCCAGCCGCTTGGCATCCATCGGCCCGCCGCAGTGTGCGCATTCCCCGTAGCTGCCTTCCTCGATGCGGCGCAGGGCCTCGTCAATAAGCTGCAACAGGGTGCGCTCGTTGCTGCTCTGATGAAATAGAAACTCTTTCGTGTAGGAGCTGGCCGCCTTATCGGCCAGGTCCTGGGTGCCTTGATCATCGGCAAAACGGCCATCCTTCTCGACGCGGGTGACCAGACCGAGCAGGTCGTCCCGCTCGCGTAACAGGCGTTTTTTGAAGTGATCGACACGGTGTTTGTCCATTTTGCCGTTACTGGCCCCCATAAAAACGCCCTAAGAAAAAATTGTAAGAAGTATTGGTTTCAGTTGTCAACCGGCCGGGGCGCACCGCTCACAAGACACAAATGTGACAGTGCGGGGGGGCCGGCCCTGGTTTTGGCTCCCGAGCTCGGCGTATCAGTAGGTTAGGAGCCTCCGGCCTGCTCGAAGGCATCGCCCAGGCGGAGCAGGCGGGCTTCGTCGAAGTGGTTGGCCAGGATCTGCATGCCGACCGGAAGGCCGGCTGAAGTCTGGCCGCAGGGGACGCTGACCCCGCAGATGCCGGCCAGGCTCCCGGTGATGGTGTAGATGTCCGACAGGTACATTTCGAGCGGGTCGGACATTTTCTCCCCTAACTTGAAGGCCGGGAAGGGCGAGACGGGGGTGACGATGGCGTCAACCTGGCGGAAGGCCTCGGTGAAGTCCCGGGCAACCAGGGCGCGGACCTTCTGGGCCTTGAGGTAGTAAGCGTCATAATACCCCGCGCTGAGGACATAGGTCCCGAGGATGATGCGGCGCTTGACCTCGGCGCCGAAGCCGGCCCCGCGAGTGCGGCGGTACATCTCGATCAGGGTCGGGGCCTCGGTGCGGGTGGTGTACCGCACCCCGTCGTACCGCGCCAGGTTGGAGCTGGCCTCGGCCGTCGCGATGATGTAGTAGCAGGCGATGGCGTAATCGGTGTGAGGCAGGCTCACCTCGCGAATCTCGCAGCCGAGGCGCCGGAAGCGGTCGAGGCCTTGCTGGATGCGGTCGCCGACCTCCCGGTCGAGGCCAGCGCCGAAGTACTCTCGGGGCACGCCGATGCGGAAGCCGGCGGCCTGGCCGTCGAGCTGCGCCGCGTAGTCCGGGACCGGGACTTCGGCCGAGGTGGAGTCGGCGGGGTCGCGGCCGGCGATCACTCCAAGCACGGTAGCCGCGTCTTTCACCGTGCGGCCGAAGGGGCCGATGTGGTCGAGCGAGCTCGCGAAAGCCACCAGGCCGTAGCGAGAAACGCGGCCGTAGGTGGGCAGCACACCCACCACGCCGCAGAAGGAGGCGGGCTGGCGGATCGAGCCGCCGGTGTCGGAGCCGAGCGCGACCACCGAGAGGCCGGCGGCCACTGCCGCGGCCGACCCGCCGCTCGAGCCGCCCGGCACGCGGTCCGGCGCGGCCGGATTTCGCACCGGGCAAAAGGCCGAGTTCTCGTTGGAGGACCCCATGGCGAACTCGTCGCAGTTGGTCTTGCCGATAATGACCCCGCCGGCCTGCTCGAGACGGATGACGGCGGTCGAGTCGTAGGGCGGGATGTAATGCTCGAGCAGCCGCGAGCCGCAGGTGCTGCGGACGCCGCGGGTGACGATCACGTCCTTGACGGCCACCGGAACGCCGGCGAGCGGCGGTAGCGGCCGGCCGGCGGCGGCCAGCGCATCGACCTTGGCGGCGGCGTCGAGAGCGCGCTCCGGGCAGAAGTGCAGGAAAGCATGATATTTCGCGTTCTCGGCCTCGGCGTGCTGCAAAGCCTCGCGGGCGAGCTCGACGGCGCTGAACCGCCGGGAGCGCAGCCCCTCGTGGATCCGATCGATCGTCAGTGTTTTCCAGTTTTCCATCAGCGGTCGAAGACCTTGGGCACTTTGAACTGCCCGACCCCTGAAAGTGGAGCGTTGGCCAGGGCGATTTCGGCCGAGAAGGAGGGCGCGACCTGGTCGGGGCGCAGGGTCGCCGTCTCGTCGGCCTGGTAGAGGACCTGGGCCATCGGCTCGACCTGGGAGGTATCCACCTCGTCCAGCT
This sequence comes from Terriglobia bacterium, assembly GCA_041477005.1. Lineage (GTDB taxonomy): Bacteria > Acidobacteriota > Terriglobia > Bryobacterales > JACQDG01 > JBGOUJ01. The sequence continues at coordinate 2,320 of JBGOUJ010000035.1, read as the reverse complement.
TCTCAACGTACGCCAGGATCTCGTCCAGATCGGCGCAGTAGCGGTGGATCTCGTCCTCGGTCAGCGCGAGATTGGCCAGATCGGCGACGTAGCGGACTTCCTTCTCGGTGATCTTCATCGGGGTTTTTTCTCTTGCCGGCGATGTCTCTATTATGGCTGTTATTTCGCCTGCATGCGGCGGCGCGAGAGGCGATAGAGGCGGCGCAGGTGGGGATCGGCGATGTCGTCCGCTTCATCTCGAGGCAGGCCGGTGGCCGAGGAGGCGCGGCGAGGAGGCAGAGGAACGGAGCGCACGACCACGCGAAATTCGACGCCCTTGACGACGGGCTTGGCGGCGGCGGCGTTCAGGCGTTCGATAATTTCGGGAATCATCCGGGCCAGTTGCCGGCGCCAATCCTGGGCGACGGTCTCGACGATCAGAGTGGCGCCGAAAAGGCGCACGGGACGCGTGCGGGCGGCAACCTTTTCACCAACCACTACCGGCCACAGAGCGAACAGAAGCGCTTCCTCATCGGCGGCTTCGCGGGCCAGTTTGCGATAGATGGGAGGGAGCAACTCCGCTGCGGATCGCATCGACGCCTCCAGAATGGGTGGGATAAGATTCAGATTGTAGCATGAGAGAAAAAGACCGGACGGGCGTGGAGACACAGAGAGAAAAAATCTTGGTTCTGGCGTCGGCGTCGCCGCGGCGCACGGAGATCTTGCGACGCGCGGGGATCGGGTTTCGGACGCGGCCGGCGCACGTGGAGGAACGGCTGCGGCGCGGCGAGACCCCGGAAGGGCACGTGCGGCGGCTGGCGCGCTCGAAGGTGGAGGCCGTGCGGCGGCCCGGCGAGCTCGTGCTCGGCGCCGATACCGTTGTCGTGATTGGCGACAAGATTCTGGGCAAGCCTCGAGAGGCGCGCGACGCCGCGCGGATGTTGCGGCTACTCTCCGGAAGGATGCACCGGGTGCTGACCGGGATCTGCTTGCTCGGCGGCGACGGCCGGCGGCGCGAGGAGGTGGTCGAGACCCGGGTGTGGTTCCGCGGCCTGACCCGGCGCGAGATTCAGGAATACGTGGCTTCGGGCGAGCCGCTGGACAAAGCCGGCGCTTACGCCATTCAGGGGCTGGCCTCGAAGTTTGTGAAAAGAATCCAGGGATGTTATTTCAATGTGGTGGGGCTGCCGGTGTCCCGGGTGCATGCTTTGCTCCAGAAAGAGGCGTTATGCAGATCGAGGTGAATCGTAGAGAGTTCCTGATGACCGAGCTGGCGGCGGGCTTTGCCCTTGCCGTGCAGCCGGTTTCCGCCCAGACCATCGCCACTGACAGCGCGGGATTGACCGCCGGCGAGGTAAAGATTCCAACCGACGATGGGCAGATCCCGGCCTATCGGGCGATGCCGGCCTCGGGAAAGAGCTTCCCGCTGGTGCTGGTGGTGCAGGAGATCTTCGGCGTACACGAGCACATCAAGGACGTTTGCCGCCGGCTGGCGAAGCTGGGCTGCCTGGGGATCGCGCCGGAGCTCTACGCGCGGCAAGGGGATGTTTCGAAGATCGCTGATGTCCAGGAGATCATCTCCAAAGTGGTCTCGAAAGTTCCCGATGCGCAGGTGATGTCCGACCTGGACGCGTCGGTCCGATGGGCGGAGAAGTCAGGCCACGGAGACGGGAACCGGCTCGGGATCACCGGCTTTTGCTGGGGCGGACGGGTCGTGTGGCTCTATGCGGCGCACAATCCGAACTTGAAAGCCGGCGTCGCGTGGTACGGGCGCTTGGTAGGTGAAAAGACCGCGCTGCAGCCGAAGCATCCCATCGACATTGCGGCGAGTCTGAAGGCTCCCGTGCTGGGTCTCTACGGCGGTCAGGACCAGGGCATACCGCTCGCCACCGTGGAACAGATGCGGAAAACGCTGAAGGAGGCGGGGAATCCCTCGGAGATCATCGTCTATCCGGACGCGCCGCACGGCTTCCATGCCGACTACCGCCCGAGCTACAGAAAGCAGGACGCCGAGGACGGCTGGAAGCGCCTGCAAGCGTGGTTCAAAAAGTACGGCGTGGCGTGAGGGCCAGGTCTGACAACCGCTCCCTCTGACGGCATGAAGGACTCTCGGATCAGGGTCGTCACGGCAGCGGCTCCGTCTTGCGGAGCTGCTTGGAGAATACCTCAGGATCAGTAGTGGGCAGGCGGCAGACGCGCTTCTCGCAGACGTAGGCGGTCGCCTTGCCTTTTTCGGCCACCTTGCTTTCGACCAGTGGAACCAGTCTCGCCAAAGAATTAAGCGGCTCGCCCTGTTGGACCACGGTGAGGATCCGGTTCGGCAGAAACGTCGTCCGGAGAG
>JBGOUJ010000034.1:0-24760 GCA_041477005.1 Terriglobia bacterium | reverse complement strand
GTGGCGGGCACGCCGTTCTTCGTCCCGCTGCCCTTGCCTCCGCCGGGCGCAGTCTATATCGACGGCATTCGGCTGCCCTTCGTGAATCAGGTGACGCAGCCCGCCGGAACGCAAGCGGCCTCCTCGCCGGGCGGCGTCTATCAAATCAGCCCGCGCGACGGCGCCGCCGTCCCGGACGGCTACCTGGCCGGACCCACCGGCAGCGCGACGCTCTCAGCCAGCGACGCCGGTGGCATCATCCAGCGAGCCATCGACACCGCCAATCGGACCCGCGCCGTGATCCGCCTTCCGCTCGGCAGCCGCGCTCGCATGGCCATCGCGGTCAGCGATCTCAACGGCAACATTTTGGGCCTCTACCGCATGTCCGATTCAACCGTTTTCTCCGTCGATGTCGCCGTGGCCAAAGCCCGGAACGTCGTCTACTTCTCCGGGCCCACGCTCGATCCGCGCGATGTGCCGGGCGTCCCGGTGGGAACGGCCGTGACCAATCGCACCATCGGGTTCGGCGCGCAGTCGTTCTTCCCGTCCGGCATCAACGATTCCTCGCCCGGCCCCTTCCGCGACCTCTACCTCTTCGACGTGGCCAACCCTTGCACGCAGGGCCGCCAGGCGGCCAATCCGAACCAATCCGGCATCGTCTTCTTCCCCGGCTCGGCGCCGCTCTACAGGAGCGGCCAGCTTGTGGGCGGCCTGGGCGTCTCGGGCGACGGTGTCGAGCAGGATGATTATGTGACCGCCGGCGGCGCCCAGGGCTTCGAAGCTCCGCCGGAGATCCGCGCCGATCAGGTCTTTGTCCGCGGCGTGCGCCTGCCGTATTGGAAGTTCCCGCGCAACCCGGAGCAGTGAGCGGCGCGCCCCCGCCTGCCCTCGGGGTTCAGAATACGCCCCCCGGGCGAAATAAAACTGAGAGCAGGAACGGCTCGATTCTGAACCGCGACCGTGAGGGAGCGGTTGGGCGGGCAGAAGCTGTAAAAGAATCGACTCAGCCGCGAATGAACGCGAATGCACGCGAATAGGCCATTGTTTTCATTCGCGTTCGTGCGCATTCCGTCGCGGCCGTTCCTTCCTTTACACCTTCTTACGGTTGCGGAATGGGGCCATTACCCGCGCGGCGCCGCCGCAGCATAGTACAATCGGTGTTGTGCCGGGCACGCGAATTATGCACCGAGGCCTTGCGGTCCTGGTGCTGGGCGTCGCTTCCCTTGTCTTTGTGAGCTTCCTCGCCCGCACGCGCTTCTTCCGGCTGGTGGAGAGCAAGGCCTACGACCTGCAGTTCCTCGCCCGGGGATCGCAACCTACTTCTGATATTATCATCCTGGCGATCGACCAGAAATCCGTCGACCGGCTGCAAGCGCCGGACCGGCTGCCCGAGCCGCTGATGTTCTGGCATCGCTACTACGCGCAGGCGATCCGCGCCGCCGCCTTGGCCGGCGCCCGGGTGTTCGGACTCGATATCTTCTTCGCCATTCCGGTCACAAAGTGGGAGCCGCAAAACGACCGGGAGCTGGCCGAAGCGGTGGTGGAAACCTCGGCGGCCATGCCCGTGATTTGCGGCTTCGTACCGGGGGCGGTGGACAAACAGATGGAGTGGCCCGTGCCGCTCTACCTCTTCGCCTCGGCCGCCGGGCTGACCGCCTCGCTGCACCTGGAAGTCGACCCGGATGACTTCATCCGCCGCCAGCAATTGATCGAGCAGGGCTCGGGCCCCATCGACGGCCGCACCCGCTCCCTCGCCCTGCGCATCGCCGAGAAGTTCCTCGGCCAACAGACGCGCGTTGCGAACGGCCATCTATATCTGGGCAATATCTCCATCCCCGCCGACCGCGAAGGCTCCATCGCCATCAACTACGCAGGCCCGCCCGGGACCTTCCCTCAGGTCTCGCTAGCCGACTTCCTGGACGCCGCCAGGGCCGGGGACACGGCGCGGTTACGCGGCTGGGTACAGGGGAAGATCGTCTTGCTCGGCACCGATTCCATCACCGGCCAGGATCATCACGCCACGCCGTTCTACACCCTGGGCCCGGGCCCAACGGCCACCACCCCCGGCATCGAGATCCACGCCAACATCATCCACACGATCCTCGAACACCGTTTCCTCGTCTCGCCGCCGGCTTGGGCTTCCCTGTCGATCCTGTTCCTGATCGCCGCGGCCGGCGCCGCGGTGGCCATCTATCAGAAGCTCCGGCAGGCCACGCTTTCGCTCGCTGCGATGCTGGCCGCAACCCTGCTGGCCGGGCACCTGCTGTTTCGAATGGGAACCGTACTGCCCGTGGCGAGCCTGGTTTCCGCGCTGCTTTTCGCCTTCGTTGCCGCGGTGGTCTACCAGAGCGAAAGCCGCCGCGCGTTCCTGGCCACGGCCTTCTCGATTTTCGTCGGCCGGGGTGTGGCGAAGGGCCTGGAGGAGTCCGGGCAGATCGCGGTGGCCGCCGGCGCCAGGCGGCACGTCACGATTCTGTTTTCCGACATCCGGGGCTTCACTGCCTTCTGCGACCAGAAGGAGCCGACCGAGGTCGTGCAGGCGCTCAACCGTTACCTGACGGCCATGGTCGAAATCATCATCCGGCGCCACGGGGAGGTCAACAAGTTCATCGGCGACGGGATCCTGGCGATCTTCAGCAACTCCGACCCCGGCGCAGCCCCCGGCGATCACGCCCTGCGGGCCGTCCGCTGCGGCCTGGAGATGGTCCAGGCGCCGGGCGAGTTCCGGACCGGGGTGGGCATCCACACCGGCGAGGCTTTGGTGGGCAACGTCGGCTCGTTCGACAAGCTCGAGCACGCGGTGCTGGGCGACACGGTCAATCTGGCCTCCCGGCTGGAAGGCCTCAACAAGGAGCTTTTGACGCAGATGCTTTTGAGCGAAGACACGGCCCGCCTGCTGGGCGACGCCCTACCACTGACCGACCTTGGGCCGGCCACCGTTCGGGGCCGCAGCCGCCCTGTGCGGGTGTTTACTCCCGCTGTTCTCCCCGGGCCGTCGCCGGCGGCGGATCCCTCGCGGAAGGCCGTGCTGGCCCTGCTGCTGCTCGGATTGATCTGGTCCCTCCGCGCCCAGCCGGCTCCCGAGCCGGTCGGCTTGGTGATTGCGGCCGGCGCGGACGCCCAGATCGTACGGCGGGGTTCGACCGCCCCGGTGCGGGCCAGCATCGGCGAGATCCTGTTCGCCGGCGACCGGCTGGCGGCCGGCGCGGGGCCTGCATCGTTTCTCTATTGCCCGGCTCGCTTGATCGAAACGATCGACCCGCAAAGCGAGGCGCTCTTCGAGATCACCGATCTGAAGCTCCAGCGGGGCAAGGTCGCATCCAAAAAGCCGGTGGCCACCTGCCTGCTGCCGCGGGCCGTCGATCTCAGCCCAGCCAGCCGCCAGCGCGTGGGAGGCCTCACCATGCGCGATGTCCCGCCGGACCTGGAGTTGCTCACGCCCTTGGGCGATGTCATCCTCGACGCGCCGCTGAAGTTCGGCTGGCGGTCCCGCGAGGGCGCCGATTCCTACCAGATCGAGGTCGCCAACGCCCAGCGAACCCCGGTCTGGAATACCCGCCTCGAAGGAACCCAGATCGAATATCCAGCCTGGGCGCCGCCCTTGTTGTCGCCTGCCACCTATTACTGGAAGGTGACGGCTCTCGCCGCCGGCAAGCCGATCGCCGCGACCCAATCGACCTTCCAGCTCCCCACGACCGCCGAGCGCCAGCAGATCCGCCAGCAGCTCGCGTCCATCCTGAAGGTTCTGGCCGAGGATCCATCCAATCCCGCGCTGCAACTGGCCAAGGCCGCCGAGTTCGAGCGCGCCGGCCGGCGCGCCCGCGCCCTCGACGAGTATCGGACCCTGGCGGAAGCATGGAAGGACGCCTCGTGGCTGCAAGAGAAGGTGCGCGAGTTACAGTCCGCCAGGCTCGCCGCTCAACTGAACGTTCTGGCGCCGCAGTAACGCCGCCGGCGCGGAAACAAACGGCAACCGGCGCCACTCGTGGAATCGGCCTACAGGGACCGCCCGTTGTCTGCGAGCGATCTGATTGTCGTGGGCGCCGTCGTGGTGGAGGTCGCGGCCGCCGACCGCTTTGCTCCACTGCACGAGGCGCACTTCCGCACCTACCTGCGCCTGGGAAGTTGGAGAGTGGGTTCTCATCCACTTCAACGTTCCGTTGCTGCGGGAGGGCATTCGCCGGCGCGTTGCGGGCCGTGCAATGGGCCCGGGCTCACAATCAACCGCGGAGACGCGGAGACGCAGAGCCGACCCGGCACGGGGAACGTCCAGCCCACGGTGCGATGGGGTCTGGCCGTATTTAGGCTTCCGGAGCCGGTCGAGCGGGCGGCGAACTTCCCGCGCGCAGGCCATCATGGGCGGCACGTCTTTGTACACAGATGGGTAGCAAACGAATGACGGCTTGTGCAATCGTGCAGGTGGCGCAGGTGGCGCCGAACCCAGCTAATCGGCATCGCTCCACGCTATAATCAAGAGCTTCATGCCCGCGTCACCCGAGAACGTGACCGAGCTGCTCGTCAATTGGGGTCACGGGGATGCTCACGCGATCGAAGAGCTAACGCCCCTGGCCTACGAAGAGCTGCGCCGCCTGGCTGGACGGTACTTGCGGCGCGAACGCCTCGACCACACGCTCCAGAGCGCGGCGCTGGTGCACGAGGCGTATCTGCGACTGGTCGATCAGCGGAGCGTCGAGTGGCAGAACGATCACGCACGCGGCCGCCGGGCCGCCAAACGGGGCGCCGGAGAGTTCAAGCTTTCGCTGGATGAAGCCATCGACGCGCCGAAGAAGCGGGACGTGGACCTGGTGGCGTTGGATGACGCGCTGGAGGGTCTGGCCAAAATCGACCCGCAGCACAGCCGCCTCGTCGAGCTCCGGTTTTTCGCGGGCCTCGGACGGCCGAAGTGCTGGGGGTCTCCCCGGCGACCGTGAAGCGCGAGTGGGCCCTCGCTCGAGCCTGGCTGCGCCGCGAGATCAGCAGATAGAGGAAGCCGTCAACGGGGAAGCCGTCAGCCATCAGCGGTCAGCAAGCCTGCTGAGAGCTGAGTGCTGATGGCTGACGGCTGATGGCTAACTTGGCAAGTAGAGTCACCATGACGCACGAGCGCTGGAACGAAGTCAAGGAACTATTTCACGGCGCCCTGGAACGGGAGCCGCAGGAGCGGGCCGCTTACCTGGACGAGGTTTGCGCCGCCGATCCCTCGCTGCGCGCCGAGATCGAGTCCTTGATCGCCTCTCACGAGCAGCCGGGGAGCTTCATCGAGCAGCCTGCCTTCGAGGTTGACACGGGCCAACTGAAACCGGATTCCGGCGGCGCCGACGACTCGGTGCTGGGACGCGTCATCGGCCCGTACAAAATTCTCGGCCTGCTCGGCGCGGGCGGCATGGGCAAGGTCTACCGGGCCCGGGACCAGCGGCTGGGGCGCGACGTGGCGGTCAAGATTCTCCCCCGCTCGCTCGCCAATGACCCCGACCTGCGGCGGCGCTTCCGGCAGGAGGCGCGGGCCGCCTCCGCGCTCAACCACCCCAACATTTGCACCGTCTACGACATCGGCGAGTGGGAAGGCCGGCCCTTCCTCACCATGGAGCTGCTGGAGGGCCAGACGCTCGGACACCGCATCGGCGGCCGGCCGCTGAAACTGGAGGACCTGCTCGATCTGGGAATCCAGATCGCCGAGGCTCTCGACGCCGCGCACGCGAAGAACATCGCCCATCGCGACATCAAGCCGGCCAACATCTTCGTCACCACCCGCGGCGTGGCCAAGGTAATGGATTTCGGTCTGGCCAAGCGCGCTTTCCACCAGCCCCAATCCGGCGCGGCCCGCAAGCCGGACAACGGCGGCAGCACCGCTTCCGATGATTTTAAGACCGATCCCGGCACCGCGATGGGAACGGTGATGTACATGTCGCCGGAGCAGGCGCGAGGGGAGAAGCTGGACGGGCGGACGGATTTGTTTTCCTTCGGTGTGGTGCTCTACGAAATGGCCACCGGCGTCCCGCCGTTTCAGGGCTCGGCGGCGGCCATCGTGTTCGAAGCCATCCTGAACAAGACGCCGATTTCGCCCGAGCGCATGAATCCGAGGCTGCCCGTCGAGTTGTGCGTGGTCATCAACAAGGCGATCGAGAAGGAGCGCGAGCTGCGCTACCAGGCCGCCTCCGAACTGCGGGCGGACCTGAAACGCTTGAAGCGCGACACGGATTCGGCCGCGACGGCCATCGCCGGAAAGCGCCGCAAGCTCTCGAAGCTCGGCGTCGCCGCGACGCTGGTGGCCGCGGCCCTCGCGGCGGCTGGAGTCCTCTACCTCCGCCAGCCGCCGGCCTTGACCGAGCGCGATTCCATCGTGCTCGCCGACTTCGCCAACACCACCGGTGAGCCGGTCTTCGACGGGACGCTCAAGCAGGCCCTGGCGGTGCAGCTCGAGCAGTCGCCGTATCTGGACGTCCTGCCCGAGAGCCGGGTGCGCCGGGCGCTGCAACTGCTGGGCCGCTCGCCCGACGAGCGGGTCACGGGCCCCATCGCCCGAGAAGTCTGCGAGCGCGAGGGCGTCAAGGCCATGCTCAGCGGCTCCATCGCCGGTCTCGGCAGCCACTTCGTCATCGCGCTGGACGCGGTAAACTGCGCGACCGGCGAATCGCTCGCGCGGGAGCAGATTGAGGCCAACAACAAGGAAAAAGTCCTGCAAGCGCTGGGCGCGGCGGTGTCGCGGATGCGCCGGAAGCTCGGCGAGTCGTTGATCTCCATTGAGAAGCTGGATGCGCCGATCGAAGCCACCACTCCGTCGCTCGAGGCGCTCAAAGCCTTCAGCCTGGGCGAGTCCCAACGCGCCCAAGCCTCGGATGAAAGCGCCATCCCTTTCTTCAAACGGGCCATCGAACTCGATCCCAATTTCGCCCTGGCCTACGCCCGGGTGGGAACCATTTACAACAACCTGAGCGAGGATGAACTCGCCGTTCAATATCAGACGAAGGCCTTCGAGCTGCGCGAGCACGTCAGCGAACGAGAGAAATTCTACATCTCGGCGCATTACTATAACGACGTCACCGGCGAACTGGACAAGGCCATCGAAACCTATATCCTCTGGGCTAAAACCTATCCGCGAGACCGGTTCCCGCCCAACAATCTGGCCCTCCGATACGACGTCATCGGCCAGTTCGACAAGGCCGTCGAAGCCAGCCGGGAGGCCCTGGCGCTCAACCCGACCGCGCCCGGTCCCTATGGACTTTTGGCCCGGGCCTATATGGGCCTCAATCGCTACGACGATGCCAAAGCCGCGATCGAGAAAGCCGTGGCGCTGAAACTCGGCGGCATCGGCATACACAGCCAGCTCTATCAGATTGCCTTCGTGCAGGGCGACGCGGGGGCCATGGAGCGAGAGGCCGCCTGGGGGCGGGGTAAGCGCACCGAGCACAACATGCTGGAGGTCGAGGCGAGGGCTGTGGCTTACTCGGGGAAGCTGCAAAAAGCCAGAGAGATCTTCACGCACGCCGTAGAGATGGCCGAGCGCGCCAACTTCAAGGACAGCGCGGCGTCCATTATCGCCGGGCAGGCCCTCACCGAGGCGTTGTTCGGCAACTCGCGCCAGGCTCGCGACCGGGCGATGGCCGCCGTGGCCCTGGCCCGCAGCCGCAACACGATGCCGGAGGCCGCCCTCGCCCTCGCCCTGGCCGGCGACCTGGCTGGAGCGCAGAGGATTATCGACGATCTGGGCCGGCGCTTCCCGGCCGATACCCTGATCAACAACGCCGAGATTCCCGCCGCTCGCGCCGCGATCGAGATGCAGCGCGGCAATGCCACCCAGGCGATCGATCTGCTGCGCGCCGCCGCGCCCTACGAGATCGGAATGCTGCGCCCCATCTACGTTCGCGGCCAGGCCCAGCTCCGCGCGCGGGCCGGCGCCGAGGCCGCGGCGCAGTTCCAAAAGGTCCTGGATCACCGGGGCACGGCTGCGGTGTCCTCGCTCCATCCGCTGGCTCAACTGGGCCTGGGCCGCGCCTGGGCGCTCGCCGGCGATCCGCAGAAGAGCCGTCAGGCCTACGAGGCTTTCCTGGCGCTGTGGAAAGATGCCGACCCGGACATTCCCGTTCTGCAGGAGGCCCGGCGAGAGTATGCAAAGCTGCAATAAGCGCCCAGGGCGCTATCAAGTGCCAGCAGAGGTGCGGGGTGGCGGGGTGCACGGTAATAGCAGGAGTGGGACATTTCGAGCCGCGACGTGGCGTTTGCCCCAGTCGAAGGACCGCTTCCTCGCGGTCGCGGCCCGGAAGCGGCGGCTGCCGGTAGAGGTGTGGGGTGCCTGATCCTACGGCGTTGTTCTGGGACGTCGGCGGCGTGCTTTTGTCCAATGGGTGGGACCGGACGACTCGACGCCGCACGGCGGAAGAATTCGGACTCGCGTGGGAAGAATTTGAGGACCGCCACGAGCTGGTTGTGCCCGCGTTTGAGAAGGGCCAGCTCGGGCTCGACGCCTACCTGGAACAAACCGTCTTCTATCAGCCCCGCAGCTTCCCCAAGCAGCGCTTCATCGACTGGATGCTGGCCCAATCGACGCCCAACTCGGGAACTCTGGCTGTCGTGGATCGGCTGGCGCGTACCGGAAAATATCTCCTGGCGACGCTGAACAACGAATCGTTGGAGCTGAATGAATACCGCGTAAGCCACTTCGGGCTGCGAAACTATTTCACCCTGTTCCTCAGCTCGTGCTATCTGGGCGTCCGAAAGCCGGACGAGGCCATCTACCGGCTGGCTCTCCAACTGACGCAGCGCCCCGCGGGGGAGTCCATCTTCATCGACGATCGCGCGCTGAACGTCGAGTGCGCCCGGCGCTGCAGAATGAACGGGATTCAATTTCAGGATCCCGCCCAGCTCGAGCGGGAGTTGCGCGGGCTGGGAGTGGAGTTTTAACCGAGAGATGCCGCCCAAGGTCGAGCCGCACGTTTTCGTAGCGCTCGGCGCCACCGGCGACCTGATGCAGCGCAAGCTGCTGCCGGCCCTCCATTCCATCTTCTTGCAGGGCAGTATCGAAGGCCGCTCGCTGATTCTCGGCGCCGCCCTCGAAACGAATGTGGATGACGCCTCCTTCCGCACCCGGGCCTGCGAGAGTCTCCCCATAGAGCCGTCGAATCCGTTTTGCGAGCGGCTCTACTACCAGTCTATCGGAGAAGGAGCAGCGGCCGGCTTTCAGGCGCTGGCGGTGCGAATCGCGAAATTGGAACAACAGCACAATCTGCCCGGCAATCGGGTGCTCTATCTGGCGTTGCCACCGTCCGCTTTCCCATCAACGATCACGGGGCTGGGCGAGGCGGGGCTCAACCGCAGCGCCGGCTGGACGCGCCTGGTGATCGAGAAGCCGTTCGGCCGCGACCTGGCTTCAGCCCAGGAGTTGAATCGACTCGTCCACACGCATTTCGAGGAGTCGCAGGTCTACCGCATCGATCACTACCTGGGAAAAGAAACGGTGCAGAACCTGCTGGTCTTCCGCTTCGCCAACGCGTTGTTCGAGACGGCCTGGAACCGCGACCGCGTGGAAAAGGTCGAGATCACGGTCGCCGAAAGCCTGGGCGTCGAGCATCGGGCGGCCTATTACGAGGGGGCCGGGGCCCTGCGCGATATGGTGCAGAATCACCTGACGGAACTGCTCACCAGCATAGCCATGGAGCTGCCCGCCGCGTTCGACGCAGAAGCGATTCGCTACGAAAAGGTGAAAGTGCTGCGCTCGATCGCGCCGATCGGGCCGCAGGACGCGGTCTTCGGCCAGTACGCAGGAGGTCAGGTCGATGGCCAGCCGGCGCCCGGATACCGCGAAGAGCCTGGCGTCTCGCCGCAATCCGAGACCGAAACCTTCGCCGCCCTCAAGATCGAGATCGCCAACTGGCGCTGGCACGGCGTGCCCTTCTACTTGCATACCGGCAAGCGAATGCCCCGGCAGGTCAGCCAGATTGCAGTGACTTTTCGCCGACCCCCCGTCTCGATCTTTCAGCCGCTCGATACCGGTACGATCCACCCCAACACGCTCATCATCACCGTGCAACCGGACGAGGGCTTCGATCTCCAGTTCGAGGTCAAGGCGCCCGGGCAGCCGATTCAACTCAAAACGCAAAGCCTGCACTTCCGCTACGCCGAGGCCTTTTCCCCGCTATCGGAAGCCTACGAAACGCTGCTGCTCGACGTCTTGATCGGTGACGCGACGCTGTTTGTCAGCGACGATTGGGTGGAAGCCTCCTGGCGGCTGTATACGCCCCTGCTGGAGCAGCGCCCGCCCACGCACCCCTATCCAGCCGGGACCTGGGGGCCTCCGGAAGCCGCGGGCCTCTCCTGGCCGCCTCAAACCTTGGTCAACGAACCAGAAAAGGGAAAACACTGAGCGCCTGCCCGGAAACCGGCCAAGGGCTTCACCCTTGATATCCCGGCTGCGCCGGGATATGGGAAGCCAGGAGCCAGAAGCCAGAAGTGCCGGCGATTTACTGCTGGCAGGAGACGAGAACAGAATTCTCGTTACGCCTAACTCAGGCCGGGGGGCAGGGCGCCGGCTCAATGCACCGGAGCCGCGCCGGTGCGACGCGCCGGCCGCTTCAAGAGGAGCAGCAAGGGAATCACCGCCAGGAAGACGATCCCCAGCCAGCGGAACGTTCCAAGAAACGAAAGCATGGAGGCCTGCCTTTGGACCATGCCGAACAGAGCGGCGTAAGCGCGGTGGGTGGCGGTCACGGGGTCGGCGCCGTGCGCCTGGTAGGCGGCTCGCAGGCGCTCCAGCATCATCTGGCTCTTCAGACTGTAGGGATTCACGTGGACGCCCAGCCGATGGATCTGCCGCTGCGTGTCCCGGGCCAGCATCGTGCCGGTGCTGGCGATTCCGACGCTGCCTCCGACGTTGCGCATCAGGTTGAAAATGCTGGTGGCGTTGCCCATTTCCTCCTTGGGAATGGGATCCATGGTCACGGTGGTCAGCGGCACGAACAGCAGTGCGAGCGCCAGGCCCTGGAGGAACTGCGGCCAAAAGATATCCCAGTAGCCGGCGTTGAGGTTCAATCGGGAAAGTTGCAGCAGGGTGAGGGCGGCTCCGCCCAGCCCCACCGCCAGCAGCTTGCGCGGGTCGAATCGCGACACCATCGCCCCGACCAGCGGCATGCCCAGGAACGACCCTAAGCCACGGGGGAACATGGCAATGCCGGCCTGCAGCGCCGGATAGCCCAGCAGCGTCTGCAGCAGGATCGGCAGCAGCACCAGGCTGCCGTAGAGCACGAAGCCCACCACCGTCATCAGGAAAACGCCCGTGCTGTAGGTTCGTACCTTCAACACGCGCAGATGGACCACCGGGTGGTCTGTGCGCAGCTCCCGGATGATGAAGGCCACCAGGGCCGCTGCCGCCGCCACGGCGAGCGCCGTGATCCAGTGAGAAGAAAACCAGTCCGCCTCCTGGCCCTTGTCGAGCACGATCTGCAAGGCGCCGATTCCCAGGGCCAGCATCCCGATGCCCCAATAATCCACCCGCGATGACGTTCTCCGGATGTATGGCGGGTCAAAGATGAAAAGCTTGGTCATCAGGATCGAAGCAGCGCCGATCGGGATGTTGATGTAAAACACCCAGCGCCAGCTATAGCTGTCGGTGAGCCAGCCGCCCAACACCGGACCGAGCATCGGCGCGACGACGATTCCGAATCCCCAAAAGGCCATCGCCTTGCCGCGATCCTCGGGGCGGAAGGCTTCGAGCATCACCGCCTGCGAGAGAGGTTGCAACGCGCCGCCGGTCGCGCCTTGGACGATCCGGAAAAAGATCAACACCGGCAGAGTGGGCGCCAGGCCGCATAGAAACGAGGCCGCGGTGAAACCGGTCACGGCCGCGATCAACAGCCGCTTCCGGCCGAAATAGTTCGCCATCCAGCCGGTGATCGGCAGGACGATGGCGTTGGCCACCAGATAGGAAGTGAGCGCCCAGGTCGCTTCATCCACGGTCGCCGAAAGGCTGCCGGCAATGTGCGGCAGCGACACGTTGACCACGGTCGTGTCCAGCACCTCCATGAAAGTGCTGAACATGACCGCCACGGCGACGAGCCACGGGTTGACCTCGGGGGGCGGCGCCGGGGCGTTGGTGGCCATGATTAGAGCTTGCCAGGTAGGAGACCGGCCGCGCACACGATGGTGACACGGTGAAACCACGGGTCGACGCACTCGTCGTAGCGCTCGGCGAGCGGCGGATCGACCTGCGCCATCCTGGCGATCCCGGCGATCAACGGATCGTCAATCAGCTTCCAGCCCAGGCGTGCAGCGAGCAGGCGGGCGATCGCTTCCCCGCCGCAGCCGGACTCGCGACTGATGGTAATGACGTGAATCATCGCATTTTACTTTCGCACGCTGCTTCGTGGCGCCGCCGGCGCGGCGGGTAGTGGTCTAGTTTGAATCCAGCAACGCAACGATGTCCTCGATCTCCCACACTCGCTCGGTGACCCCGGCAGCCATAGCAGGGGTCACCCGTAGCGCCTAGTGAAGCCGAACGAAGTTGCAGTACATAAAGTGCAAGTTTACTGCCTGGGCGCTCTTCCATGCTCAATCTGTTCATACTGTACATTATGCTTGCTCGGGGACGCATTGCAAAATATCTCTTGACAAAATAGTTGACAAAATTTTCTAAATTCCATATTATACTACAGAACTACAAGGAGTTGCCTGTGGCAAACTAGTTGACATTCTCTAGGACAAATGCTGTGACAGTTCAGCGTAGAAAATATGAGAAGTCGCACCCGTGGTTTAAGTTTTTGGTGGATCTTACGGAGGCACCGCCATCCTTCTGGCTCGTGTTAGGGGAGTGCCGGTCCAAATGCGAGCACATCTCTGGAGTGCCCCTGCGCCCAGACGTCGCTCAGCTTCTACACCAAGTCTATGTTGCGAAAGGAGCGTGGGGCACAACCGCAATTGAGGGCAACACGCTCTCGGAAGAAGAGGTTCTCAAGCACGTTCAAGGCAAGCTCGAGGTTTCCCCAGATAGAGAGTACTTGAAGCAGGAGCTCGATAACATCATACAAGAGTGCAATCGGATGCTGGTCCGAATTGCGAGCCGTGACATGCTGGTGCTGTCACCGGAACGAATAAAAGCGATAAACAGCATCGTCCTGAACGGCCTGCCGTTGGCAGAGGGGGTTCAGCCGGGTGTAGTGCGCCGACATTCCGTTGGCGTCCTGAACTATCGTGGCGCCCCTTGGGAGGACTGCGAGTTCCTGCTAGCCAGACTGTGCGAGTGGCTTAATAGTCCAGATTTCGAGCCGAAGGCCGGCTTAGAAAGGATGCACATGGCGATCCTGAAGGCCATCATCGCTCACCTTTACATCGAGTGGATTCACGCCTTCGGCGATGGCAACGGCAGGACAGGACGACTTGTGGAAGTCCAGATACTGATGGCTGCCGGAGTCCCATCTCCAGCCTGCCATCTCCTCAGCAATCATTACAACCTGACGCGCAAAGAGTACTTGGCCCGGTTGCGGATGGCCAGCGAGTCTGGCGGCAACACCATTCCGTTCCTGACCTACGCGCTCAATGGCTTTCTTCAAGGCTTGAGGAGCCAGTTGGCCCACGTACGCAAGCTCCAAATGGAGAACGCTTGGCGTAACTACGTCCACGACTACTTCCGTAACCAGCCTGGCAAGGCTGCCCAAAGACAAAAAGCGCTTCTGCTCGACATCTTTGAAAAGGACTCCCCGGTGTCCGTAGCGGCTGTTGACCAGATATCGCCACGAGTTGCGAAGGCCTACGCCAGCATGCACCCACGCACTTTGATTCGAGACGTTAAGGTGCTCGAAGAGAAAAGATTGCTGGTACGGGAAGGGAAAGCGGTTCGAGCAAATCGTGAATTGATCGCTAGTTTCCTACCGACAAAGGCGGCTCTAGATCTAGACTGATCGCCCACCCCGCCATCGTGTCTCGGCTGCCTTTTTGGCGATCCTCTTCCTTTTCCGTGCCGAGAGCTTCGCCGCCCGAGCCTTGCCGCCCTTGGCCGCTCCAAGTTTACTGAGCGCCACGGCGGCCGGGTTCCTGGTGTCGGGCGGCCCCGGCGGATGCTCGATCTGCGTTACGCGACCCGCAGCCGGGTGGCGGACGCTCGCAGACTCGGCGCCGGCGCGCCGGCGTTGCGATGAACCCGCTGGCCGACCCGCGCGTAGAAGTCCTGTTGCAGGAGAGCCCGGGCGCGATGCAGGCGCGTTTTCACGCTTTGTTTGGAGAGGTGCAAGCGGCGGGCGGCTTCTGAAGTGCTGACCTCCTCGATAGCTCTCAGCCGGAAGACGCCGCGGTATGGCTCGGGAAGCATTTTCAAGGCCCGTTCCAGCGCCTTCCGGTATTCCCCGTCGAGGGCCTGCTGCTCCGGATCGCGAATCGCCGACAAGAGCGCTTCGGAGGTCTTCTCACCCGGCCGCGCGGCCGCCTGCAGCGGCTCGAATTGCAGCCGGCGGCGGCGCCGCGTGCTGGCCTCGTTCAAGGCGATTTGCATCAGCCACGTGGAAAAGCTGGAACGGCCGGCGAACTGGTGAAGGCAGGTGACGGCCCGCAAATGAGCCTCTTGCACCACATCTTCCGCCTCGGCGTCATTGCGCAGGATCATCCGCATAGCCCGGAACAACCGCGGACTGTGCCGGCCCATGAGAACGCAATAGAGCGACGTCTGCCCGGACCGGATGCACTGGATCACTTTCTCGTCGGGCATGGACTCGGCCCCGGGGAAATCGTCGATCGCATCCGGCATGGGCATACTGGCACATTAGAATCCCGCATGCGGACCGGCGCCTCAATGCGGAAGAACCCCTAAGACCGCTTCCACAGTTGCGTAGTTGGGCGTAGGTGTTTTACAGTACTTCGCCCGGATCCTCAATGTCAGAATTCAGCTCGTGACAAGAGCCTGATAGCAGGCTCGACATCTTGCCGTAGGGCTGGGTCAGTTGGTCGACTCATGGA
This sequence comes from Terriglobia bacterium, assembly GCA_041477005.1. Classification (GTDB taxonomy): domain Bacteria; phylum Acidobacteriota; class Terriglobia; order Bryobacterales; family JACQDG01; genus JBGOUJ01. The sequence goes on along the minus strand of JBGOUJ010000034.1, from coordinate 9,850 downwards.
ACCAATCGATCCCTCGCAGAAGCGACCACCCGCCCGTCAGCCCTTAGCGATGGAATGTCGGTTGCCCGCACGAAAAGCACCAGCAAACCGGCAAGGAGTGCCGAACCCACCAGGTAGAACACCCCGGCTGTGTAGGTCTTGGTTTTGTCGCTTAAGAACCCCATGGCGTACGGCCCCACAAACCCGCCCAGATTACCGAACGAGTTAATCAACCCGATGCACGCCGCTGCCGCCGTCTCGCTCAAAAACGTAGTCGGCAGGGCAAAGAAGCCCGGCAAATAGCTGAACAGACCCATGGCGGCAATCGAGAATAGCACAGTCGCCAGCGCGACATTATTCCCCGCTACCTGACTCAAAGCAAGACCTAGCGCCACTGCAAAAATCGGAAGCGCCGTGTGCCATCTCCTCTCGCCGGTACGGTCGGAATGCCAGCCCACGATCAACATCGCTGGCAGCGCTGCCACGAAGGGAATCGCCGTAATCAGGCCCACCTGAAAGCTACCCAACCCGGACAGCTTCTGCACGATCTTGGGCAACCAGATGCCGAAACCGTAATTGGCGGTGACACTAAAAAAGAACGCTATCGCCAGCAAGACCACGTCGCGGTTGCGGATGGCCTGCCACACGCTCAAGGGCTTGACTGCTTTCTTGGTTTGCTTTTCGCGCTCAAGCTCATTGGTTATCCACTCGCACTCGTCTTTGGGAAGCCATCGTGCATCCTTCGGCCAGTCAGCGAGGAAACGAATCGCTATAACGCCGCAAATGACAGCGGGGACGCCCTCCAGAAACAGCAGCCAGCGCCAACCAGCGTAGCCGAACCAGTCAATCTGCAGCAGCAGTCCCGAAAGAGGGCCACCGACAATGCTGGCCATCGGAACAGCGGCCACGAACATGGCAACCGCTTTGCCCCGGTCCTCGTAGCTATACCAGTGAGTGAGGTAGACGACCATGCCGGGGAAGAAGCCCGCCTGCGCAGCTCCCAGAAAAAAGCGGATCCAGTAGAACTGCTTAGCACCGGTGATCATACCAGTGGAAGCTGCCAGCAGTCCCCATGCGATCATGATGCCACCGATCCACCTCCGGGCACTCCACCGCTCTACGAGGATCGCCCCAGGGATCTGGAGTAAGAAATATCCAAAGAAAAAAATACCTGCGCCGAAACCGAAGACCTCGTTGGAGAATCCGAGATCGCGCGTCATCTCCAGTCCTGCAAAGCTGACGTTGACGCGGTCCAGATACGCAATAACGTAGACAACGTATAGGAATGGTATAAGCCGACGGGTAATGCGCCGACGAGCAGACTCCGCAATCGGATCGTTATACCTCCGATGGAAAGTGAAAGTCATTTCCGGCTCTGCGCGAGATGCCCTTGAAGGGCCGCCCTTCCGAAGCTCCTCTTGCCGAGGCAAAAAGTACTCATTGCTTCGGCAGCCCCGGCTTGACCGCATCGTCAGTGCGGTAGGGCCTCCCGGAACCTTCACGGAGGGTGACGATTCGGTCGGCGCGAACGCTGTTCCAGGCCTCGTCGCTCCCACCCGGCCACCGCACAACCACTGCCTTCACCTGCGGATCCTGGCCCAAACCAAAATGCACGCGCCCGTCGTTTGCGCTGAGGTAGCTGCCATCCGTGTGAGCATGGCGCCACAGAGGCCTGTGGCCCTCTCTGAGGACACCCACTTTGGCTCCGATTCCGTCACGGTTGGCCCTCACTCCCTCCAGGCGAACCTCCAGCCAGTGGTGGCGGGAGCCGATTTCGTTCAGCAACAGCCGGGCCCGGCCGTTGTTGTTGGAAACCACAATATCTACATCCCCATCGTTGTCGATATCACCGAAGGCGGCGCCGCGGCTGACCTCGGAAAGTTCTAGAGCGGGCCCAGCCTCTGCGCTCGTCTCTCGGAACGTTTTGATCTCGTTGTGAAACAGTTGGTTCCGCTGGCGGTACGGATAAACCTCGCGCCACAGTTCAGGGACGACATACACCGCTCCATTTGCAACGAACAGATCGAGGTTTCCATCGTTGTCATAGTCAAACCATCCTGTTCCAAAACCTGTGTAATGTGGGACCGCCGCCAAGCCGAACTGGGACGTGGCATCGCGAAAATTACCTGCACCGTCATTCACATACAACCTGTGCTTCTCCTGCTTGAGGTGGGTGATGAAAATGTCTTTGTCACCATCGTTGTCGAAGTCACCAGCCGTCACTCCCATGCCTGCTTCAGCTTCACCATTCTCGTCAAAGGCCGTCCCGGACATGAGAGCAATATCCTCAAAGGTCCCATCGCGCTTGTTGAGCCACAGTTGATTGGCGCTTCCATCATTGGCTACAAAGATGTCAATCCAGCCATCCGAGTTGAAGTCAGCGCAGACTACGCCCAGCCCTCTCCCAAAGGCCTTGCCGATTCCGGCAGCCAGCGTCACGTCGCTAAACTTGCCATTACCCTCATTCCGAAAAAGCCGATCGGGAACCGGCTGGTAGACCGATGGGGAGCAGTAGTCTCGTCCTTTGATTTCACCTGGGCAGCGCTTGTTTCCTTTGACTGTGAAATCAACATAATTGGCTACGAAGAGGTCTAGCCGACCGTCGTTGTTGTAGTCCAGAAAGGCGGCGCTGGTACTCCAGCGCCCATCGTCCACGCCGGCTTGGCGAGTCACGTCTGTGAAGGTCCCATCGCCGTTGTTGTGGTAGAGCACGTTGCGCCCGAAACCCGTCACGTATAGATCCGGATGCCCGTCGTTATCGTAGTCCCCGACAGCGACACCCATCCCATAGCCGACATAACCAACTCCCGCCGCTTCTGTAACGTCAGTGAATCGAAGGTGGCCGGACGGGATCAGTTCGTTGCGGAACAGTCGGCTGCCAGGCCAATGGCTCTTGGGAGGGGGAAACAGTGCGTCCCTTAACGTCTTGCTCGGGTCGAGGAGCGATCCCTGCACCAAGAACACATCGAGGTCACCATCGCCATCGTAGTCGAATAAGGCGACCCCGGAACCAACAATTTCAGGAAAGAAGAACTCACCCGTGGCACCAGTGAAGTGCTGAAAATCGAGGCCCACTTCTTCCGCTACCTCGCGGAAGATTGGGGCTTGGTTGAGCTTGTTTTGTGAGAAAAGATCTCCGTAAAACAGGCACCCGAGTGTTGTGGCTATGGCAAGCAATCCCGGTAGAGGCATTTTGGCTGGACGGATCGGACTGGTTATGTTCCCTTTCATTTCGACGCGCCCGTTCCTGCAAAGCCCTTCAGAAGCCCTTCTATTTCCACTACGAGGGCGGTCTGCCCAAGAGAGGTCGCCAAGCGCCTGGCCTGCTCTGCGTATTGAATCGCCTTCGGGCGGCTCCCCGTACGTGCATAAGCATCTGCGAGGTTGTACAGAAACCTGGGGGTGTTCTCGTCCTCGACGGTAACCGTTTGCAGGAACTGATGGATTGCCTCCGTATTCTTCCCCTGGCCCTGAAGGATCTTGCCCAGGCCGAAATGGGCCGCACGCAAATTAGGATTGTTCTCTATGGCCAGCCTAAAATGGTCTTCGGCTTCACTCAAGAGCCCTTCATCCGCCATAAGAAATCCGAGGTAGTTGTGACTCTCGGCGTAGAAGGGGTTAATCTGCAATGCCGTCCTGAATGCGTCAGCCGCCTCCCGTTGCCTGCCTTGCCGGGCGAGCAGTATTCCGTAATCATGGTGGACTTCACACATGGATGGATCGATCTTGACGGCGGCGTGATAGTGTTCTTCGGCCTTGCTCAGGTACTGGGGAGCTAGGTTGGGGCTCGTCAGCGCCAGATTCAGATAGGTGGTAAGCAATCCGGCATGCGCCAAGGCAGAGTGCGGGTCCGTCTCCAACGCTTCCTCGAACTCCGAGACGGCCTCCTGGAAACGACCGGCCTTCTGGAACTGGATGGCCCTGCCGAGGTGGTAGTCGGAACCGGACTTGAGAGCGTTAATCGCCTCCATCAAAGGATCTTCCAGGGGAGGCCTGCCGTCCGGATTGCGTTGAAAGGAGGCGAAGTGCTCTTGGGACTTCGCTTTCTCACCTAAATCGCGGTACGTTATGGCCAGGGCGTAGTGAGCGGCCCCGAAGTCCGGCCACAAGCGGCACGCTTGAGAGTAACTTGCAGCAGCGGCAGCCAGTTCACCCTTGGCCGATTGGGTCCGACCAAGCCCGTAGTGAGCCGCCGCCGAATCCGGGTGCTGCCGGAGCAGCCTCTCATAGATCTTTCGGCCGTCCTCCCATTCCCCAACCGCAAGAAGGGCTTCGGCGAGCTTCTGCCGGGCAGGAGCATAATCGGGATCGAGCTCGACGGCTTTGCGCAGCGCCGCCACCGCCTCCATCGATTTCCCCAGCGAATTCTGCAACCTTCCCAGGTAATAGGCCCACCGAAACGAACCTGGTTCCAGAATGGCAGCACGCTGGTAACAGACTGACGCAAGGTGGAACTGCTCATACGCCTCTAGAATCTCTCCCAGCCGTCCCTTGGCTTCCGCACTGGCCGGTTTGGCCTGTTCCTCTTGGTAGGACTTTTGAACCCTTTCCCGGATGGCGGGCTTCAAGTTTTCCAGTTCCGAAAGACTCAAACAGGAGGTAGCCATGGGGCGCTCCGCGCCCGCAGGGACTTCGGAAAACAGGGCGGCGGCCAGCAGCAACTTTCCCACACCTGACTGCAAGCTACCATGCATGATGATAACTATATCAATGGCCTCGCCGCGGCCGGACGCGACCGTCTCAGTCACCCGCAGCCAGTCTCTGGAGGCATATAACCGCAAAACCCGCCATCAACGTCCAGTATGGCGCCGTTGATGTAAGCGGCTTGGTCGCTCGCCAGGAACACAACTGCCTGGGCGATCTCTTCCGGTTCGGCAAAGCGCTTGAGGGCGACAGCACGGAGGACCGATTCGCGAACCTCAGGGCTGCGTGCTCGAAATCGCGGTGTTTCTGTGGCCCCTGGGGCGACGGAATTCACCGTGATGCCGAAAGGACCCAATTCCTTGGCGAGGCTTCGGGTGAACGCATCGATCCCCGCGTTGGCGGCGGAGTAGACGGCGCGGAGAGGCATTCCGTGCCGGCCGGCGATGGAGGAGATGTTTACAATTCGACCGGTGCGACGTTTGATCATGCCGGAGCACACATGCCGGCTGCAGGTGAAGGTGGCCAATAAGGTCACCAGTTCATTGTTCTGGTCAGCAAGAGTGCTCTTTTCAAAAGGAGAGGAGGAGGCTGGGGCAGCAGCATTGTTGACCAGGATGTCGATGGGCCCCAGCTCACGATTGACCTCCTGGACCAGGCTGGATACGGCCGAGTCGCAAGAGGCATCTGCGGGAACAGCCAATGCCTGGAATCCCAGATCCTGGAGTTCACGGCAGGTGTGCTCAGCCGAGTCCCCGCTTAAGGAGTTGACGGCGACGGCAGCGCTTGCTCCGGCGAGGGCATGAGCTATAGCCCGGCCAATCCCTTGTCCGGCTCCTGTCACCAGCGCCACTCGCCCGGCGAGTCGCATAGCTAGACCGTCTCCTTTCCCGGTTCTTCAGGAATGCTGCGCCCCGCTCAACGCTTGTTGGAACCGGGCCAGGGTTTCAGCGAACGCCCTGCGCTTAAGAGCCACATCCACACCCAGGAAGAGCAGCCGTACACCCAGTTCCAGATAGTTTCTTGCCTGCTGCACATCGCCCACAACTCCGGCCGTCAGCTTGCCGGCCTGGCGGGCGGCGACCAGGACGCGATCCACTCTGTCCGCCAGCTCAGATTTGGCCCCATCTCCCAAAAGCCCCTGGCTGACCGACCAATCCAAGGGCCCGACAGTCACCATATCGACACCCTCCACTTGCAGGATCGCATTCAAGTTGGCCAGCCCCTGATCGCTCTCGAGCTGGACCATGAAATGTGTGGCCTTATTGGCCTCACGGAGGACGCTTTGTGGATCGCTGCCCAAAGCAAAGCCGACGCTCGCGCTGGTAGAAGAAACGCCGCGCTCTCCGAGCGGAGGAAACTTGCCCAACCTGATTAATTCGGCAACCTGGCTGGGCTCACGGGCATCGGGCAGCACAAGGATCTGGAAACCCCCGTCGAGCAAAGGAAAAACCAGATCCTTCCGCGGCTCGGCGATTCGAGCCAAAGGGATCATTCCCATGTGTACAATGCTACGGCAGAGTCGCACCGCCTCTCCTACGGGAAGCGATCCGTGTTCCAAATCGATCCAGAGTATGTGATAGCCGGCCTGACGATAGAGCTCGAGATCAGTGAGCGTGGTATCCCGGCAGATTACACCGTAGAGGACACCGTGCTCTTCCAGAAGCTGATGCAGTCGATCGGGCACTGTCAGGGTTCCCTTTTCAGTTGCGAAGGGGTCCGCCAAACCATGGGTGCATGGCCGTCCTCTGGATGACCCGGGCTGCTGCTTTCGCAGGCACACCGAGCCTGCCCGTTCGAATTGGGTGGATCTCTTGCCCGTGTACCGCTTCGTCTTTCATATCACCCACTTCCGATAGGTGCTTGTTGGGACCGCGATGACGGCGCCCGTCAACGGGTCGGAAGGCTCAATCGAATACCTCGGGGTTGACGCAGTAGGTTGGGCGTTGTCCCGAGAGCACCGCGACCATATCATTGGCCATGGAACGATAGATCCGGTCCATGGAAACGGCAGTCACACCCACGACGTGTGGCGCACACACACAGCGGGGATCCTGGAATATCCGGTGGGAGGCGTCGGGAGGCTCGGCAGGAAACACGTCCAGGCCCACGGCTCCCAGTTGGCCGCTCTGCAGGGCATCGGCCAGCACGTCGAGACTCTCGACGATCCCCCCGCGTGACGTGTTGATCAGGATCGCTCCCTTCTTCATCGCGGCAAGGCGATCTCGATTGATCAATCCGCGCGTCTGCTCGGTGAGGGGTACATGAAGGGATACGTAGTCACTTCGCTGCAGAAGGTCGTGAAGCTCCACCACCTCGACGCCCAGCTCGTGCCCACGCTGCCGGCTGACGAACGGATCGTAGCCGAGAACCGTCATCTCAAACGGCCCGACGAGCTTGGCCAGATAGGCGCCGATCTTACCTAGACCGACGATGCCGATCGTGTGTCCAGCCATGTCGCCCGTCTTGAGCTCATAACGCCGCTGCCATTGACCGGTCTTGACAATCTGATCACACAGCGGGAGCCGCTTGACCAAGGTCATCAACAGGGCCAACGCCCCTTCGGCGACTGCGAAGGCGCTTAGCGGGGCGTAGACCACAGGAATCTTTCGGGCCGTCGCGGCGGCTATGTCTACCGTGTCATACCCGGCGCCGGGTCGCCCGACAACCCGCAGCGTCCGGCATGTTTCGATCAGGCGGCCGGTGATCTTCCCTTCACCCCTGCATACCAGGCCGATCGTGCCCTCAAGCAAACCCATCATCGTCTGCTCTTCCGGCGAGTCGGCGATCTGAACGGGGGCGATTCCCTCGAGAATCTCGATGGCCGTTCGGTCGATGGCCGCGGTGGAGACGATTCGCTCGTGAACTGAGGCGCCTGTGATCATTACCCGGCCACAAAGGGTGTTCGCGGAAACTCCATCAGGAAGTCAGGCCCGTCGGGGGTCACATGACATACGTCGCCCAGGGGCACGAACATCTTGCCGGAGCCGGGCAGCGCGAACGTCGCATGTATCACGGCGGTCATGCCCGATTCGAGCAGGCTTTCGTTGCTTTCAGCCAGATTCGGCAACTCGCTGTAATCGGTCCCCATCCCGTGACCAATGCGCCCGCCCAGAAGCTCGAAACCCTGTTTGGCGGCTCTCCGACTGATGGCTCTGGCGATTTCTCCTACTGGCTCACCGGGCTTCAGCTTCTCCAGGCCTGCCTCCTGCGCTTCGCGGGCGATGGTGCAGAGCGCCTCCAATTCCGGGCAGCGCGCCTGAAGCGTGCCGGTACGGTGTCCGTGGCACCAGTAGCCCTTGTACACAACATAAGAGCAAGAGGCCATCAAGTCACCCCCTTGGAGCACACGCTCATGGGGCTTGATGTCCAGCCTGGTGGCGGACCAATCGGAGGGCGGGCCGGACGCCATCCAGTATTTGGCGTGATCGGCGCCTTCCCGGCGGACCACGCGCTCCATTTCAGCGACGACTTCGAGGCCCCTCATCCCGGGCCGGGCCATCCGGAGCATAGTCTGGAAGCCCAGATCGCTCAGATGGGCCGCGCCCTTCATCCGGGCAATTTCGAAGGGGCTCTTCACGGATCGTAATTTCGCTACGATGTCTGCGACACGCTTGAACTTGCCAGCAAGCCCACGGGACAGGCCTTCGTAAAAGGGCATGGCCATATTCTCTACGCCGACCACTCCAACATCCTTGCCGTCGCTGCCGTTCTCCCGCAGGATCGCCAGCGTTTCGGAAGCGAAATCGTGGATCGCCGCTTGGCCTGAGACACCCTGGCCGGGCGCCACCGCCACCGCCTGGGGGTCGACCGCGCGCACCAAACGCAGATCCGTCAGGGGCGAAACGTCGGCGATCTGTTCCAGCATGTACGGCAAGCCGGCAACCAGCAGGGCGGGACGACCCTGCGAAGGGATGACGACCGCCGAATCGACAATGCGGTCGTGATTTGCCCAGCCCGACAGATAGGACACGTGCCCGGTTTGCCCCCATTTATGCTCCATCGGCGGCGAGTAGGCGAAAAGCGCACCCAGGTTCTGTTTCTCGAGGAAAGCTCGAACCTTATTGTGCCGCTGCTCGATCTCCGGGTGAACGGCAGGCTCAGCGGGCATTTCACTTCTTCACGACAATGTCGATCAGGCGCACTGCATAATCACTGGGAAAATATTGATGCCCTTTCCCCCCCTCTTCGATGTCCATGCCTCCGGCGCGAATAACAACTCGATGGCACTCCTGGTTCCCTTGGGGCATCCGATGTACGTCCCCGGTTTTCTGGCTGGCCTCCTCTGCAAAAATTCTGGCGTCTCCAATCCGAAAATAGGCGGTATTCTCGTAGTCTCCACCCATCACGCTGCCCGGAATCGTAAAGCCGAAGGACTTTGCGTAGACGGCATTCTGAATCATTTCCAGTTGCTTGTTGGCTTCTTCCAGAGAGGTGAATTTTTGCCGGGTCATCAACGCTCCATGCAGGAACTGCGGATGCTGGCCTCTCAAGTCGCCAATTCGCTGGCGCTTCATCAGTTGCCCGCGAGGCGCCCACTTGTCCTCTCCCTCACTCCACCACTCTACGATGTTGTAACCCGGGGTCTCGCAGCCGCTCCCTACCACTGTTACCGAAACGATCGGCTTCGTTTCCGTGATGGTGATGGATCCCCTCTCGGCCTGGATCTCCACACCCTTCTCGCTGTATTCCCACCAATAGTCGATCGCGGCATTTTTGTAGCGGAACGGCGACTTGTAAACGCGGTGCTCTTCCTGGTACGTCTCGACCTCCTGGGAGGGGCCCAATCTGTAGTCATCCTGCGGGGCTCTGTGAAAACCCGGGGTGATCCCATCATAGGTCGACGGCGGAATCGTGTACGAAGGCACCTTCTCTTCCACTCCCGGAAAGGCGCCTGTTCCTCCAAACGGCCGCGTTGTTCGTTGCTGCGCGTTTAGGGAGATCCCGTGCGTCCCTGCGATCACCACAGCAGTGAGAATCACGCCGGTCAGCCCATGCCCTCCGCCGGCGCGAGAAGACAGAACTCTGCGTAGCCAGTTCATCCCAATCCTCCTCAAAAGCTCTTTTCCAAGCTGGAGCCAGCCATGCACGTTTACCGCGCTTAGTCAGAACAGCAGTTGCAAGCCCAACTGAATGATCCGGCCATCATTGACCGTGGTGCTGATCGTTCCAAAGTTGGGACTCCCCACTGTGATTCCCGGCAGACCGAAGTTCGGATGGTTTAACAGGT
>JBGOUJ010000033.1:0-25053 GCA_041477005.1 Terriglobia bacterium | reverse complement strand
AGCGTCAGCGGTTTTCTGGCGAGCTGCTTTTGGACACGGTCCAGTTCGATCGGCGCCTCGGCCGCCATCATCGGCCTGATCGGCGCCATGATTGCCTACGGCTATCGCCATCGGGGCACCCTGCTCGGCTCGGCTGTGAAGAGCGTGTATGCTCGCTGGGCGGTTTACGGCTTGCTGTTCAGCCTTATTCCGGGAATCGACATTGCCGCCCACGTGGGAGGCCTTGCGGCGGGATTCGGCCTGGGCTATGTCGCCGGCGCGCCCGGCTCGAGCGACGCCGTCGAATGGTTCTGGAAAGCGGCGGCGGTGCTGGCGTGTCTGACCGTGGCGGTTTCCTTCCTGCTGATGTGGCGGTCGTTTCCGGGCTCATGAAGAGCATTCAATCGATCGAGCAGAACGAGATCCGGTTCTACGACTCCCTTTACGCCGGCATCTGGAAGCAGTATCCCGACCTGGTGGTGACCGAGGCGGAGATTGAAGATCTCGCGCGCCCGGTGCTCGAAGGCGGGAACAATTTCGCCTACTACGAGCGCTATCGCTACTTGTTTGACCGGCTGGGCGACGTGCGCGGCAAGAGCATCCTGGAATTGTGCTGCGGCAACGGCTACCTGGCCGTCTATTTCGCGCGCCGCGGCGCCTGGCTGGCCGGAATCGATATCAGCACGGTGGCGATCGAGCACGCCCAGGCGCGCGTCGAAGCCAACGGCTGCCGCCGCAGCCTGGCCTTCCTGCGCAACTCCGCCTACCAGCTTGCCTTCGGTCGGGATACCTTCGATTTCGCGATCAGCAACTCGGCGCACCACTTGCAGGACTGGGAGCTGCTGGGACGCGAGGTGCACCGCGTGCTGAAGCCCGGCGGCCGGGCGGTTTTCGTCGAGCCGCTGGGGCACAACCGGCTCTTCCAGTTCGTGCGGCGCCATCCCTTCTATCACACCCTGGCCTCGCCCGACGAGCGGGGCCACGGCGTGCGGCGCCCGGACGTGGAGCGCTTCGGCCGGCCGTTCCGCCAGTGCCGGCTCGAAGGAAAGCACTTCTTCTTCACGGCCAAGCGCGCCATCCGCCATCGCGGGATGCTGCGCGCCTTTCACGCGGCCGATCGGTTCCTGTTCCGGCATTTTCCGGCGCTGGAGCGCTGGGCTGCCGTGGGAATCGTCGAGGCTGTCAAGTAAGGCTACCGGGTGAGGACGATCACGGCGATCTGAAACGTGTTTTTGTCGCCGGTCGGGCCCGGAAAAACATATTTCCGGACGGAGAGCTTCTTCGCGAGACCGTCGATGCTGCCGACCTCCCGCTGCTCCCAATCCTCAAAGCGAACGGCTTGCCCCCGAATCTTTCCCGTCAGAAGCAGCTCCACGCCCAACGGATCGTGAACCATCTCCACCAAATTGCCTTTTGCCTGGCTGTATTGGCCCGTGCGGCCGCAGATCGGGCACATTTCTACGTCCGCATGGTTGGGGTTGGCGTGCTCCACCTCATAGTGGGCGCTGGCAGCGAACCGGAAAAAGGCCCGCTCGCCGCCGGGCCCGCTCATCCGGACGCTGTCAAGCTTGTGGCCCGCCAGAGCGGTGTAGTAGTAACGCATGTGGAAGCAGTGCGCATGTTGGAGCGGCAGGTGCTGCGGATCTTCCCAAGGCTGCAGATGTTCCAGTCGAACCTCAAAGTCGCACCCTTCCGCGTTCGAAAACGGGCCGTAGAACTCCCGCAGCCTCATGGCCTCCCGAAGATTCCCGGTCACCAGCTTGACCGCTCCCTCGTACGTAGGGGCCAGGGAGGCGTCCACGTAGAACCAGACGTTTGGATAGCGCGGCATCGCCGCCGGGAAGACCGCCTTCGGCGGCAGGTTGAATTCCTCCCGCGTGCCCTCCTGGGCGGACCCCTGCCGGAGAGGCACGAGCAACAGGGCAAGCGGCAGGAACCGTCCGAGATTCACGTTTCTAAACAGCACGCCCGACGTCTCTGAGCACAACCCGTCGTTTGGCCGGTGTTTATTCTGACTTCTGACTTCTGGCTCCTGACTTCTGTGTTCCTGTCAGAGCCATCGCCGCCCCAACCGGATCAATCCATCGGCGTCCATCTGCCTCATTCCCTTCAGAACTTATACTTCAACGCAAACTGAATGATGCGCGCTTCGGTTGAGGTATTGACGCTCTGGCCGAAGCCGGCGCCGACTGTGATTCCCGGGACGCCGAAATTGGCGCGGTTGAAGGCGTTGAATATCTCGGTCCGGAACTGCACGGCATGGCGCTCGGTAATCCGGAACGTCTTGTTGAGGTTGAAGTCCAGGTTGTGCAGGTTGGGACCGCGCATGATGCCGACGCCGGAGTTGCCGAAAGCCTGGTTGGGCACGAAGCCGTCCAGGGCCGGATTGGTCTGGAGGATCTTGAAGGCGGTGGTGTCGAACCAACGATCGACCGATTGTTGACTGGCGGGCAGGTTGCCGTTGGTCAGGCGGTTGGGGCGGTTTTGGCGATCGCTGCCGAGGTTCAGGAGTTGCGACTGAATAACGGTGAGCCCCAAACCCTGCTGGATCGTGAGAATGGGAGAAAACTCCCATCCGCCGAGGAGGAAGTTCACACCCTGGCCGGCGTGGTTGCCGAACCGGCGGCCTTTGCCGTAGGGAATCTCCCAAACGGCGGAGGCGACGAAGCGCTGCTTGACGTCGAACTCGGCCAGGCCGTATTCGGTGGTGCGGCGGCGGGCTGCGTCCTGCGGCTCCTTAAAGACGCCGACGTCGACGCCGTTGCCCGCTCCGCTGGTGGAGAGGTGATCGGGCGCGTCGGTTAGCGCCTTGCCCCAGGTGTAGGACACCAGCCCGGAAAGGCCGGCCGAGAAGCGCTTCTCGAGGCGGCCCTGGAGCGAGTTGTAGTTGGAAACGGCGAGGTTCTCGAGGAGCTGTATATCACCGCTCAGGCTGTAGGCGGCCAGCGTGCGGGCGCCGGTGACTGGGGCGCCGGTCGTGGGGTTGAAGCTGTACGTGATCGGGTTGAGGCTGCGGAAGGCGGGGAGCTTGGTGCCCTTGTTTCCGACATAGGAGACCTCGAACAGCAGGTTCCTCACCAGCTCCTGCTGGATGCCGAAGTTCCACTGCTGCACGTAGGGCGTGCGCTGGTTCTCGTCCTGGGCCTTGCGGGAGACGGTGGCCGGATTGACCACCTTCACGTCGACAAAGCCGGGCGGGATGCCGTCCTGCAGGCGGAACAGGGCGTCGGTGGATTTGAGGTTGTTGCTGCCGCCAATCGAGATATCGCCGAGGACGATGAAAGGCAGGTTGAAGCCGAGCAGTCCCTCGCGGCCCTGGCGGTTGCCGTGGTTGTAAAAGACGCCGTAGGCGGAGCGGATCACCGTGCGGCGGAAGGGCGAATACGAGAAGCCGACGCGCGGGGCGAAGTTGTTGTAGTCGGGGTGAATCAGGGCCTGATCGAAGATGCTGCCGCCCTTGGCCAAAACGAAGGAGTGGGTCGAGGCGTCGTAGTTGGACCACTGATTCTTGTGCTCCCGCGGCGGCGTGTCGATCTCGTAACGCAGCCCGAGGTTCAGGGTCAGCTTGGAGGTCAGTTTCCAGTCGTCCTGTAGATATACGAAATATAGTCGCTGCCAGATATCGAAGGGGGTGTTGGAATCCTGCTGGTAGCGGGTGGGCAAGCCGAGCAGCAGATCGGCGAGGCCGCCCTGGTAAGTGCCATTTTGGCCGGTGAAGCGGCCGCTGTAAGTGAATTGCCCGAGCAGGGAACTGATGTCCCGGATGCCGGTCTGCACGTGCAAAAGCTCGCCGCCGAACTTGAGGCTGTGGTTGCCGCGGGTCCAGGAGTAGGAATCGCGGAAGTCGTAGGAGCGGGGCGTCTGGAACTGCGGCTGGGAGGTCGTGCGGCCAATGCGGCGGAGGTTGCCGCCGGGCAGGTTCGTCGTCGGGATTCCGCCACAGATGGCAGTGTCGGTGACGGAGTTTTTCAGGCCGACCAAGTCGCCCGGGCAGCCGGAGCCGAAGTTGGGAGAAAGCTGGAAGAAGTTACCGCGCGCCCAGCCGAAGCGAATGTCGGAGACCAGGTTCGGCGAGAACACCCAGGTGGCGCCGGTGGCGATGGCCTGGGAGCGCCACAGTGCGGAGCCGAAAGTGTCGACGAAGGAGCCTTCCGAGAGGCCCGGGCGCGGCCCCGGGGTGAAGAGGTTCGTATCCGAGAACGAGTAGCGCCCGAACAGGTTGACCTTCGAGTTGAGGCTGTGATCGGCCCGCGAATCGAACTGATCGGTGCGGTTCGTTGTGATCGGGACGTTGACGTAGTTGTTGTCGAGCTGGCCGGGCAGGCCGGTGTTGGGACTGGGGTTGACGCTGGCGATTTTCCGGCCCACGGGATCCAGGAGGCTTTGCGGGATAACCCAGCAGTTGCCGTTGCCGTCGTTGCAGCCGGAGCGCGCCGCCTGCCGGAAGTCCTGACCCGTGTCGCTCGGGTTGTAGGGGTTGAAGATGGGAACATTGAACAGGCCGTCCGCCCAGCCGGGCTGGGGAACCGAGGAGAAGCGCACGATCCCGGTGCGGTCGCGCAGGCCCTCGTAGTCGCCGAAAATGAAAGTCTTGTTCTTGATGATGGGGCCCCCGAGCGAGCCGCCGAACTGGTTGCGGAGGCGGAAGGGCTTGCCGGAGGCGGACTTATTGGCGAAGAAATTGGCCGCATCCAGGTTGCGGTTGCGGAAGAACTCGAAGGCCGAGCCGTGCAGGTCGTTGGTTCCGGATTTGATGACGGCGTTGATCAGGGCGCCGGCGCTGCGGCCGAACTCGGCGGAATAAGCGTTGGTCTGGATCTTGAATTCCTGCAGGGCCTCGACCGAGGGCTGGATGACTTGCATGTTGCCGCCGCGGTAGGAATTCGAGTAAGACGTGTTGTCGACGCCGTCGAGCTGGAAAGCGTTCTGAAAGGCGCGGTTGCCGTTGACGTTGAAAGCGCCCTTGAAGCCGATGGATTGCAGGCGCGGGGTGGCCAGCAGCACGCCGGGCGAGAGCGTGGCGAGTTGGTTGTAGTCGCGGCCGTTCAAAGGCAGCTCGCTGATCTTGCGCTCGTCGATGACCGCGCCGCGGTTCGAGGTCTCAGTTTCGAGCAGCGCCGCGGCGGCCGAGACAGTGACTTCCTCGGTGACGGCGCCGACGGTCATGGCGATGTCGAGGCGAACCGTCTCGTTTACCTGGAGGATGACCCCGGAGTTGACGGACTTCTTGAAGCCGGCGGCCGTGGCCGACACCGTGTAGACGCCGGGCTTCAGGCTCGGGGCGAAGTAGCGGCCGGCTTCGTTGGTCTTCGAAGTGGTCGAAATGCCGGTGGCCTCGTTGGTGATGGTGAGGTCGGCGGTGGTGAGAACGGCGCCGGTCGAGTCGGTCACGGTGCCGGTTAGGATTGCGAGCTCGGTCTGGGCCGGCAACAGGGCCGCCGCCACCAGGAAAAGCAAGAAACAAAAGAATTTAGATCTCATGCTACCACCTCCAAAGCGAGAACGATCAAGGTAATCTTAGCACGGGGCCTACCTCAAGCTCATTGCGTTCTTGTTAAATTGGCTTGAAAAGTCGGTCGTCCCTTCGCGGGACCGGGGGATCTTATAATGGGGATTCCATGCGAGCAGCGCGAGCTATCCGCTACGCCGACGCGGGCGTGAACATCGATGAAGGCGACCGCGCCGTGGCGCGCATCAGCAAGCTGGCGCGGCGGACCTTCCATCGCCACGTGCTGACCGACGTCGGCACCTTCGGGGCCGTGTATTCGCTGGCCGGGCTGCGCTCCAAGCGGCCCGTGCTGGTGAGCTCCGCCGACGGCGTGGGCACCAAGCTTAAGATCGCCTTTTCTACGGGAATTCATAATACAGTCGGGCGCGATTTGGTCAACCATTGCGTCAATGACATCGCCGTCCAGGGCGCCACGCCGCTGTTTTTCCTCGACTATCTCGCCGTGGGTCGGCTCGACGCGGCGGTGGCCGAGCAGATCGTCTCCGGACTGGCCGAAGCCTGCAAGGAAAACGGCTGCGCGCTGATCGGCGGCGAGACCGCCGAGATGCCCGGGTTCTACACCCCCGGCGAGTACGACCTGGCCGGCTTCATCGTGGGCGAGGCCGAGCGTTCGAAGATCCTCGACGGACGCTCCATCCGCCCCGGCGATGTTCTGCTGGGTTTGCCTTCGACCGGGCTGCACACCAACGGCTACTCGCTCGCCCGCAAGCTCCTGTTCGAGGTGGCGGGTTACGGGCCCCGGACGTTTCTGCCCGAGCTCGGCATCAAGGTCGGCGAGGAGCTGCTGAAGGTGCATCGGAGCTACCTGGCGCCCCTCCGGCTGTTGCTGCAGAAAGGCCTTCTGCGCGGCGCTGCCCATATCACCGGCGGCGGCATCACTGCTAACGTCCCGCGCATGCTCCCGGCGGGTAGAGCGGCGCGCATCCGCCTCGGCGCCTGGCCCGTGCTTCCGATCTTCGATTTCCTGCGCCGCATCGGCAACGTCGAGGAAAGCGAGATGCTCCGCACCTTCAACATGGGCCTCGGCATGGTCCTGGCTGTGCCCCGTGGAGCGGAAACGCGGGCCCTGCGCGCGCTCGCTTCCATCCGCGAGCCGGCTTACGTGGTCGGGGACGTCATCCGCGGCAAGCGGAAAGTGGTGTGGGCCTGAGACGCGGCTGCGCCTCGGGGGCAACAGGCAGAATTCCAGAGGCAAAAGGCGAAAAATGTCGGTTGCTGTCCAGCATCGCTTGGGTGTGCTGCTTTCCGGTCGAGGGTCCAATTTCGAGGCCATCGCCGACAACGCGGCGGCCGGCAGGATTTCGGCCGAGGTCGCCGTGGTTATCAGCAATAACCCGAATGCGCCGGGTCTCGAGAAGGCGCGCGCCCGAGGCATTCCGGCGGTCGTGCTCCCCTCCAAGGGTCTGGAGCGGGAGGCCTACGACCGGCTGGTGGTGGCCGAGTTGCAGAATCGCCAAGTGGACCTGGTGTGCCTGGCCGGCTTCATGCGGCTGTTGAGCGCCTGGTTCGTGCAGCAGTTTCCGAACCGCATCTTGAACATCCATCCGGCCCTGCTGCCCTCGTTTCCGGGTCTCGAAGCCCAGCGCCAGGCCCTGGAGCACGGGGTGAGGATCACCGGCTGCACCGTGCACTTCGTGGACGAGTTTCTCGACGCCGGCCCGATCCTCGTGCAGGCGGCGGTGGAAGTTCGCGACGACGATACCGAGGAGACCCTGGCAGCCCGCATCCTCGCCCAGGAGCACCGCATCTATACAGAAGCGATCCTTCTGGTGCTGAGCGGCCGCTACCGGATCGAAGGCCGAAGGGTGCTGCGCCCGTGACGCTTCTCTCCATCGACGAGCAACTCGCCTGCTTACGCAAGGGAATGGCCGAGATCATCTCGGAGCCGGAGCTGCGCGAGCGCCTGGCCGCCGGCCGGCCGCTGCGGGTCAAGGCGGGTTTCGACCCCACCTCGGCCGACCTCCATATCGGCCACACCGTGGTGCTGCGCAAGCTGAAGGACTTTCAGGATCTCGGCCACACGGTCATCTTTCTGATCGGCGATTTCACCTCCCTGATCGGCGATCCCTCCGGCCGCAACGCCACACGCCCGCCGATGAGCCGCGAGCAGATCGACGCCAACGCCGAGACTTACAAGGCGCAGGTGTTCAAGATTCTCGATCCCGACCGCACCGAGGTCCGCTTCAACAGCGAGTGGCTGGGGGCCATGAAGTTCGACGACGTCATCCGGCTCTGCTCGCGCTACACGGTGGCGCGGATTCTGGAGCGCGACGATTTCTCGAAGCGTTACCGCTCCGGCGCGCCCATCTCGGTCCACGAGCTGCTCTATCCGCTGGCCCAGGGTTACGATTCGGTGGCGCTGCGCTGCGATGTCGAGATGGGAGGCACCGACCAGAAATTCAACCTGCTGGTCGGCCGCGAGATTCAGCGAGACCTCGGCCAGCCGCCGCAGATCGTCGCCACCATGCCGTTGCTGGAAGGTTTGGACGGCGTGCAAAAGATGTCCAAATCGCTCGGCAACTACATCGGCATCACCGAGCCGCCGGAGGTCATGTACCGCAAGGTGATGCAGATCAGCGACGAGCTGATGTGGCGCTACTACGAGCTGCTGACCGACCTGAGCCTGGCCGCGATCGGCGCCATCCAGAGGGGCGGGCGCCCGATGGACGCCAAGAAGGACCTCGCCCGCCGCATCGTCACCGATTTCCACTCGGCGGCGGAGGCGGAGAGGGGAGCCGAGAGGTTTCGCCGTGAAGTGCAGGAAAGGCAGGTGCCCGACGACATTGAGACGGTCGCGGATGACAAGGCGAAGTCGGTTCTTATCCGAGACCCCGAGGGCAAGCTGGCACTTCGGGTCGACAGATTCCTCGCGAGATATGGGCTCGCTGACTCCGTTTCCGACGCCACGCGCAAAATCAAAGCTGGGGCGGTAGAGATCAGCTACCAACAGCACAAGGACCTTGTTTTTCGGCTTCCGGAACCGAGCGGCAAGATCCTCATTCAGGTGGGCAGGAAGTGGAAGCGGTTCCAATGGTAAAGCAGACATGGGCGAGGAGTGCCGATACGCGGACGCGTGAAGAGAACAGCCTGCCCCAGCCTGTCGATCGGCCCGTCGTTATGGTCCTATGTCTGCGTGTTCGGCCTTTGTGATGCCCGATCTTCGCACCAACGTCTCTATCGCCGGCGCCGCGATCCGGGCGCACCGGCTCCGCGCCTTTCTGACGGTGCTGGGGATCACCATGGGCGTGGCCACCCTGATGGCGGTGATTACGATGGTGCAAGGGGCCAACACCTACGTCGAGCAGAAGATCGCCAACCTGGGGACCAACGTCTTCCAGGTGGGCAAGATGCCGTTCGCCTCCGCCAACTTCGATGAGATCATCCGCGCCCGCCGCAACCGCGACGTCACGCGCGACGACCTGCAGGCCATCCGCGAGGCGTGCACCGCCTGTGAGGCTCTCGGGGCGGAGGCCAGCTCGGTCGTGAGGGTCCGCTACCGCGACCAGGAACTGCAGGACCAGACCCTGATCGGCCAGACCGCCAGCATGGGCTACATCGGCAACCGCACGGTCGAGATCGGCCGCTATTTCACCGATCTCGAGGAGCTGCACCAAGCCCCCGTTTGCCTGATTGGATACGCGCTACGCTCGAAGCTGTTTGCCGGAATCGACCCGCTGGGCAAGACGGTGCGCGTGGGCAAGGACGAGATGTTGATCATCGGCGCCTTCGAGCGGATCGGCGCGGTGCTCGGCCAGGAGCAGGACAATTACGTCGTGATTCCGCTGACCGTGTTCCTGCGCCTCACCGGAGCGCGCCGCACCATCGTCGTCAACGCCAAGGCCGGCGGCGGCGACCGCATCTTCCAGCAGGCCCAGGACCAGGTGCGCCTGCTGATGCGCGCCCGCCGCCACATCACCGGCGACAAGCGCGAGGATTTTTACATCGGCACCGCCGAGAGCTACATCAGCCTTTGGCAACAGATCAGCTCCTCGTTCTTCACGGTTTTTCTCCTGCTGTCTTCGATCTCGGCGGTGGTCGGCGGCATTGTCATTATGAATATTATGCTGGTGAGCGTCACCGAGCGGACCAAGGAGATCGGCATCCGGCGGGCCTGCGGCGCCCGCCAAGTGGACATCCTGCGGCAGTTCCTGACCGAGAGCGTGATGCTGTGCGTGGCGGGGGGCGTAGTCGGAGTCGCGCTCGGCTTCACCGCGGCGCTGCTGGTGCGCCTGCTGGCCGACTTTCCCGCCGACGTGAAGCTCTGGGCCGCCGCCCTGGGGGTGGTGCTCTCCTCGACCATCGGCCTGTTCTTCGGCATCTACCCGGCCGTGAAGGCGGCGCGGCTCGACCCCGTGGTAGCGCTGCGGACCGAATGAAGACGGTATGTCCCGCTCCGAGCTTTACGAAAGCCTGATGATCGCGCTGGACGGCATTCGCAGCCGCAAGATGCGGTCGTTTCTCACCGTGCTGGGGGTAATCATCGGCGTCACCTCCGTGATCGCCGTGGCGGCCATCATCGACGGGCTGAACCGCAACATCATGAGCCGGGTCCAGGCCCTGGGCGCGAAGGCGTTCTTCGTTACCCGCATTCCGCTGGCCCGCTTCGGGCGAATGCCGGAGGCCATTCGCCAGCGCAAGTATCTGAGCTACGACGACACGCGCGTGATCCGCGAATCCTGCCCCACGGTCGAGTACGCCTCAGCCTTCGCCACCCGCGCCGTTTTCTTCGGCGACTCCAACGATCTCCGCTACGGCAACGAGCGGGTCGACAACTCGATCCTGCGCGGCGTGGATGCCAACTACGCCGCCGCCATTCCCATATTTGAAACCGCGCAGGGGCGCTTCATCTCGAGATACGACGAGGATCACGCGCGTTTCATAGCGGTGATCGGCCAGGGCATCGCCGCGTCTCTTTTTCCCAACGTCGATCCGATCGGCAAGGTCCTGCGGCTCAACGGGCTGCCGTTCGAGGTCGCGGGCGTGTTCGAGAAGGACACAGGATTCTTCGGCGGACCGGGCGTGGACATCTTTGTTTGCATCCCCTACTCGACCTTCCACAAGCTCTACCCGGAAATCCGGGAGCACTTCATCGCCATCTCGGTGCGCGACTCGCGCGACTTGCCCGCCGCCGAAGACGAGGTCGTTGCCGCGCTGCGCCGCCTTCGCCGCGTACCGGCCGCCGCTGACAACGATTTCGAAGTCACCATGCCCGACTTCCTTTCGAACCTCTGGGACCAGTTGACCGGGGCGCTGGTGATTCTGACCGGCGTGATCAGCTCGATCGGCCTGCTCGTGGGCGGCATCGGCGTGATGAACATCATGCTGATCTCGGTGACCGAGCGGACGGCCGAAATCGGCATCCGCAAGGCGGTGGGCGCCCGCCGCAACGACATCCGCGCCCAGTTCCTGATCGAGGCCATCACGCTGACCAGTGTCGGCGGCGCCCTGGGCATCCTGATCGGGGCGATGATCAGTTGGACAGTCCGGACGCTGGTGCCCGCGCTCCCGACCTACGTTTCCCCGTTCTGGGTCATGATGGGCTTCGCCATCGCCGCCGGCGTCGGCCTCTTCTTCGGCTTCTACCCCGCCAATAGGGCCGCCGGGCTCGACCCGATCGTGTGTCTCAGGCACGAGTAACAGATCAACCAATCGCTAAATGATCCTGGTTCCGTACTGCTCGATCGCCTTCTGCCGCCATTCGATTCCCTGGCCGGGGGTGTCGTCGAGATAAAGCATGCTCTTCTCGATCCGTGGCTTGCGATCGTAGATTTCAAACCAGAAGGGGTCGCGGTCGGGGTTGGCGAAGCCTTCCAGGATGTAGCCGTTGGGGACCGAAGCCAGCAGGTGGCCGTGCAGCGGCGGCTCGTGGTGCGGAGCCATCAGCATGTGGCACATGCTGGCCATGCCGGCGATCTTGCGCCATTCGGTGACGCCAGCGTGGGCGTGGCAGTCGAACTGTAGAAAATCGATGGCCCCGGTTTCGATCAGCCGGCGCGCGCCCCAGCGGGTGATCTCGCCCTCGCCGGAGGCCAGCGGGATACGCGTGTTCATTTTCAGCCGCTTCAGGGCCTCCACGTCGTCGTACCAGTGCAGCGGCTCCTCGAGCCACGTGATATCCAGGTCGTAGAGCTTGTTGGAGGCTTCAATCGCGGTGGCCAGGTCCCAGCCGCGGTTGACGTCGAGCATGATCTTCACCTTCGGCCCCACCGACTCGCGCACCGCCTTGACGCGATTGTAATCGTCCTGGACGCTGTAGCCGCCGCTGATGCCGCCGACCTTCAGCTTGAGGGCGTTGAAGCCCTGGTCGATGTAGCCGCGGACTTCCTGGACCAGCTCGGGAATGCCCTTGCCCTCGCGATAATACCCGCCGGTGACGTAGACGGGCACGGTGTCCCGATACCCGCCGAGGAACTTGTAGAGCGGCTGACCGGCCGACTTGGCCATAAAGTCGTAGAGCGCCGCGTCGATGGCGGCCATCAGGGAGATCACGCCGGGCTGCGACCAGCCCTTGATCGCCGCGTCGCGGCCATACGTGGTGGCGAACATCTTTTCCCAGATCTTGCCGACCATGAAGGGATCTTCGCCGATCACCAGGTCGGCGAATCCCTTGCGCAGCAGGTCGGCCCCGCCCCCGCCGCCTTCCCCGTAGCCCGTGATCCCGGCGTCGGTGTGTAGCTTCAATATCATGCGGGTGGCCTTGGGGTTGAAGCCGCCGATGGGCGAGTTCGACATCCAGAAGCGTTCCTTGAGCGCCTTCTGCAGCAGGATCGCCTCGATGCGGGTCACCTTGGCGGGCTTGGCCTGGCCTCGTGGCCGGTCGCTCTGGGGGGTGTTGGCGAGGGCGGCAACGGGCGCCCCGGCCAGCGCAGTGGAGAGAAGATGGCGGCGGGTCATAGCTCGGCTCCTTCCGTTCGGAAACAGTCACACTGTATCATTTTCGGCCGCTGCCCCAGCTTCCGCAACCCTGGCCTCCGCCGCCCCGGCCGCGATCAAGAAGTCGGGATTAGCGTTTTCCGGAGCCACTCCACCATCTTTTCCTTGTAAGCCTGAAAAGCACGATCCCTCTCCCAGGGGCCCACGCCATGCACGCCCCCATCGACCGCAAAAAGCTCGCAAGAGGCTCCAGCCTTCTTCATCGCGGCGCACATCTTTACCGACTGATCGAACGGCACCATTTGGTCGGCGGTGCCGTGGATCAGCAGGAAGGGTGGCATACCCTTGTGAACATAAGTGATCGGCGAGGCCTTTCGCAACGTGGCGAGCGCGTCGGAATTGATCTCGGCCAGGCCCAGGAAGGCTTTGACCGGATCGGTGAGCCTGTTTTGCGCCTCGGACCGCGCGGCCAGATCGTGCGGCCCGTAAAACGAGACAACCGCGGCCACCTGAGCTGCCGGCTTATCCTGTGCGCCGACAAAGGCGACCAGGTGGCCGCCCGCCGATTCGCCCATCAGGGCGATTCTTTTCGGATCGACCTTGTACTGCTTCGCGTGCGACTTGACGTACCGGACGGCGCTCTCGACGTCGTCGACCGCCGCCGGGAAGTGGTATTTCGGCGCGAGCCGGTAGTTGATGGTGAACCAGGCGAAGCCGGCGCGGGTCAGCGGGTCGAACAGCGGCTTGACGTAGGTCTGTTTGTCGCCGTTGATCCAGCCGCCGCCGTGGACCACGATCACCGCCTTGAACGGCCCTGCTCCCTCGGGAACATAGGCGTCCAGGGTAAGGTGCACGTCGTCTACAACGGCAAATTCAATGTCGGTCCGCAGCTCGGCCGCCAGCGGCAACGCCGCGGCCACCAGCAAGATGAGTGCCCGCATGATATCAGCCATCAGCTATCAGCCATCGGCTATCAGCACCCACTCCAGCCCGACGAAGCACAAGCTTGCTGAAAGCTGACGGCTGATAGCTGACTGCTGCCTTTCTGACGGCTAACAAGGTTCCAGTCTAACCCGGAAAACGGGGCAGCAGGCGGCCGGTCTTCGACCGGTATTGTAAGTAGGCCTCCCCGAGGTGGTTGACCAGGAGCTTCTCTTCCAGCACGCTCTGCCAGTAGAAGAACGCGCAGAACGGCACGGCCAGCAGCAGCAGCGCCGTGCCGCTGTCATACACGAGCGCTCCGCCCACGACCACCAGCAGCAGGCCGGTGTAGATCGGATGGCGTACCCAGCGATAAGGGCCGCTGGTGATGACCTGGTGGTCCTTCTTCACGCCCAGAGTGGTCGAAAAGAAATCGCCCAGCACGACCTTGCTCCAGGATGCCAGCGCCGCGCCCGCCGCCGTCACCGCCAAACCCGCCACGGCTGCGGCCCGAGCGTGGCTGGTGAGCGGAAGGCTCCAGCGCCAGTAATAGACTGTGCCCAGGTAGAAGAGAATGGTAACCCACTCGGCCAGGCGAATCGCAATCACCTGGCGGTCCCACGCGATGAAAGCTTTGCTGGGGGGCGTCAGGGAGCGGTAGCGCAGGAAAAAAGGCGCCAGCCCGACCAGCACAATGGTCCAGAACAGCACCCCGGGCCGGAACAGCGTCATACCGTCAAGTAAGGTTTCAGCCCCTCGAATTGAAACTCGATTTCCTTGATGGCCGCCGGGGTGAGGACGGACTTGTCCCGCCGGGAAACCAGGGTCTTGAAAACGCCGCGCTTC
The DNA here is from genome assembly GCA_041477005.1 of Terriglobia bacterium. GTDB lineage: Bacteria > Acidobacteriota > Terriglobia > Bryobacterales > JACQDG01 > JBGOUJ01. The sequence goes on along the minus strand of JBGOUJ010000033.1, from coordinate 10,925 downwards.
TTCATGATGTAGCGGCGTGTGCCGGGGATCTGCTGCTCGGTATTTATAATTAGCAACAGGTGCGCGAAGACCTCGCGGGCCTTTTCATGCTCGCCCGACTGGTAAAGCGACCAGATCCGGGCGTAGACGTCGGAGTAAGGAGCGCCGGGCATGGTGCCGTCGAAGCCCAGGCTCATCTCGTACAGCATGCCTTTGCCGGCGGCGCCGCTGAAGACACCGTTGATCACGTCACGGTGCTTGGCCAGTTCGGTCCCCCGCTGGATCACCGGCTCGTATTCCTCCTTGACATAGCGGAAGTTCGGCAGCTCGCGCGCCAGCTCCAGCATGAAATCGACCGAGGGGGCGATGCCTTTGGCGCCGCCGGTGGTCTGCATGAAGAGAGGCCGCTTGGCGGCCCGGGCGATCGCCCGGTAGTACTCGCGGAAATCGTCCAGGGTCTTGGCCTCGGTCGGCGGAATGGCGATCAGGGCGTCGGGCGCCAGGCTTTCCGCGTGGCGCACGTATTCGAGAGCGGCGGCGGTGTTGGGACCCTGCACCCCGAGCACCAGGGCCGGCTTCTTGCCCCGCGCCGCCCGCGCCAGGACCTCCATCCCGCGCAGGCGCTCCTCCTTGCTCAGCGTAATGTACTCGCTGGCCAATTGCGGCCACACCATCCCCTGCACGCCGCAGCGGTCGAGCCAGCCGGCTTCTTTTTCCAGGTCCTCGAAGTCCACCGCGCCCGACTCGGTAAACGGCGTGGCCATGATGATGAAGATGCCGCGCAGAGGCTTGCCGGAGGTCTCGGTGGCGGCAAAGGCATAGGCTGTGGCCGCACCGGCCGCCTGGAAAAGAAAGCAACGTCGGGAAACAAGTGATGGCATAGCGGAACCTCCTCTTACGGTTGCGGCTCGGTTGATAGAATACCACCACCGCAATAGCCCAGCGCAAAATCTCTTGCAGGGATGCCGCCTGAGGCTCTCTACCGGCGTGCCGGCCTTTCCCGCGGCGAGGGATCAGTCCACCCAAACCGGGCTCGAAATCGCCTGCTTGCCGTCTTTCTGCTCCACCCGGACGTAGTAAAACGATCCTTTCCAGCCGGGCGAGTTGTCGACGTATTCGAACCGGGCGCTGAGATCCCCGCCCGGCTGGGCATAGATCACCTGAGAATTTCGCAGCAGGTAGATCCGGTCGATCGGGGCCGTGCCCTCGGCCTTCACCGTAATTCGCGCCGTGAATGTGAATCGAAGGGGAGTGAGCGAGCGGCAGGTAATCGTCGTCGCCGTCGGCATCGACGTAGAGTTTGAAGAGGAAGGCCGTCTCGTCGCGCTGCTGGACGCGGAGGCGCTCCATACGGATGGAGATCACGTCGCCCGGCTGGAGAGGCTTGTCTTCGAGCACGAATTCGGTGATCCACTGCCACGGGTGGTAGCGCCGGAACGTCTCATCCGGTCCGGATGCCGCCCCGGCGGCCCCCGTGCGCCACGGCTTGGGCGTGATGCGAAACCTCGCGCCGGGGGCCGCCTCGACGTTGAGGTAATTGCCGCCGTCCTGGCTGGCGGCCTACAAGTGGTAGCCGCCCCATTCGCCTCCCATGCCGTGAGCGAAGGCTAGGCGGATTCCACCGCCCGGCTTCATCCCGGCGCGGCCCACCGTGAAGCGCAGCGTCCAGGAAGCGACCGTATCAACCTCGACCTCAGCGGGGCCCTCGAGGACGGCCGAGCCGAGGTCCTTCTTCTGCCCGGCGAGCACCGCGTCTTCCTCGGTGGCGTAGCGCGCCAAAGACCGGAAGCCATTCTTGGCCAGCTCCTGCGCCCACAGGCCCTGCGGGGACGGCCCCGGCGGTGCCGAGGGACGCCCCAGGAGCAAGAGCAGCGCCAGCCCCAACGCGGCCGGCATCGATCGCCGCGCTACTTTCTTCATCGGCATCGGCGATAGTATATCCTCCATGGTGGAAAATGCAGCAAAACTACTACCGCCGGCGGCAAGCCACTCTCGGCGTGGAACCCGCATCAGCGAGCCGTTCCCTCGGGCGGCCATCGGCTTCCGGCCGGAGTTTCTGGACTTTCGGCGCGGCATCCGCGTCGGGAAGCTCGAAGACCACGAGCGCATCACCCGCATCCTCAAGCTGGCGCTCGAAGCCCGCTACCAGCAAGGATTCGTGACCGAGCGCTGGGGCCGGGGCGTCTACTGGCAGTGGATCGGCTACCTCCCGCGCGCCAATCGCGAGGCCAAGCCGGTCTCGAACAACGCCAGCTTCGGCTGCTCGAAATTCTTCCTGATGATGGACACCGACAAGCGGCTGTTCAAGTGCGGGATGCAGGTCGAGCGCGGCTACGTGAAAGCGCCGCCGGAGCACCGGTATTGCGAGCTGCGCCCCGACTGGGACTGGCGCCGCCTGGTCGCGGCGCTCAAGCCGAAAGGCCCCATGGAGAGTGAGCTGGAGCGGCTGGTGCGGCGCGAAGGCTTCGTGCTTCACGCCGGCAGTTGGAACGAGCCGGTGTGTTTCTCAAAGGACGATTTCCCGGGCATGGGGAAGCTCCGGCGGCTGCTCGATGGGGCGCCAAAAAGTCACTGGTCCGGATTCCAGGTTTTCTACCCCATGCCCGAGTGCGAAGTGAAAAGCTCGGCCGGAGCCGATCTGGTCGAATCGATTCTGGCGGTCTTCCACGAAGTCACCCCCGCCATGAACCTGTGCATGCAAATCCAACTCGCCGAGCAGCCCCGCCATGCACAATAAAAGGGGTGCATTCGCATTTATTCGCGGCCCAAATCAAAACTGGAATCGCGCCACGATCTGGCCGTTTCTCGGCGGATTCAAGACTGATCCCGGATTGATGTACCCGAACCCGTTCGTGGTTACACCCGACGCGGTCCGGCCCTGCGCCTGCAGGGCGTTGGCCGAGGTGGGCTGGTTCAGGTACGTTCGGTTAAACACGTTGAAAAACTCCGCGCGGATCTGGAATCTCATCCCTTCCCGGATACGGAAGATCCTGCCCAGGCTCATCTGTTCGCTGGGCGTGCGCTGGTAACGATAGTCACCGTAGAAGGGGTTCGATACGCCGAACTGCCCCGCGGCCGGCTGAGCCCACGCGTTCGGGTTCAGCACGAAGTCCTTGTTGGGGTCGATGCAGTGGCAGTTGAGGTCTTTCAGGAACAGCGGCTGGCCGGACACCCGGTTGACGTAGGTGTTTTGGAACAGAATCGCGCTGAGATTGTTCTGCGCGACTGGAATAGGAATCGGCAGCCCACTCGCGTACTTCAGAATCCCGCCGATGGTCCAGTCGCGCACCGCTGTGCGCATCCACCGGCGCGGCCCCCACGCGGGCGCCCGGTAGTTGAACGCGACCACCAAAGCCAGTGGCTGCGAGAGACTCGAGAGGGTCTTCTGCAGTGAACGGTTGAAGACGTTGTTGACGAAGGCTGTCGGTGGACCACCAGCCGATGAGCCTTCCGTCGTGTCCAGCTCCTTCTGCCACACGAAAGTACTCAAGAGATCCAGGCCATGCGAGAGGCGCTTGGTGAGCTTCCCCTGCAACGAGTCATACCAGGTGTTCCCTAACGCCGCCCCTTGAACGCCAATGGCGCCGAACTGCGGGTACGGCCGGAGAGCCTGGGCCAACGTAGCGCTGAGCGGGAACGCTGCATAAGGCGCTTTGAATCGAGCCTGGACTTGCGGCGAGCTCAGGGGCGAGGTGAGCAGCGTCCGGTCGGCCGGATTGTTGACATCCAGGCCGAACGCCGCGAGGCGTTCCGGCGTGTTCGCATTCAGATTGATCAAAGAATCGGACTCGAACCAGGCGCCCCGGTTGCCCACGTAGGCGGCTTCCAGCACCAGATCCTTGGTGATTTCGCGCTGTAGCGAGATGTTCCACTGGTTCAGCCTTGCCGGGCGGCCCGCGTTGCGATCGATGTAATTCGGGGGGCTGTTGAGCTGGCCGGGCGAAGGCCGGATCCCGGCGTTATAGACGACGGTATACAAGTCCGCCAGGTTGTAGTTCAGGCCGTTGCTCAGGAACAGCGCCGGGGCGCCGTACGCCGGGTTCGAGAAGCTGATACTGTTCCAGCCGCCCGTCCCCAAATTGGGGAGGATATTCGACTGGCCGACTCCCGTCTCCACATACGTAATGCCCCAGCCGGCGCGCAACACCGTCTTAGGGAGGACCTGATAAGCAACCCCGATTCGCGGACCGACCGCGTACGGATACGTCTTCGTGAAGGTGCAATTGCAAGTTCCTGCACCGTTGCCCTCGTAGATCGTGGCGCCCAGCAGGCCGCCGGCGGAGGGGTTCGGTGTCGTCGGTGAGAACTCGCTCGCGCGGTGATGGATCTCGTCGCCGTATCCCTGATAGTCCCATCGCAGGCCGTAGTCGAGGGTGAGCTTACGCGTAATTTTCCAGTTGTCTTGCGCGAACAGCGACCAGGACGGCTTCCGGGTTTGGGGATCGACGGGGTTGGAGATGCTGGCAGTGTTCACCAGACCGAGCAGAAAGCTGGCGTACGGTAGTCCAACGTTGCCGCCTGACAGCGCCTGTCCCTGGGTGTAAGGAAGGCCGGTCTGGGCGAGGTCAAAATTGTACCCACCGAACTCTCCCGTAAAACTCTTGGTGGTGAGCGAGTCGATGCGCCAATCGCCCCCGACCTTGTAAGCATGGTTGCCGCGCACCAGCGAGGCGCTCAGCACGGCGGTCGGCTTGTTCAACCAGATGGGACCGCCGTTGGCCCCCATGTTCAGCGACATGCCGCCGCCGGTGGGTGAGCTGAGGCTGCTGATGTCGGGAAAACCTTTGCCAAAAAGAGCGCCCTTTAGGCCCAGTCCTGCGATTGGGTCGTAATTGAGGACCTCGGGGATACTAAAGTCCGGATTGGGGTGACGCACGAACCCGACGCCGGCGTGAATCAGCAGCGTCGGTGTAATCGGCTGATCATAGTTGACCCGGATCGTGTAGCTGAGAGTGTCGATAAGGCGCACCATCGTGATCGGAGCGGGCAGGCCATCCGAGCCGTTGTAGTGTGGGCCCGTATACCGCGAGTAGAAGAAGGACAGCTTCCCCTGGTTGCTGAAGTTCTGATCGATCTTGATGGACGGAATTCTCTCCGTAGTCACGGCGCTAAACGCCTGATCCCAGTTGTTGAAAACTCCCGGCCGGGTGGGGGCAGGGATGAGCGCCTGGATTTTCATGGCAACCGGATCGAGCCGGCTTTGCGGGATTATGTTGTTCTGGAACGGGTCGCGGACTACCTGTCCACTCACAGTTTGATTGGTGAGCCAATCGTAGATGGTATTCTCCATAATCGCCCGCCCGAGTGGGTCCGTGCCGAGTTGGCGGTTGGTCAGCGCCCCGCTGAAATCCCCGTTCCGCATCGCGGCGCTGGGCACGGTCTGCCGAACTCCAGCGGTGACTTGGCGCTGGTAAAACTCTTCCAGGGCGAAGAAGAAGAAGGTCTTGTTGCGACCGTTGTAGAGCTTGGGAATCCAGACCGGGCCGCCGAAGCTGCCGCCGAAGTCGTTTCTCCGGTTGGGCGGCCGCAGCAGGTGTCCGTTCCCGCTGTTGGTAAAGGGAATCCCGGCGCCCAGATCTTCGTTGACGAAGTACTCGAACAAGCTGCCGTGGTACTGGTTGGTGCCGGACCTGGCGGTGAGATTGAACATGCCGCCGGCGACCTGGCCGTACTCGGGAGCGAAATTGCTGGTCTGGACCGATACCTCCTCGAGCGCTTCCACGGAGGGCTGAAGCTGGTCCTGGCGGATCATCAGGCGGTTGTTGTTAGCTTCCTGTCCTTCCACCCGGACTTGGAAGGTATTAATCGGAGAGCCATTCAAGCGGATCGTCGAGTAAAGGGAAATGCTCCCGCTCGGCACCAGCGTAACGAAGGTGTACGGGTTGCGAATGTTGGCGCTCGCGGTATTGCCCCGCTGCCCGAAATCCAAAGGCAGCTCGTCCAGTTTCTCTTTGCCGATGGTAATGCTCTGCTCGGCATTTTCAGTCTTGAGCAAGGAGGCATCGGCGGTCACGGTGACCGATTCCGTCGTACCGCCGACCTTCAAGGTGGCGTCGACACGCTCGGTCCGGGCAACGAAAACCCGAATGCCCTGTTGCACGAACTTGTTGAACCCAGCCGTTTCGACGCTTATATCGTAGATTCCGGCAGGCAGTTGCGAGAGCGTGTAATTGCCGGTCGACGTCGTCACCGTATCGTACTGCGCGCCGGTCTCCGTATTTCGGGCGATAACGCTGGCGCCCGGGACGACGGCATTTGCCTGGTCCTAGACAGTTCCAGTGATGGTCCCCCGGTCGCTTTGCGCGAACAGGGCCAAGCTGAAGAGAGAGCAACAGGTCACCACAAACAGGAAACGCACAAACCACCCCCTCGCCTGCATTCAGGCTTAAAAAACATTCGCTGAGCCCGGAACGAGTTTTGCCCGGAGCACGCCGCCCCCCCGGTTTGCTATAGCGCGGTCTTCCGCGCCGGTTTCACCCGCGCAACGCTTCCCCTATATCTTCAAGCGGCAAACGATGCCCATGTCGTCGCAATACCACATCATCCCTTCCCAGATGGTCATGCCGTGGGGTAACGGATCCGAATCCGCCAGTTGAATCTTCTCGAGAATCTCGCCTGTGTCGATGTCGCGCTTGAAAAAGGCATTCAAATTGGAATCGGTGCACCACAGGTACTTGCCCTCCCAACCGATTCCATGGGGACGGTTGCCGGCCGTGTCGAACCGCTTCTGTACCACCCAGGTTTTGGGATCCAGGCAGAAGATCATCCGCGCTGGAGGCACCGCCATCCAGACTTTGCCGTCCCTGACCTCCTGGCCGTGCGCACCGGTCCCGAGGGCGCGCCCGCCGAGCAGTTGTCCGGCTTGGAATCCTCCCACCTTGCTCGGGTCCAGGTTCTTCCCCTGCCCCGCCCCCTTCTTCTTCCCCTGCCCCGGCTGCCCCTTTGCCAGCGGGCTGCTACGGCCGGGCGGATCCCCGACCATTTGGTAAATCACGCCCGCTCCGGGAGTGAAGTGCTTCTCGATGGTCTTGCCGGTCGTCGCGTCGCAACGGACGATCTCGCGGTTGTAGGTCGATCCAATCCATAGCGTCCCGTTATCGAACGTGATGCCGCTGGAGCGGTCCGTTTCCGTTTCGAACGAGCGCAAAACCTTGCCGTCCGAATAGCTGACCAGATACGCTCGATTGCCTTCGCCCTGGTCGATCATCCAGAGGCCCTCGGTGGTCGCCTGGAGTCCGTTCGGCTTCGAGCCGGGCGGCGACTTGAAGACAGTCTCAACCTTTCCCGCCGAGCGGGTCTTGACCGCGCCGATAGTCGGCCGCGCCCCGAAAGCGGGCAGGGCGCCAACGGCGGGCGCCGCCGCTCCGAGCGCTAGAAAATCTCTACGTCTGATCATGCGATTCTCCTCCTGAGTGAGTTACCATCCATACTTCAAAAGCCACGCTCGCCACGATGGATCAGGAAAACTCGCGGTGGCAATCGCTGACCTCCACAGTGAGTTTGACGGGGGTTCGAGAGTGCGCCGCGGAAACGCAGAAGCGACGTGGGTTGATACCGCGAGGCCGGAATAGCGAGCCAACATGGGCCACCATCCAAGGCGCTCGGAACAATGATACACCACCCGGTCACTCCGGGAGAGCATCCGGAGCGGGATCATTTCTGTGTGGTTTGTGTCTTCTCAGCGTTGCGAGCCTTGGCGAGATCGAGCGCCACGTCGACGATCATGTCTTCCTGGCCGCCGACCATGCGGCGCCGGCCCAGCTCGACCAGAATGTCGCGGGTGTCGATGCCGTAGCGGTGGGAAGCGGCTTCGGCGTGGCGGAGAAAGCTCGAATAGACGCCGGCGTAGCCGAGCGATAGCGTCTCGCGATCCACGCGGACGGGACGGTCCTGCAGCGGCCGGATCAGGTCCTCGGCGGCATCCATCAGTGCAAACACATCGCAGCCGTGCTGGAGACCCAGCCGGTTCGCCACGGCGATGAACACCTCCAGCGGCGCATTGCCGGCGCCCGCGCCCATGCCGGCCAAAGAGCCATCCACGCGCGTCGCGCCGTGCTCAATGGCCACGAGCGTGTTCGCCACGCCCAGCGAGAGATTGTGGTGGGCGTGCATTCCTCTCTCGGTCTTGGGGTCGAGGACGTCGGCGAAAGCCTGGAACCGTTCGGCCACCTCGTGCATGAGAAGAGCGCCGGCCGAGTCTACGACGTAGACGCAGTGCGCGCCGTAGGACTCCATCAGCTTCGCCTGCCGGGCGAGCTCGGCGGGCGGCGTCATGTGGGCCATCATGAGGAACCCCGCCACGTCCATGCCGAGCTGGCGAGCGTATTCCATGTGCTGCTTCGAAATATCGGCTTCGGTCGAGTGCGTGGCGATGCGAACAGAGCGGGCGCCGGCCTGGTAAGCGCAGTGCAAGTCTTCCACCGTGCCGATGCCGGGTATCAGCAGTGCCGTCACGGTGGCGCGCTGGACGTTCTGCGCCACCGCCGTGATCCATTCGAAATCGGTGTGGGCCCCAAAGCCGTAATTGAAGCTGGAGCCAGCGAGTCCGTCGCCATGCGTCACCTCGATGGCGTCCACGCCGGCGGCGTCAAGCGCCCGCGCAATTCGGGCGACCTGCTCGACCGTGTACTGGTGGCGGATGGCATGCATCCCGTCCCGCAGCGTGACATCCTGGATGTAAAGCTTGGTGTTGTTCTTCATTCGTGGTCCCTCAGTTCAGCCTGGCTTCCGCCAGTCGCTCCGCGGTCTTGAGCGCGGCCGATGTCATGATGTCCAGGTTACCCGCGTAGGGCGGCAAGTAGTGTCCGGCGCCCTCGATCTCCAGAAAGATGGAGGACCGGATTCCCGTGAACCGGCCGATCACGGGAATTTGCAGCGGTTTTGCCGCGCCGATCGGCTCGAATTGCACCTGCTGTTTGAGGCGATAACCCGGAACGTAGCAGCGCACGTCCTCGACCATGCTCTGGACCGAGCGGGCAATTTCCTCTGTGTCGGCCTCCTCGCTCAAGCAGAAGATCGTGTTGCGCATGATCAGCGGCGGCTCGGCGGGATTCAACACGATGATCGCTTTGCCTTTGGTCGCGCCGCCGACCGTCTCAATGGCCCGCGCCGTAGTCTGGGTGAACTCGTCAATATTGGCGCGGGTTCCCGGCCCGGCGGACTTGCTGGCGATGGTGGCGACAATCTCGGCGTAGTAGACCCGCGCCACCCGGTTCACCGCCGCCACCATGGGGATTGTCGCCTGGCCGCCGCAGCTCACCATGCTGAGGTTCGGCGCGTCGAGGTGCTCGCCCATGTTCACCACCGGGACCACGTAGGGGCCGATGGCGGCCGGGGTCAGGTCAATCACCTGCTTACCGTGGGCGCGCAGGAATTCGTTGTGCCGGTGATGCGCCTTGGCGGAGGTGGCGTCGAAGACGATCCGAATGTCGTCAAAAGCCGGCATCTGGCGGAAGCCATCGATGCCCTTGTGCGTGGCGGGCACGCCGAGGCGCCGGGCGCGGGCCAAGCCGTCGGAGTCCGGGTCGATGCCGATCAGCGCTCCCATCTCCAGCAGCTTCGAAGCTCGCAAGACCTTGATCATGAGATCCGTGCCGATGTTACCGGAGCCGATGATTGCAACCTTTGTCGCCATACGTTGTCCTTTCCTAGGATGGCTCAACCTGACTTCAGAACTAGAGTATACGCTTGTGGTTGCTGCTCCGCGACTTCGCGCCGCAGTCGCCCCGGCCGGCAGACGATCATGTAGTTGGGATACCTCGGCACGGTCCAGAATCGGACCGGCAGTCCGGTGGCAAAGTGAGAAGGGCAACTGGTTTGCGGTACGGCGGCAGACCGTCAAGAAGCGGCTGCAGAGCAAACTGCAAGCGGTTCGGCAGGAGTTGTGCAAGCGGTGGCATGAGCGGATTGCCGACACCGGAGATTGGTTGCGGTCGGTGGTGCAGGGCTACTTCAACTACCACGCAGTACCGGGAAACTTCGTGACGCTACGGATGTTCCGGCGGGAGGTGGCGCGTGGGTGGCTGCAGGCGCTACGGCGTCGCAGTCAACGGCATCGTCTTCCGTGGGAGCGATCCAATACGATCGTCGATCGTTTCCTGCCTCGGCCGCAGATTCTGCATCTAAATTTAGAACCCCATTTAGAACCCCGTGCGCTGTGACGCCAAGCACCCGAGGTAAGAGCCGTATGCGCTAAAGTGCGCCCGTACGGATCTGTGCGGGGGGCGTCCGGTAACGGGCGTCCCCACGGCGAGTAAGGCCATTGTTTTCATGCGCGTTGATGCGCGTTCCTTCGCGGCCATCCATTCCCTTTACAGCTTCTGAGTGACCGGTTGGCCGCCGTACAGCGGGTTGTCACGGCATCGGGTGCACCACGCCGAAGCCTTGCCAGGTAGTGTTCGAGCTTACAGCGGTCAGCCGGGGCCAGGCCTTCTGATGCTCCGGCGTCGCCACCCACTTCAACCGCATCTCTTCGGTCCGGAAGGTGTGCCGCAGGACGTAGTCATTGCTGTTGGGCTTTCGCATCAGCTCCGTGGCGATGAAGCCCGGCTGGCGCTTCACGGCCGGGTAAAACTCTTCGCGGTAGAGCCGCTCCAGTTCCTTGTCCTGCCCCGGCTTGGCGCTCAGGTAGATGTGCAGCTCGATGGGGCCGGGCACGTCATAGTCTCTCTTCTGCGGCGGCGCCGCGCCGGCCAGGCTCAGAAGCAGAATCGCAGCAGCGAGTGTACGCATGGTTCCTCCGATGATGGGTGCGGGAACATTGTACAACGCGGCAGGAGGGTTGGGGCGCGAAGGTCATCGATCGGCTTGCTCCCGGCCCAGGGACGCTCGACGGGATCTCGGGCGCGGGATCCTTGAGCCTCTCCGGGATCTCATCCTCGTGGCGTCTTCATCTATGCGGCCCATTGGATGCGGCGGCGGGGATCAGCTCGTTCTTCACCACGTGT
>JBGOUJ010000032.1:0-25090 GCA_041477005.1 Terriglobia bacterium | reverse complement strand
TTTCGAGCGACTCGCAGGCGATGGGCCGCATCGGCGAGGTGGTCCTGCGCGCCTGGCAGACGGCCCACAAGATGAAGGTCCAGCGCGGGGCGCTCCCGGAAGACTCCAGCCGCAACGACAATTGCCGCGCCAAGCGCTACCTGGCCAAGTACACGATCAACCCGGCCATCACCCACGGCATGGTCCAGGAGATCGGCTCCATCTCGCCCGGGAAGCTCGCGGATCTGGTGCTCTGGAAGCCGGCCTTCTTCGGGGTGAAGCCCGAGATGGTCGTCAAGGGCGGGTTCATCGCCTGGAGCGCCATGGGCGACGCCAACGCCTCCATTCCCACGCCGCAGCCGGTGCTGTACCGCCCGATGTTCGGCGCCTTCGGCGGGGCCACCGCCGCGACGAGCGTGACCTTCGTTTCCAAGTCGGCGCTCGAAGGCGGGGTGCCGCAGAAAATCGGCCTCCGCAAGAAGGCCGTCGCCGTCCAGAACTGCCGCAAGATCGGCAAGGCCGACATGGTCCACAACCGGGCCAGGCCCAAGATCGATGTGGACCCCGAGACATACGAGGTTCGGGTCGACGGTGAGCTGATCACTTGCGAGCCGGCCAGCGTGCTGCCGATGGCCCAGCGCTATTTTTTGTTTTGAGCGATCCCATGCCCCATTTCAAAATTGCTGTCATCCCGGGCGACGGTATCGGCCGCGAAGTGATCCCCGAGGGCATCCGCGTGCTGACCGCCGTTGGGGAGCGTCACGGCGCCACGTTCGAGTTCCCATCCTACGACTGGGGGTCCGATTACTACTTCCAGCATGGCCGCATGATGCCGCCGGCCGCCATCGATCTGCTGCGCTCGGCCGACGCCATCTACCTCGGCGCCATCGGCCATCCGGATATCCCGGACCACACCACGCTGAACGGCCTGCTGCTGCCCATCCGGCGGGCGTTCGATCAGTACGCCTGCGTCCGCCCGGCTTACCTCTACGCCGGTGTGCCATCGCCGCTCGCAGGCAAGAGCCCGGGCTCTATTGATTTCGTGGTGATCCGGGAGAACACCGAAGGCGAGTACTCCCAGGTGGGCGGGTTCGTGTATCACCACATGCCCGAAGAAGTGGCCATTCAGACCGCCGTTTTTACCCGCCGGGGCTGCGAGCGGGTGATGCGCTACGCCTTCGACCTGGCCCGCCGGCGCAACAAGAAGAAGCGCGTCACCTCGGTCACCAAATCCAACGCGCAGGGTTACGGCATGGTGCTGTGGGACCGGGCCTTCGCCGATGTGGCGCGGAATTATCCCGACATATCGACGGAGTCACTGCTGGTTGACGCCGCGGCCATGAACTTCATCCGCCGGCCGGAGAGTTTCGAAGTGGTGGTCGCCTCGAACCTGTTTGGGGACATCCTGACCGACATTGCCGCCATCATTACCGGCAGCATGGGCTTGGCCGCCAGCGCCAACCTCAACCCCAGCCGGGAGTATCCCTCCATGTTCGAGCCGGTGCATGGCTCCGCTCCGGACATCGCTGGGAAGGGAATCGCGAACCCGCTGGCCGCGATCCTGAGCGCCGGGATGATGCTGGAGTTCCTCGACGTGCAGCCGGCTGCCACGGCGATCGAGCAAGCAGTGGCCGCCCTCCTGGCGGAGGGGAACGTGCTGCCACAGGACCTCGGCGGATCGGCGTCCGCTCGGGCGGTCACGGACGCTGTCTTGGCCAGAATTTGAAGCCGGGGGTTTATCGGCGTTTATTTGGGTTCATCTGCGGTTGCGGTTTCGGGCTTCCCGCCTGGAGCTGTTCGAGGGACATGCGCTGCGGCAGGTTCTGGTAGATCTCGGCCAGCAACTCAGGACTCGCGCTCAAACGCTCGCTGATCTCGGGCGGCACGGTCTGGATGGCTTCCTCCACGCCCGCGCCGCTGATGAGAGACTCGGCCAGCTTCTTTCCGCAGTGGATGAGGGCGATGGCATCAGAGAACGCGGCCGGGCAGGCTGATGCGAGCGGGTCGTCGAGCCACTCGATCGCGATCCCGTAAAAAGCCGGGAACTGCCACGCTTCAAGCAGGCGCTTGCCCGCTTCCATGGTGGTCATGCCAAACACCGCCCGGATGGATTCCTGGTAGCCGAGAGCGGCGGCGTTGGGGATCGCCTGCCAGTATTCCACCGGGAATTTCGCGAGCAGGAACAAGTCGCCGATGTTGTGTAGCAGGCCTGCCAGCAGCATCTCTTCCGCATCGCCCCGCTGCAATAGCTGGGACAGGGCGCAGCAGGCGGTGGCTGTGGCCAGCGACATCTTGCGCAGCGGAACGGCGGCCGAGCACCCACGAGCCAGCTCGGCCAGGAGCTTGTCGACCAGGACTCGGCGGAGCAGGGTGCGGATCCGGTTCTGCCCGAGCAGGACAATCGCCTGGGAAACGGTTTGCACCTCGCTTCGGAAGCCGAAATAGGCCGAGTTGGCCAGCCGCAGAGTTTGGGCGGCAATGGCCGGGTCCGAGAGCAGGGTCTTCTTGAGGTCGTTCACCTCAAAGTTTGGATTCTCAAACTGTGCCAGCGCCTTCTGAACCACCGGCGCTGACGCCGGCAAGTGACGCAACCCGGCAATGGCGGCCGGAATGTTGGGCAGGGAAGGGCTGGTCCTGTCGAGTGGCACGGGGGAGTTTCCCATGGGGCGATCCTCGTATTCTGACAATCGACGCTGAATTCGATAATATTTAGGCCTGATGCCAGAAGCGGCTCCTCCGGTGCTGGAGGTGGTTCGAACCATCGGCCAGGCCCTCCTGATCGGTTTCCTGGTCGGCGCCCAGCGCGAGGCGGCTCTTGGCGAGCTCCATCCGGGGATGCGGGACTTCCTTCTGATCGCCCTGGTCGGGGCCATCTCGGGCCTGCTTCATCAGCCTTGGGCTGCAATCGCCACTTTGATTTGCATTACAGTGCTGCTGGCGGTCTTTCATTTCCAGGTTGCGGAGCGCAAGGGGATCACCACCGAGATGGCGGCGATCGCCACCTTCTGGTTTGGCTATCTTACCACAACCCCCCACGCCAACCTGGCCATCGGAATGACCATCGTCGTGGTCGCGTTCCTGGAGGCCAAGCAGTCGCTGCATAAATTCGTCCGCGACACCATCAACGTCACCGAGTTCAACGACTCGCTGCGGTTCCTGGCCCTGATCTTCGTGATCTACCCGATCCTGCCGGTGGGCCGCTTCGGTCCCTACCAGTTCTTCGCGCCCCGGCAAGTCTGGCTGTTTGTCATCCTGGTCTCCTCGATCTCCTACGTGGGGTACTTCCTTACGAAATTTCTGGGGGCCGACAAAGGGCTGGCCTTGACCAGCCTGATGGGCGGCCTGGCCTCCACCACCGCCGCCACGGCGTCCTTCGCCAAGAACTACCATGACGACCCGAAGAACGTGGCTTCCTACTGGCAGGCCACCTTGTTCGCCAATGCCATGCTGTCCCCGCGCGTCCTGCTGGTCCTTTACGCCGTGAATGCGGACCTGGCGCGGGCGACGGCAGCGCCGTTGCTCGCCATGTGCGGGGTTGGCCTGTTGCTCGGCTGGATTGTCTCGCTGCGCCGGGGGGCGCCCTCTACGCCCGATCAGGCGGTACAGATGGGCAACCCGTTCCGCCTGTGGCCCGCGTTGAAGTTCGGCGCCTTGTTTACGGCCATCGTTTTTATCGGCCAGGCCGCCGCCCACCTCATGGGAGAGCGCAGCACCTACTGGACCAGCGCCATCGGCGGCCTGGTGGACGTCAGCGCCGTTGCGGTCACCCTGTCCGACCTCTTGCAGAACGGCCACGTTCCGGTCCGCATGGGCGTCAACGGCGTGCTGCTGGGCTGGGCGACCAACGCCCTGCTCAAGAACATCATCGCCGCCACTTCCGGCTCGCCCGCCTTCGGCTGGCGGGTGGCGGTGGGCTTTATGGCCATGTTCGGCGCGGGACTGCTGGCCCTGGCTCTATAATGGAGAGCGTCCTGGCTCTTGCATGACCGCCGTCGCTGCAGCTCGGAGCACTCGCCGGAAATTACTCGATTTCTTCGCTTTCGAGCCGGGCGAGGCTCGGCCGACCCTGCTGCTGACCCTCTACCTGCTGCTGTCCATTGCCGCGGTCATCGCCTTAAAGGCCACCAGCAAGGCGCTTTACCTCAATCATTTCCACACGCGGACCCTCCCGTACATCTATGTCATCACCGCCGTCGTGGTGAGCTTTGTTGTTTCGTTCTACATCCGGCTGTCGGTCCGGCTGCCGCAGAATCTCTTGCTGATTTATACCCAGCTCTTCTTCGCCGCGAACCTGGCCGTGTTCTGGTGGATGATGCATTTGGACCTGGACTGGGTTTCGGCGGTTATCATCGTGTGGACTTACATATTTGCAGTAATCGTGGTGAGCCAGGTCTGGACCCTGGCCAACCACATTTTCACCACGCGCCAGGCCCGTCGCCTGTTTTCCTTCATCAGCGGCGGCGGGATCCTGGGCTGCGCGCTGGGAGGGCAGTTCAGCAGCGTCATGACCAAGCGGATCGGCGCCGAAAACCTGCTTCTGGTCTACGTGCCGTTCCTGGTGGCCTGCGCCGGGATCGTAGGCTATCTGTGGCGAACCACGCGGCACCTCGCCACGGCGCCCTCGGCCAGAGGGGAGTCCAGGCCCTCGAGCTTGGCCGAGAGCATGCGCACCATCCGCGAGTCCCGCTACCTGTCGTTGATCTTCCTGCTGGTGTTCGTGTCGGCGATTCTGGGCGTGATGGTGGACTTCCAGTTCACCTACATCGTGCGGCACGCTATCCTCGACGTCAACCAGATGGCCGCCTTCTTCTCCAGCTTTTACAGCTACCTGGCCATCTTCTCGTTTCTGATGCACATGGTCCTCAGCAGCCGGGTCATGCGCTGGTTCGGCCTCAACTTCGCCATTTTCGTGCTGCCGGTGGCCATGCTGTTTGGTTCGGTCGTGCTGGTGTTCTCGGCGGCCTTGGCGGCGGGAGTTTTCATTAAGGGCTTCGACCAGGCCTTCCGCCACTCCATCGACCGCTCCTCGACCGAGCTTCTCTACGTTCCGCTGCCCGCCCGCGTGCGCCAGCAGGCCAAATCGTTCATCGACATGGTGGCCAGCCGGTGGGCCGACGGGCTGGGGGGCGTATTGTTGATCCCCCTGGCGTCTGTCTGGCATCTCAGTATGCAGCAGCTTGCCTGGGTCAACCTGGCCCTGGTGATTCCCTGGCTGGGTGTAGCGTGGCGGCTGCGCCGGGAATACGTCAACACGCTGCGCACCAGCATCGAGCGGCGGGACATCAGCGCCGAAGCGCTGCTGGTGGAGATGGCCGGCTCTTCGCCTTGGGAGGAACTCAGCGCCACGCTGACCAGCTCCGACGACCGCGCCGTCGAGACCGGCCTGGTTCTGGTGCAATACGGGCAGGCCAACGTGGTTGCCACGCAGCTCGGCTCACTGCTGATCCACATGTCGCCTACCATCCGCCGCAAGGCGCTTTCGATCGTGGTGGCGAAGGACGTCCCGGATTGCGCCCCGCAGATGTCGGTGTTCCTGTTTCTCGACAATCACGTCGATTCGCTCTGGCAGGCGCTCGACTACCTGGAGCGGCACGATCCCGGCGAGTCTTATGTGAAATGGAAAGATCTGCTCGCGGCGCCGCACGCCATCCTTCGCGGGACGGCGGCGGCTCGCTTGTTATCGCGGCCCGATGCGCCGGAACCCGAGGCGGCCTACCAGGTCTTCAAGGCCTTTGTGGAGTCCACGCAAACCCAGCAGCCTGCGTACCGGCGGCACGCCGCCGAGCTGCTGGGCCAGGTGCCGGCCGATCTCGACTGCCAGCGCGCCCTGGCCGACTTTCTGAGCGATCCGGATCCGGAAGTAGTGCGGGCCGCCGCTCGCAGCGCCGGCCGCTCCCGGCAGCGAAATCTCGTTCCCCGGCTGATCGAGCTGACCGGCGACCGCCGGTTCAAGACCGAAGCTTGGCAAGCCTTGGCCGCCTTTGGCGCGGACGTTCTGCCAGCCCTGCGCCAGACGCTGCTCGACACGACGGCGCCGCTCAAGATCCGCCGCAATCTGCCCCGCGTTTTCTCGGCCATCGGCGGCCAGGAGGCGGCCAATTCCCTGGCCGGCAGCCTGGACCAGCCGGACCTGGAGTTAGAGCGCCGCATCCTGCGCGCCCTCAGCCGCATCCGGCTCCGAGAGCCGGGAGTGCGCCTGGATTCCAGCCGTATCTCCCCACTCACCGAGAACGAGCTGCGCCGCTACTACCGCTATCTGAGCATTCTCCAGGTGGTGCCCCAGGACGGGTCTGGCTCCGGCACGCGGTTCCTCCGGCGCGCGCTCAGCGAGCAACTCGATCACAAGCTGGAAGTGATCTTCCGGCTCATCGGCCTGCTCTATCCGCCGAAGGATATCTCTGATGCTTATTACAGCATCAGCAGCGGCCGCCGCGATCTGCGATCCAACGCTCTCGAATTACTGGACAGCATGCTGACGAACCCGGTACGCCAGATGCTGTTACCGGTCATCGAGGACCGCTCGCCGGAGCGGATCATGGAATTCGGCCGCACCCTGTTCGGCATCGTGCCGCCCACCTACGTGCAGGGGTTGCGGGAGCTGCTGACCGATTCCGATCCCTGGCTGCAGTCCTGCGCCGCCTACGTGGTTGGCGACCAGGGCCTTATCCAGCTCGCGCCGCTACTCGATCCCCTGTCTCGGGCCGGCGACCCGTTGCTGCGGGAAACGGTTCAGATGGCCCTGACCCGGCTGCGGGCGCCCGCTGCGCAGCAATCCTCCGCGGGAGCGCTATGGAAAACCTGACCACCCTGGAAAAGGCCATCCGGCTGCAGAAGGTCGAGCTGTTCAGCGACATGGAAACCGACGCGCTGGCGCTGGCCGCCTCGATCGCCGCGCAGGTCCAGTGCGCCCCGGGGAAAGTGCTGTTCAAGGAGAACGGAGCCGCTGACGCGCTGTATGTGGTCCTGGAAGGCCGCATCCGGCTCACCCGGGGGACCCGCGAGATCTTTTCGGTCGGCCCGGGAGAAACCCTCGGCAACTGGGCGCTGTTCGACGATCAGCCCAGCGTGGCCACCGCCACCTGCGTCGAAGACTCGGGCCTGCTCAAGATCGAGCGCGAAGATTTCTTCGACCTTCTGGCCGACCATGCCGAGATGACCCAGCGAATGTTCAAAGCCCTGGTCAAGCGCGTCCGCGCTCTGCTGGCGCTCGGCCTCAGCCACGATCAGTCGGCGGCTAAGAGCACCCCGCATGCCTGACAGCCCGCCGGCCGAAAAACTGCTGCTCGTCTCCTCCAACCCGGCCGTACTCGCGCAAGTGCGTTCCCTGGTGAACGCCAATCTTCAGGTTCAAGAAGCGACCGACACGGAATCGGCCCGGCGTCTGTATCAGCAGGAAATTCCGGACCTGATCGTACTGGACGCGGCCGCAGGCGCCCAATGGCTTTCTGAGATCGCCGACGACGCGCACCGCCCCCCGGTCCTCGTGATTGGCGGTCCGGCGGTCCGGCTTGGCGCCCCGGGCGGGGTTGGGGCCTTCGGCTCCCTGGCCTCGGCGGCCGAGTTGCCGGCCTGGCTTGGCCCGGCCCTGCGGTACCGCCGCCTCCAGCGCGAATACGCGCAGGTCCGCGAGGAAGCCGAGAAGGTCCACGCCGAGATGCTGGCCTCTTACGGGAAGGTGTGGGAGCACTCCCATGCGCTCGAAGAGGAAGTGAAGCGCCGCACCATCGAGTTGCGCCAGCACGCCGACGATCTGGAGCGGCAGGTGGAAGAGCGGACGGCGGCCCTGCGGCAGTCCAACACTCAACTGGTGCAGCAGGAGAAGATGGCCGCCCTGGGCTCCCTGGTGACCGGGATCGCCCACGAGCTACACACCCCCATCGGCGCCATTACCAGCAACAGCGACAACCTGGCGCGGTCTCTCACCCGCCTGCGCGACCTCATCGCCTCCGACGCCTGCCCGGAATCGTTTCGCGACAACTCCGATTTGAAGCGGGTGCTCGCCATCACCGATGAAATCTCCCGCGCCAACCATCTCGCCTGCGAGCGCATCATCGGCATCGTCCGCAGCCTGCGGAATTTCGCCCGCCTGGACGAGGCCGAGGTCCGCAGCGTCAACCTGCACGAAGGCATTGACAGCACCCTCACCCTGGTCCACCACGAGCTCAGGAACCGCGTCACCGTGAAGCGCGAATACGGCGACATCCCGCCGGTGGCGTGCCACCCCAACCAGCTCAACCAGGTGTTGATGAACATGCTGGTGAACGCTTCCCACGCCATCGCCGGCAAGGGGACCATCACCATCCGGACCTATCGCGACGGGCCGATGGTCAAGATCCAGATCTCCGACACCGGCTCCGGCATCGCCCCGGAAATTCTCCCCCGGATCTTCGACACGGGCTTTACTACCAAGAAGGCCGGGGTCGGCACCGGCCTGGGGCTGGCCATCAGCCAGAAGATTATCCGGGACCACCGGGGCCGCATCGACGTCGAAAGCGTCGTGGGGCAGGGCACAACATTTACCATCAGTTTGCCGCTAGAATGGAAGGCTCCCTCATGACCTTCGACCGGCAACCGGTGGTTTTGGTGGTGGATGACGAAGAGATGGTCGCGATCAGCATCAAATCGTTCCTGATGCTCGAAACCGACTACGACGTGATCACCTGCAACTCCCCGCCCCAGGCCATCGATCTGCTCAAGCAGCGCACCGTGGACCTGGTCATCTCCGACTACTTGATGCCGGAGATGGACGGCATTTCTTTTCTGCTGCAAGTGAAGGCGCTGCAGCCGCACGCGATCCGCATCCTGCTGACCGGCTACGCCGACAAGGAAAACGCCATCAAGGCGATCAACGAAGTGGGCCTCTACCAGTACATCGAGAAACCCTGGCAGAACGCCGATCTGGTCATCGCCCTCCGAAACGGGCTGGAGAAACGCTTCCTGATCGAGAAGCTCCAGCAGAAAATCCGCGAACTCGAGATGTCACAGGAGAGCCTGCAGGAAATCCAGGATCAGATCGTCCGGGCGTTCATGTAACCACAATGTCCGGATCGGCCGAGGCGGCGCCGCCCGGACCGCCGGTTACCACCGCAAAGTACTTGAACGCGATCGGCTGCGCGGTATGCAACACCACGTCGCCGTCCTCGTCGTCTTTGTGCCCGCCAAAGGACGCCCTGCTGAATGGTGCGTCTCCCACGAAGGTGACAGACCAGTTGCCGGTCCGGCCTTTGAATTTAACCGTGTCTCCTGGCTTCACCTTTACGACAGGACCATCTTCCGGGTTGCTGGGGTCAAGCGGTTCGTGCACAAAATTCAGTACACCTCCGTGGACAGAAATGTGGATCTTAGGGTCTTTCCCTTGACGTATTCCATGACGATGAAGTCAACTCCGTTCACACAGTCGATTTCGTGGACGGTGATGATGTTGGGGTGGTTCAGGGCGGAAGCCGCCTTGGCCTCCTGGACGAAGCGCCGCTTGCGCTGCGGGTTGGCCAGCGCCTCGGCGGCCAGCACCTTGATCGCCACGGGCCGGTTCAGCCGCGTATCGAGCGCCCGGTGGACGGTCCCCATGCCGCCTTCGCCGAGCTTCTCCACGATCTTGTAGTGGGAGATTGGTTGGCCGATCACTGCAGCGCCAGTCGGGATATGATCTTCTCACATTCCGGTGGGCCCCACCCATTATTTGCGGGCAGGGGATTTTGCGCTGGGCCCCCTGCTGGACCTCTCGACATACAGCGCCGCGACGCCGGCGGCCCGGCGCAGCGTGGGCGACCGGACCGTGGCCCTACGCCCGCCGGCCCTCCGCGTTCACCCGGTCCCGCAGCGCCTTCATGTACCCGATGGTATAAGCGTTATTTGCCGCCGGATACCCTCCACCAGGCACGTGATCCGGAATCACAATCCCGTCGAAGTTGACCTCGCGCAGCGCCGTCATCACCTGGTACATGTCCACGTACCCGTTGTCCACGAATGTCTCGCGGAACTTCGGCAGCGGCGAACTCACGTTGCGGAAGTGCACTTTGAAGATCTTCTTCTTCGCCCCGAACGCACGCACCGCCTCCGACGGATCTTTCCCGAAGCCCAGCTTGCCCCCTTCCGCCCACGTCCCGATGCAGAGACACACGCCGAAGTTCTCGCTCCCGGCAATCTCGAACGCCCGCTCATAGGCTGCGTACGTGCGGAACGCGCGCGCTACGCAACCCAGCGATTCCACCGGCGGATCGTCCGGATGCAGCCCGATCCGCACGTTGTTCTTCTCCGCCACCGGAATCACCGCGCGGATGAAAGTGGTAAAGGATTTCCATATCTGTTCCTCCCGATATTCTTTATCGAAGGAACAGGGGAGTTTCCTGGCCGCCTGGAGATCGAACTCCCGCGTATCGGCCTCGCCGCGCGTTTTTCCAATCGACGTCTGATAGAACCCCGGCGTCGGCTGGTCCTTGATGTTGGACATATGCGCGTAGGTCGTGTAGTGGATCCCCGCGCGGCCCAGGTTGGTCAGATAGGTCTTGTACTGCTCGATCTTGTTCTCCACCCCGGGCAGACTCAACACCAGCGTCGGATCGCAATGCAGCTCCAGGATGCCCACGTTGTACACCTGGATGCCATTGGCCTCCATCTTCCTCCGCGTGGCGATCATCCATTCGGCCGTATTGTTCCCGATCGACGTCCATATGGAGACCGCTTCCACGCCCGCGTGCCGCAGCATCGCCAGGTCGTTCTCGTTCGGCCTGTCCGTGAGGAACGTCCCCAGCTTGATGCCGCTCGGAGGCTTCGTTTGCGCGGCGGCATAGGACAACAAGCCCGCGCCCGCCGCGGCCATCCCAACTCGCAAGAAGTGGCGCCTTTCCATCTTCATCGTCAACCTCCTTCAGAAAATCACCCGGATGCCGAACTGGATGTTGCGCGGTTGGGATCCCGACAGGATCCTGCCGAAGTCCGGATTGGTCACATCCGTCGTCTGGTTCCGCGCCTCGAAGAACGGGCTGTTGAAGATGTTGAAGAACTCCGCTCGGAACTGCACGTTGAACCGTTCCTTCACGGGCGTGTTCTTGAACATCGACATATCGAAGCTCTTCCGCCCGGGCCCCCGCAGATCCGGCTGCGACAGCGAATCGGTTGGCACCGTGAATGGCCCGGCCGCCTTGAACGCCGTCGTGTCGAACCATTTGTTCAGCGACTGCCCGCTCGAAAGAACCCCGCTCTTCAGCCGGTCCGCCCGGCCATTGGTATAGGAGAAGTCCAGCAGCCCCGTGTTGTCGGGCGCCGTGATCAGAATCGGCCGGCCCGATTGCAGCACCGTAATGCCGTTCCACTGCCACCCGCCCAGCACCCAACGGGCCAAGCCCTCCTGCGCCCACCGCTTGCCCTTGCCGAACGGCAGATCGTAGACGTGGCTGATCACCAGCCGGTGCGTAGCGTCATTCGCTTCGAGCGACCGGTTGTACTTGGGGTCGTACAACGCGTTGGATGGTCCTACCACCCAGGTGTTGCTCTCGCCCGTTGATGCGATGGTCTTCGACAGCGTGTAGGCGACCGACGCCGTCAACCCCTGCGAATACCGCTTCTCGAACCGGCCGGTCATGCTCTGATAACTGGCGTCCCCGTATGGCCGGCGGATGGCCAGAATCTGCTGGTACTGCGGAAACGGACGCAGCAACTGCTTGCGGCGCACCGTCGGGAAGCTCAGATCGCCCACGGTCACCTTGCCGTAATACGGATTCGGCACTACGTCGTTCAACTGCGATCCCCATTGCGAAAGCAGCAGCGGATCGTTGGCGTTATCCTGCCGGTTCCAGAACAGGTGCGTGATTTTGCTGCCCACGTAGGCCACCTCCGCCACCGTGGTCCCCGTAATCTCCCGCTGGATGCCGAAGTTCCAGTTCCCAATGTAGGCCAGGGGGTGATCCGGGAAGTCCACGCGGATGTTCTGCCCCGCAAATGTGGTCGTACCCTTCTGCGGATACGTGAAGCCCGCCGCAAAGGGATTCGACCACGACCCGCCCACCGGCGGCGTGAAGGGAACTGGATTCGGCGGTCCCAGTGACAGGAAGTTCGACACGAATGTGCCCGATCCGAAGTCCGTCGCCGCCGCGTTCAGTCCGTTGTTGGCCGCGTTGAAGATCGCTGCGCCCGTGCGGATCACGGTCTTCGAGTTCAACTGAAACGCCAGGCCCACCCGTGGTCCGAACGTCTTGTAGTTGGGGTTGGTGTGATAGCCGCCCGGCGGCACCCACTTGAACGTGCCCTTGGCGCCCGTCACCGGCTCGATGGCAGTGGCATCGAACTGGCCGATATTGCCAAACTTCTCGGCGTACGGCGATGTGTACTCGTAACGGAAGCCGAGGTTGAGCGTCAGCCGGCTGCTCACGCGCCAGTCGTCCTGAATGTAGCCCGCGCGGTAGTTCTGATACAGCAACATGCGCGGAGTGAAGGTCAGCGTTCCGGCGGCCGGCACGCCCAGCAGCAGGCTCGCGAATCCGTGGCCGCTGTTGGAAGCTGTCACCGACGGGTCCGGCCCTTGGACATACGTGCGGTCGAAGAAATACTGTCCCGCCGAGAACTGCGAATTGTAAGCGTTCATGCGCAGAAGCTGGATATCCACGCCGCTCTTGATCTTGTGACGGCCCTTCACCCACGTGACGTGATACTGCGCCTGCCAGGTGTCCTGCGGGACCAGCGTTTTGGTGGCCCCGCCCAACTGGTCGATTTCGCTGGCGTTGAATGTCGCCACCACCAGCCCCGACCCGGAGTTGTACTGCTGCACGGTAATCTGGGGGAACTGCTTGTACAGCACGTTCGACGTCACGTTGGACCCGAAACCCAGCGTCGCCATGTCGAACCCTTCGCTCACCGGATAAGAGTTGAACTGTTGCCGCGTGTAGGAAACCCGGAACTCGCCCAGCAGGCTCGGCGTGAAGGTCGACGTCAAGCTGATCAGCCCGGTGCGCGTCGGATTCGAGCTGATGGTCCTCGACGGAAACGCCTTCTCGGCCAGCGTGGAGAAGCTGTCGTTTTGCGATCCGCCCGTGCGCCCGAAGAGCCGGTGCTTCGCGCTGATCTGGTGGTCGATGCGGCCGAACCATATGTCTACCGGGTTCACGTTCTTGCCCGCCAGGAAGTAGTTGCGCTGGTTTGCCAGGCCCTCGCCGGGCCGGTTCGGAGCCGGCCAGTAGGCGAGCACGTTCTTCGAGATCGGATGGATCCGGCCCTCGGGAATGCGATTGCCCGGGAACTGATCGCGAATGTACTTACCCGGATTGCTCGGGTCGGCGCGCGTCGTCAGGTAGTCGTAGATCATCGTTATCCGGCCTTGATTGTCGAGCGTCCGCGAGAAATCACCGGCCTTCTGCTCGCTGGTTGGCACCGTCGCCAAAAACTGGTCCGGACGTCCCTGTCGGCCTCCCTCGTAGTTCACGAAGAAAAACGTACGGTCGCGGATAATATGGCCGCCCGCGGCCGCGCCGAATTCGTTATGGATAAACAGACCCTTGGGCACGTTACTGCGGTTGTTGGACCAACTGTTGGCGTTCAGGTGATCGTTCCGCAGAAACTCGTACACCACGCCGTGATATTCGTTCGTGCCGCTCTTGGTGGCCACGTTGACAACGCCGCCGCCCGAATGGCCGAACTCGGAGGAGTACGACGCCGTCTCCACCTTGAACTCTGCCACGGACGCCAGCGGCACCGCGTACGCTTGCCCGCCGCTGGTGAACCCGCGCGACTCGCCGCCGTCCATCAACACTGCATTCTGCATGGCCAGCCCGCCGCTGATCCGCGCGTTCGTCGCGCTGCCGATGGCGCCCGCTCCGTTGCCGCCTTGCGCCGAAGTCGGAATCACGCCCGGCACCAGGGAGGCCAACTGCAGCGGATTGCGCCCCAGCAGTGGCAGGTCCATGACACGCCGCGTTTCCACCGTGCCGCTCAGGCCGGACGTCTGCGTCTCCAGTTGCACCGCCGACGCCTGCACCTGAACCGCCTCGGTAACGGCGCCCACGTCCATCACCGCGTTGATCGTCGCCGTCAGAGCGGTGCTGAGCGGAATGCCCGAGACTTTGTGCGTCCGGAACCCTTCCTTCTCGAACGTCACCTCGTACGTTCCGGGATTCAACGCCGGGAACACATAAATGCCCGCGGCGTTCGACTCTGTCGTGGTCGTGATGTTGGTGTCGACACTCCGGAGGGTTACGCGCGCCCTTGCGATGATCGCCTGGGTGGTGTCCCACACCGTACCGGTTATGGTCGCGCGCTCACCTTGCGGAAAAGCGGCCGTTGCGAACAAAGCCAGAAGCGAGACGAACAGAGCAGAACTGCGTACTCGGCGGCTAGGCATGTACTCCTCCTTATCGAAGCTTGGAAATACTATATCGCAGGTGACGGCAAAGTCAAACGGCCAGGCTCCGGAGAGCTGTGGACTGGCGGCAGCATTCTCCCTCCGGCGGGGCGGCTTGCGGTCGCTCGGCCCAGGAAACGGCCCTTCAGCCCCTGAATGCTACCTTTGAGGCCTCCGAGCCGGAGCTGGCCGCCGGAAGCCTCGAATCTAACGGCGGGAGCGATCGCAAGTGCCGGCTCGTTCTTGCGGATCTATTCGACGAGACCAGGCCTTGCGCGACGAAGCCTTGCGCGACGAAGCAAGGTGGTACACTCAGTCGGGCAACCTGCGGGGAGCGGGCAGGCCACGCCGTTTCTCGATCCCGAGAGTTCACCGAGAAACGACGGCGGCCAGCCGCCGAGTAAACCATCTTAATTCCAAAAGCGGGGAAACATGCGCACCACACTGTTATCGAGGTTTCTTATCTTCCTCGGAACGCTGGCGCTGCAAGCTCAAACCTACGATATCGTCGTCCTCAACGGCCGTGTGATGGACCCGGAGACCGGGCTCGATGCGGTCCGCAACATAGGGATCAGCGAGGGTAAGATCAGCGCGATCGGCGTAGCTCGCATGCAGGGTAAGACAACCATCGACGCCAGGGGGCTCATCGTTGGCCCCGGTTTCATCGACCTGCATGCGCACGGGCAGGACGAAGAGAATCAGCGGTATCAAGCCATGGACGGAGTCACCACCGCGCTGGAGCTCGAGATCGGCGCGGCGAATGTCGACGCCTGGTACAACGCCCGCGAAGGAAAGCGCTTGATCCATTCCGGCGTAAGCGCGGGCCACGTACCCAACCGCATGGAGGTCATGCACGATCCCAATCGGGGTTTCGTTCCCAGCGGCGATGCGGCCCGCAAGCCCGCCACCGGTGAGGAAATCGCCGCCATGCGACGCCGGCTCGCAACGGGTCTCGAACAAGGCGCGCTCGGCGTGGGATTCGGCGTGCAGTACACCCCCGCGGCCTCGCGAGACGAGATCTTCCAGATGTTTCGTGTCGCCGGGAATCGTAAGGCGCCGGTCTTTGTACATATCCGCCACATGGGCGATCGTGAGCCTGGCAACGCCCTGAACGCCCTCGAGGAAGTCATCGCGGCGGCGGTGGTGACCGGAGCGCCGCTCCACGTTGTTCACATCAGCAGCGTCGGCCTGAAGGCTACCCCGGCACTCCTCGATGTCATCGGCATGGCGCAAAAGCAGGGCCTGGACATCACCACCGAATGCTATCCCTACAGCGCTGGCCAGACCGAGCTGCAATCCGCGATGTTCGATGACGGCTGGCAGAAGGTGCTCGATGCGGACTATCCTTCGCTGGAATGGCCCGCCACCGGCGAGCGCCTGACCGCCGAGACCTTCGCCAAGTACCGCAAGATCGGAGGGATGGTGATTCTCCACGTGATCCCGGAATCCGTGGTGCGGCTCGCCGTAGCCAGCGCGCTCACTATGATCGCCAGCGACGGCTACATACACGAGGGCAAGGGCCACCCCCGCGGCGCAGGCACGTACTCGCGCGTCCTCGGCCGCTACGTGCGCGAGACCAACGCGCTTACCTGGATGGACGCGCTCCGCAAGATGACCCTCATGCCGGCGCAACGCCTGGAAAAATACGCTCCCGCGATGAGAACCAAGGGGCGCGTCCAAGTCGGTGCGGACGCCGACCTCACCATCTTCGACCCCGATCGCGTCATCGACAACGCCACATTCCAAAAGCCCGCGCTCTTTTCGAGCGGCATCCAATATGTGCTCGTCAATGGAACCCCAATCGTCATCGATGGACAACTGAAGACCGCCACTTACCCCGGCCGCCCCATTCGGGCGAACCATTGATCCCCGGGCAATGATCCCCGGGCAAGAAATTTTTCAGCCTGGCAGGTTGACCGACTCTGTCGCTCTGAGGCGCGACCGCCGCGCTGCCCTACGTTTTCCTGGCGACAAGCCAGAGAGCGCCGAGAGAAAGGATTGTCACCAGCGCACCTACCCGCAGGCCCCGCGAGCGGAACTCAAATCGAATGCGATGCTCCCCAGGTCCCACCTCGACGGCCTGGAACGCTTCGTTCCAGCGCTCAATCGCAGTCGGGCGGCCGTCCACCGTCGCCCTCCACCCGGGGAAGAACTGCTCCACCAGAACAAAGCGGCCTCCCCGATCGGAACGCACCAGGAACTCTCTGTTCTCGGGGGTCCACAGCGCTCGCTCGACAGATGCATCACGCGGCTCGCTTTCCGGATCCCAGTAATAGGGGAGCTGCGCCTTCTGAAACTCGAAGACATGGAAGTAACTCCGGGTTGGCTCGAGCTCCCGAAAGTCCGGGTTGGCCGACAGGACCCGGTACGAGGGGGCCTGTTCGGTGGTTATGAAATAGCGCACGCCGAGCAGTCGCAGCAGCCCTTCATTCCCCGGGTTGAGGTAGAAATGCCGATCGGTCTGGAACGGAGTGGTCACTTCGATGAACTTCTTGTACGCCACCGTGAGGAAGGGGTCGAAGCCCTGGGGCGAAGTCAGCCCAAAGTGACGCAGGTCCGTTGGGAAGAGGCCGGGCTCATCGACGGCGACGCGGTAGATGGCGTGGGCGCGCAGCTCCCGGTAGAGCCTGTCATCCATCGCGATCGAGCGGGAGCCCTGGAAAAGCTGATCCACATCGCCTGCGTCGGCGTTGAACCGCCGGCTGGTCCCGAAGACCTTGTCATCCACCCCGGCAGCCAGGATCAACGCGGCGGCGAGCCAGGCACGGCGAGCGCCTCGCTCCGCGCGCCAAGCGTAAAGACCAAAGGAGAACAGCGCCAGCAGAACGGCCGGCTCGACGGCGCCGCGCCAGCCGAAGGCGAAGCCGGCGCCTCCGGGCCTCCCGACCCATAGTTGGCGTGCCGACCACGCCGCCAGCAGGCCGATGGCGACCGGTGAGAGCCATGGTGGAGCCGGCGGAGAACCGCGCCGGAGGAAGTCGCCGATACTGATGGCCGTCACCAAAGCCGCCGCGACCGAAAGGCCCTCCAGGAAGTTGAGCGGGTGGCACATCTCGATCAGGACAGGAGGGTGCCACAGGGATTTCTCCACCAGGCCGAACGGATTTGTCACTCCCACCAGGCAGACAGCGCCCACTGCCACGGCCGGCCCATAGTCGCGGCCCTTCCGGCGCCACAGGGCCCAGAGGAGCGCGAAAAACGCGGGAACGCCGAGGTACAAGTATTGACCGGGCGGATTGCCCCACCCGTCCGCGTTCCGCGCGAAATCGAAGTAGTTCGGAATGAAGTACGAAACAAAGAACAGGAGCTGATGAACGCCGGAGCCGTACTTCGGATCGAACGTTTTCAGGGCAGCGGCTTCCCGCAGCGGGAGCAGTTGGACCATCGCCAACAGCAGCGACGCGGCCAGGGCCAGGAGGGTCCCGACCGCCGCTCGCCAATGCCAGGCGCTCGCCAACGCGTAAGCCACCAGGACCACGCAGAACACCAGCCAGCTCGGGGGATACCCGGCCAGAAAACATAATGCCGAAGCGGCGGCCACCTTCCATAGCCGCCGCCAGTCCCGGCTCGCCGCCGCCTGATCGACGCCCCACAGACCCAGCGGCGTCCAGGCGTAGCCGGTGACCACTCCCAGGTGGCTGCTCTGGGACAGCATGTATCCGGTGTAGGCAAAGACGCTCGACCCCAGCACGGCGGCCAGCGGCGCCAGCCGTTTCTCCCGCAGCCAGATGTAGCAGAGCAGGAACGCCAGCCAGTTGTGCAAGAACACCAGGATCTCCAAGCTCTTGTAACGCAGGTGCTCTCGGCCCAGGTTGGCGGCGAACAGCAGCCAGTTGGGAGGATAAAACAGCGCGGCCTGCACGTTGCCTGCGAAGCTCATGCCGCAGTAAATGCTGGGGTCCCACTCCGGAAGGCGGCCTGCGCGGAGAGTTTGAAAGGCGTATTGAAGCAACGGGTAGTGGTAGCCCTGGATGTCGTAGGGGATGTGCACCCGCCTGACCGGCGGCAGGTATTCGTAGAAGAAGAGATAAGTGGCGGCCAGCGCCAGGACGGCCACCAGGAAACGCTCGCCCTTCACCGGCACGTCACGCCCGGGTCAGGAAAATCGGCAGGCCGCTCTTGCCGGCGTAGTTGGGGCGGTAGCGGTCCACGTTGTACATGGTGGCGACGTCGACCTTGCGTGGGCCCAGGGCCGGGTCGGGAATGTCGGCATCGACGTAGCAGCCGTTCTGAATGGCCATCATGCGGCCGTGCCGGCCCTCGGCCAGGCCGTCGAGAGCCATGCTGGCGAAGGTGGTGGCCACCATCTTGTCCACGAAGTCCGGCTCGCCGCTGCGCAAGTCGTAGGTCAGATCGCTGACGATGGTCTCTTCTCCGGTAGCGCGTTTCACCTCGTCGCTGAGCGCCTCGCCAATGTTGACCTTCCTGCGGTGGCCGAAATCGTCGGGCTCGCCGTATTCCTTGACGTCTCCGCC
The DNA here is from genome assembly GCA_041477005.1 of Terriglobia bacterium. Lineage (GTDB taxonomy): Bacteria > Acidobacteriota > Terriglobia > Bryobacterales > JACQDG01 > JBGOUJ01. The sequence goes on along the minus strand of JBGOUJ010000032.1, from coordinate 6,307 downwards.
TTCCCAGGTCGCCCCTTCCGAAATGACGATCAGGGCGTAGTTGCTGGGGTTGTTGCACTTGTCGGTCATCAGCAGGTCGATGAGCTTTTTCAAGTTGAAGCGGTGCTCGGGGATGCAGCAGCGGATGGAGGTGACGTAGGCGGTGTAGAGGGCCGTGTAGCCGGCGTCGCGGCCGAAGATGCGGAAGATGCCGATGCGCTCGTGGGAGCCGACCGTGGTGCGCTGGCGCGTGATGGCCGCCACGGCGCGCGTAACGGCGGTCGAGAAGCCGACGCAGTATTCGGTGTTGCGGACGTCGTTGTCCATCGTCTTGGGCACGGCGATGATCGGCACGCCCTGACGCTCCAGCACCTGCGCATAGCCCAGCGTATCGTCGCCCCCGATCGCGATTAAGCAATGAATGTCCAGCGAGTCCAGGTTTTCCATCACCACCGGCGTCACGTCCACCACCCCGGGCTTGACTTCCCGGAACTGTCCCACGCGCGCCGCCAGGTGCGGCGGGAGCTGGGCCACCTTCATCTTGGCGGGATTGGTCCGCGAGCTGTGGAGGAAGGTGCCGCCGGTGCGGTCGATGGTGCGGGTGTTGGACCGGTTGAGCGGCAGCACGTAGCGTTCTCTTCCCTCGCCCGAGGGGTCCAGGTGCGTGAGGCCCTCCCAGCCCCGGCGGATGCCGATCACTTCAAAGCCCAGTTCTCCGCCGCGGTAGACCACCGCCTTGATCACCGAGTTCAGCCCCGGCACGTCGCCGCCGCCGGTCAAGATCCCGATTCGCTTCAGCCCCATCCCTTACTCCGCGAACACTTTTCTAAACGCTACTCCGTAAACACTTCGGCCTTTTTGTCGATTTCCCAAAGGAGGTGGTTGATGTAGAGCCGCACCAGCGCCTCCGGGCAGCGACCCTGGAACTCGTCCAATACTCGCTTCTGCCATCCCTCGGTCAGGTACTTCGCGGTGGAGACGTCTTTCTGAAAGAATCCGGTGCCGTCGTGCGGGATTTTCAGAAAGTCGACGACCTGGATGACGAAAGTAATGTTGGAAACCAGGATGACCTGGGCGAGTTCGCGCGCCAGATCCTCATCCGGCTGTTCCAGCCGCTCCCAGAAGCGCGGCGTGGCCTTGCGCAGGTGCTCGGTATTCAGCTTGTGGAGGTGCGCCCGGATCTTGAACTGGTCGAACAATTTGTAGGCACGCAGCGAGCCGAGCGAGATGGTCCGCACCAATTCGTCCAGCGCCGGCCGGCCGAGCGATTGAAAGACTTGTGAGAGCTCCACATCCGCAGGATATCACACCGAAACAGCCCTGCCGCTGGCGCCGGAGGTCCATTGGCAAGGTCTGGGATATGATGTTACAAGCACCCAAAGGAGTCGTTATGTCGATCCGCAAGGGAGATGCCTTGCAGTATCACGCCCTGCCGACGCCCGGTAAGTTGTCGGTCACCCCAACGAAGCCTTGCCGCACCCAGCTCGACCTGAGCCTGGCCTATACACCCGGAGTAGCCGAGCCGTGCCTGGAAATCGCGCGCAACGCCCAGGCCGCCTGGCAGTACACCTCCCGCGGGAACCTGGTGGCGGTGGTCACCAACGGCACCGCCGTGCTCGGCCTGGGCAACATCGGCCCGCTGGCCGGCAAGCCGGTCATGGAAGGCAAGGCGGTCCTGTTCAAACGCTTCGCCGACATCGACGTCTTCGACCTGGAGGTAAACAGCAGCAATCCGGACGACGTGATCCGGGTAGTCCAGCTTCTGGAGCTGACCTTCGGCGGCATCAACCTGGAAGACATCAAGGCGCCGGAGTGCTTCTACATCGAAGAAACCCTGCGAAAGACAGTCCATATCCCGGTCTTTCACGATGACCAGCACGGCACGGCCATCATCAGCGCCGCCGCTCTGATCAATGCCGTCCAACTGGCCGGCAAGCGCCTGGAACGGATCCAGGTGGTCTTCAACGGCGCCGGCGCCGCCGGCATCGCCTGCGCGGATCTCTACGTGCGCCTCGGCGTGAAGCCGGAAAACATTCTGATGTGCGATTCCGGCGGCGTGATTTTTCAGGGCCGCCAGAAAGGCATGAATCCCTACAAGCAAAGATACGCGCGGGACACCGAGCGGCGCACCCTCGCCGATGCCCTGAAAGGCGCCGACGTCTTCGTCGGCGTTTCGATCGCCGATTGCGTCACGCCCGAGATGCTCCGCTCCATGGCCGACCGGCCCGTCGTCTTCGCCATGGCCAATCCCGATCCGGAGATCCGCTATGACGAAGCCGTCGCGGCGCGCGACGACGTAATCATGGCCACCGGCCGCTCCGACTATCCCAACCAGGTGAACAACGTCCTGGGCTTTCCCTTCATCTTCCGCGGCGCCCTGGACGTGCAGGCCACCACCATCAACGACGAGATGAAGCTGGCCGCGGCCCAGGCGCTCGCCGAGCTGGCCCGCCAGGATGTCCCCGATTCGGTGCGCCGCATCTATCCGGCCGAGCAGCTCGACTTCGGACCGGGCTACATCATTCCCAAGCCGTTTGATCCACGGGTTCTCGAGACGGTTGCCACCGCCGTGGCGCGGGCGGCCATGGAGTCGGGCGTCGCCCAGAAGCGCGTCGACCTCGAGGAATACCGCGAGGCGCTGGCCCGGCGGCTCGGCAAAAGCCAGGAAGTCTTCCGGGTCATGATCCACAAGGCCAAGCAGGATCCCAAGCGCATCGTCTTCCCCGAAGGCGAGGAAGAGAAGATCCTGCGCGCCGCCCAGATCCTCGGCGACGAAAAGATCGCGCGGCCCATCCTGCTGGGTGACCCGACGCGCATCCTGGCTCGAGCGCACGAGCTTGGATTGCAGAATCAGTCCTGGGAGATGCTGGACCCGGCGCAGTCGCCTCATTTCGAGTCCTACGCCCAGGATCTCTACGAGCTGCGGCATCGCAAAGGCGTGACGCGGGACGAGGCGCGCGAGATGCTCGGCAACCCGATCGCTTTCGGCGCCATGATGGTCCGCTGCGAGCACGCCGACGGCATGGTCGCCGGCATCACCCGCCACTACCCGGAGACCATCCGGCCGGCGCTGCAGATCATCAATCTCCGGCCCGGGGTTCGGCGCGCCGCCGGCCTCTACGTCCTCATCATCAATCGCCAGATCTACTTCCTGGCCGACGCCACGGTGAACATCGAGCCGAGCGCCGAAGACCTGGCCGAGATCACTTTGCTCGCCGCCCAGCGGGCCCGCCGCTTCGACGTGGAACCGCGCGCCGCGTTGCTCTCCTTCTCCAACTTCGGCTCCGCCCGCCATCCGCTCTCCGACAAGGTTCGCCGCGCGGTCGAGATCATCCACGAGCGCGCGCCGGATCTGATCGTGGACGGGGAAATGCAGGCCGATACGGCCCTCAATCCGGAGCTGATCGAGAAGTACTTCAGCTTCTCCCGGCTCCGCTCCGAGGCCAATATCCTGATCTTCCCTGACCTGGAAGCGGCCAACATCGCCTACAAGCTACTGATGCGCCTGGCCGGCGCCGAAGCCATCGGCCCCATCCTGATGGGCCTGGGCCGGCCCGTCGCGGTGCTGCAGAAGGGTTTCGACGTGCAGGACGTGGTCAACATGGCCACGATTGCCGTGCTCGACGCGCAAGAGATCGCCCATCGCGCGCGGCAACAGGAGCTCACCCTCGCCGGTTCGTGTTAAGTTTAGAATGCTGCCGTGAAATCCGCCCGCTGCTTTTCCGACAGAATTGGCGCGATCGCCCCCGGTCTCGAAGCGGAGCGGGGCGCTACCGGCGGAAGGTCTGCAAGAACGTTGCGCCCAGGTAGCCTACTTCCCCACCCAGCAAGGCGCTCGCTTTTCCAGAAAGGCGCTCATCCCTTCCTGGGCGTCAGCGGCCAGGGCGTTCAGGCTCATGACTTCTTTGGCGTAGGCGTAGGCCTTGGGTTGATCGAGGTCGATTTGGGCGTAGTAGGCCTGCTTGCCGAGCGAGACGGTAAACGGGCTGGCGGTCGCGATTTCGCAGGCCAGTTGGCGCGTAGCGTCGGCTAGCTGCTCGGGCGGCACGACGCGGTTCACCAGACCCCACTCGGCGGCGGTGCGGGCGTCGACCATCTTGCCGGTGAGCAGCATCTCGAGTGCCCGCTTTCGTCCCACGGCCCGGCTCAGCTCGACCATCGGAGTCGTGCAGAACAGCCCGATCCGAACACCCGGCGTTGCAAACGACGCCTGCTCGGAGGCTACCGCCAGATCGCACGCCGCCACCAGTTGGCACCCCGCTGCCGTAGCCACTCCCTGCACCTGCGCCACGACCGGTTGGGGGATGGACTTGATCCGAGTCATCAGCTCCGTGCAAACGTCGAAGATTTCCCGGTACCGCGTGACCTCCTGTCCGACCAACTGGCTCAGGTCATGGCCGGAAGAAAACACGGAGCCCGCCGCAGCCAGAATGACGACGCGCACTTCTTTCTGAGAGGCCATCTCGTCCAAACAGGCGATCATCTCGCCCATCATTTCGAGTGACAACGCGTTCCGCCGGTTCGGGCGGTTCAGGGTAATGGTGGCCAGCGGCGGAGTAGCCGAAATGAGCAGATCCTGGTACTCCATGACGCCTCCAGCGTAGCACAGGCGTTAGCCGCCAGCTTTCAGCCGCCAGCCATGGTGGAGCGCCAAAAGTGCGTCGGTGGGTTTTCTAAGCACCGGAACCGGAGCCGGCCGAACTAGCTTTCTTCTCGGAGGGGAGAGCCTTAAGGATCTCGAGCTGGAGCTCGGCGAAGTTCCTCTTCAGCTCCGACTGCATCAAATCCTTGATATCGGATTTGGCGTCCTTAATGTCGGATCTGACACCAACTATATCATGCCTCAAGTCGTTCATCTGAGCGTTCATGTCCGCCTTTAAGTCCTGCACGCTAGCGCCAAGGTCGGTCTTTACCTCGGTAACGCGGCGGTCCAGGCTCTCAATCTGCTTGCCGAGTTCGACCCTCACCTGTTCTGCCTTACGGTTATTCATTGTGTAGGTCCACAATATGGCCGCGACGGTCAACGCCGGACCTAATACGATCGCGATCAGGAACTGCCATGTGGCCAGTCCCGCAACAGCAGGCTGCAATTCAGCCACGAAAAGCATATCGGCCAATTGTACAACAAATTACAGGCCGCCATTCTGATTATAGGATACGGTTTCAGGTAAAAGCCCATTGCCTCGATGCAAGTTGCTGGAAACATGGAGAAGATTGTTGACGAATTGGTGTGATGACCAGCCAGCGCCTCGCAGCCGCCTGCAATACCTCACCCACTCAGCAATCAGGATCAGCCGTCAGCAACTGGCTCGTAGCCGGATCGCCGATGGCTGAGCTGACGGCTGCCACCTGATAGCCGTTTCTCTTGTGCTACCCTCATGGGCTATGCGCTTCACCATCCTTCGCTCACTTCTGATAGCGGGCGGGTCGCTTTCGCTGCTCCTGGCCCAGAAGCAGACCATGACCATAGAAGAGTACGAGCCCCGCTCGACGCTGGTCGTTCCGCAGCACCCGGTGTCGCGGGCCAAGTACCCGTTCATTGACGTGCACAGCCATCACCGCACACCCTCCTCGCCGGAATATCTGCGCAAGCTGCTTACCGAGATGGACCAGATCAACCTGCAAATCATAGTCAACCTCAGCGGCGGCAGCGGCGAGTCGCTCAAGAAGGGCGTCGAAAACTTCAAGGCCGTCAACCCCGACCGCTTCGCCCTGTTCGCCAATATCAACTTCCGCGGCATAAACGATCCGGATTTCGGCAAGAGCGCCGCCGCGCAGCTCGAGCAGGACGTGAAGAACGGCGCGGTCGGTCTGAAATTCTTCAAGAACTTCGGCATGGAAGTGAAGTACCGCGACGGCCGCCGCCTGCCGCTCGACGATCCCATCATGGAGCCGGTCTGGGAAACCTGCGCGCGGCTGAAGATTCCCGTCCTGATCCACACCGGCGAGCCGTGGTCGTTCTTCCAGCCCATCGACAAATACAACGAGCGGTGGCTGGAGCTGAAAACGCATCCCAACCGGGCGCGCCCGCCGGACCGCTACCCGACCTGGGAAGCCCTCATGGCCGAGCGCGACCGGCTCTTTGCCAAACACCCCAAGACCATCTTCATCGCCGCCCACATGGGGTGGATGGCCAACGACATGGCGGCCCTGGGCAAGCTGCTCGACCGGCTGCCCAACGTCTATGGCGAGTGCGCCGCCGTGCTTTACGACTTCGGCCGCCAGCCGTTTACCGCCCGCGACTGGCTGATCAAATACCAGGACCGGGTGTTGTTCGGCAAGGACATCTACGCCCCCAGTGAGTATGTGTACTACTTTCGAGTGTTCG
>JBGOUJ010000031.1:0-25198 GCA_041477005.1 Terriglobia bacterium | reverse complement strand
GTGGGCTCCGATCAGGGGAAAGGTTGTGAATCGAGCGTGATCGAACCTCGCACCTTGCCAGCGGTCCATGCTGTGACATATCTCGCAGGTTGAGGGAAGGTTGGCCGCCTTGTGATCCGGCGCGCTGGCTTGGCTGTACTGTTGCAGGTGGCAGGAAACGCAGGCGGTGCTCAGTCCCACGTAGACGCCGCTCGCCGCGCCCTTGTGGCAGGCGTCGCAGGTTGCCGCAGCGTGGGCGCTGAGCAAAGGGAAACGGTTCAGGTGCCCGCGAACCGACTGGCCCGCCGGCGCCTTCCATCCGCGGACCGTATGGCAGTCCTGGCAGTTGGCGCCAAACTGGCGCCGGTGCAGGTCGGCGTGGCAGTCCGCGCACTGCTTGCCGGCCTTGGTGAAAACCTTTTCGACATGGCAGCGCGCGCAGGGCACGCCCGCATGCATGCCGCGGAGGGCGAAGCGCGTCTCGCGGTTGTGGTCAAACTCCGGGGCCTTGCGGATGGGGGTCCAACTCGTTGTGGTATGGCAATTCTCGCAAGAAATGGCCAGAGGACCATGCGGGTTGCTGGAAGATGTCGCCCTGCCTGTCTGCGCCGGTAGTACGCCGGTGAGAAGCCAGACCAAGAGTGCAAATCCTACACCCCGGTACGTCAAAACTCCGCCCCCGTGACGACCACCCCACTACTTTCCGGCAGGAGGAATCGTGCAGAAGAACGTTGAAAACAAAATCGCTCCAACTATTGGCTCCGGTCGAGTCAGTGATTTCACCTAGGAGCCTCACCCGCCGATCCTGCCGGTAGGCTCTGGGTGTGGCAACTTTGGGGCCAGATCTCTGACCCGAATGGCAGGCCGAGCAGTTGGTGGGTGTTTCCTTGTAGCGGATCACGCGGCGGCCGTTGAGAGTGGACTGGTCCTTGTGGCACTGGCCGCAGGGAACGGCTCGATGCGCGCCGGCGAGTGAAAACTTCGACCGTGTCTCGTGGTCGAAGGTCGTGGGTTTCCAGGCAACCTCTACGTGGCAAGAGGAGCAATCGGCGGCGAACTGCCCGCCGTGGATGTCTTCGTGGCAGCCCTTGCAGTCCGCGGGCGCGCTGCGAAAATCCACCTGCCGGACGCTGGCGCCGAGGCCGGCCGGGCGGTGGCATTGCGTGCAGGGGATCGCGCGGTGGGCGCCGGCGAGAGGGAACTTCGTCTTGGAGTGATCGAAGGAGTTGATCTCTTTCCACGACCGCATTCCATGACACGCCTCGCACTCCTGCTTAGATGCCTGGAACTGGCCTTGATGCGGATCGGCGTGACAGGTAAGGCAGTCAAAGCTCGCGAATTTGTACTGCGCCGGCGGCGGATACCGGTCGGCCGGAGGCTTATGGCATTCGAAACAGGCCGTCGCCGCGTGACTCCCTTGGAGCGGGAACCGCAACTGCTGATGGCGGGAGAGGGTGAACGTGGATGGCCGGAATCCATCGACGGTATGGCAGGTTTCGCAGCGCTGGCCGGTGAACTGCCCGCCGTGGACGTCCTTGTGGCAGATCTGGCAGTCGTCGAACTTCACTTTATAGACCGTGTCCCGGCCGGCCGGGATGTGGCATTTCGCGCAGGCTGTGGAGGCGTGTTTGCCGAGCAAGGGATACGCGGTCTTCTGGTGCATGGGCAGGGTGAACAGCGACGGCTTGAAGCCGTCTGCGTTGTGGCACGCTCCGCAATCCTTCTGCACGAACTGTCCTTTGTGCGGGTCCTCGCGGTGGCAGTCGCCGCAGCGGGTGTGCGCGACCGGCTCCTTGAAATTGCTGGAGGCGTGGCATTTAAAGCAGTCGACCCGCGCATGGAGGCCAAGCAGCGGGAAGTGTGTGCGGCCGTGGTCGAAGTTCGAGGTCAGGCGCACCTGCTTCCATCCGGCGGTGGCATGGCATCCCTGGCACGAACCTTGAAACGCGCCGCGATGCGGGTCCTTGTGGCAGTCGCCGCAGTTGGCGAACGCGATGCCTTTGTAGTGACCATCGCGGTGGCACTGCGCGCAAGCGACTTTCGCGTGCAGGCCCGTCAGTGGATAGCGGGACGTGCTGTGGTCGAAATCGGGGGCGGGCTTCCAGGCCTGGAAGCCGGCATGGCATCGCGCGCAGCCGTTGCCGAGCTGCCCGTGATGGACGTCCGTGTGGCACGTCGCGCACTGGGGCGAGAGACCGAGGTAGGTGCGCTTCAGGTCCTTGACTTTGATGCGCGCGCGCTCGGACGCGGCGATGTGTCCCGGCTCGTGACAGCGCGAGCAGGCCAGGCCCGCGTGCTTGCCGGTCAGCGGGTATCCGGCTTGCCGATGGTCGAAGTCCTCGGCCGAGGTCTCCCACTTGACGATGTTGAAGTCCTTGCCAAAGTGGTCGGTATGGCATTTGACGCAGTCGGACTTGCCGGCGTGGAACCCACGCTTTTCGCGAATCCGGACCGCGATCTCGCTGTGGCAGCTCACGCACTTGAACCTGGGCGCGCCGGCGCCAAACGTGTGACAGGTGATGCACCTGGTGGGCCCGCTCAAGCTGGCGTGAGCGTTCGACAACTGGCCGGGCGAAATCTGTGCGGGTGCGTCCGCCGTCCGCAGGACCAGGACAAACATCACGACGATAAGGCTTCGCCACTGCTGCGGGCAGAAGGTCACAGACGTAGCAGCTTAGCACTCCCGTCCGCCGCACTTCCATCAGGAAGAATCCCTAGAGGCGGCGCTAGTCGCGATTTGATCAGACATTTCGAAGACCGTCCGGGCAAAATAGTTGGTATGGTACTGGACTGGTACTGTAACGGATTTACGTCCCGCCGCGTCATAGTCAGGAAGACGTTGGGGAGGATACGATGAAGCATCTCTTGTCTCTCCCGGTTTTTCCGCTGTTGCTCGTAGCCCAGCAAGGCGTCGTGGGGACGCTCCCGCAGCCTGGGCCGGCCGCTCCGGGCGCTGTCCAAGCCGCGGCAACCAAGCCCGGCGATCTCTGCGCCATCGAAGGGCGGGTGCTGAACGCCGCCACCGGCGAGCCTTTGAAAAAGGCCAATCTGACGCTGCGCCGCACCGATGTGACGCCGAACATGATGACTCCCCCAACCAGCTACGGCACTTCCACCGATGAGGGTGGAGGGTTCGCCATGAAGGACCTCGATCCCGGGAAATACCGCCTTTACGTCAACCGGACAGGCTTCGTCTCAACCGAGTATGGAGCCCGCGGCCCGATGCGGCAGGGCGCGACGCTCTCGCTCGACCCCGGCCAGCGCTTGCAGGGTCTGGCGTTCCGGCTCACGCCCCACGCCGTCATCACCGGGCGTGTGGTCGACGAGGACGGAGAACCGGTGGCTAACGTCCAGGTTCAAACCATGCGCTACCGCTATAGCAACGGCAGGAAGCAGTTGGCGCCCTTCGGTGGTGCGAGCACCAACGATCTCGGCGAGTACCGTATCTTCGGCCTGGCGCCGGGGCGCTACTACCTGAGCGCGACTTACCGCTCTAATGCGGCTTTCGAACCCTCCGTGGACCGCTCCGCGAACCAGGCGCCCGAAGAGGGCTACGTGCCGGCGTATTATCCCGGGACCACCGATCCCGCCTCGGCGGCGGCAATCGACGTTCCTCCGGGCGGGCAGCTCCGAGGGATGGACCTCAAGCTGTCCAAGACCCGAACCGTTCGAGTGCGCGGCCACGTCCAAAACTTGAGCGGCAGCGGCAGGAGCATAACCCAGGTCATGCTTACACCACGCGATTCGATGGGCTATTTCGGCATGACCCGGCCGGTCGTGTCCCCCACTCAGGGCGACTTCGAGATACGTGGCGTTTCGCCGGGCGCATACATCCTGGTCGCCTCGGTCTCCGACAGTGGCAAGCATTTTGCCGCCCGGCAGCCCTTGGACGTAGGCAACAGCAATGTGGAGAATGTCATCATCACGATCCCTCCGAATATGGAGGTGACGGGCCAGGTGCGCGTCGAGGGCGACAAGCCGCCTGATGTTTCGAACGTTCGCATCAGCCTGCGCCCCCGCGAGCAGGGCCAAATCATGTTCGGCCCGATGTCCAGCGGCCGCGTGAACGATGGCGGGGGCTTCGTGCTGTCCAACGTCAGCCCGGACAACTACAACGTAGCCGTGACCGGCCTGCCGGACGGCTACTACGTGAAGTCAGCGGCGATGGGTCAGGACGACATTCTGGATGCCGGCGTCAATTTGAGCCGGGGAGCGGGCGGGGCGCTCAGCATCGTGCTGAGTCCGGGGGCGGGGCAGGTGGATGGAGCAGTCGTGAACGCGGAACAGCAGCCGGCGCCGGCGGCGACGGTCGTCTTGGCGCCGAAGGACGCCAATCGTCGCGACCAGATGCAGTCCTACAAGACCACGACCACCGACCAGTACGGCCGGTTCACCCTGAAGAGCCTGGATCCCGGCGAATACAAGCTTTTTGCCTGGGAAGATGTCGAATACGGCGCCTACATGGATCCCGACTTCATGAAGCCGGTGGAGGATAAAGGCTTCTCGGTAACGATCCAGGAAAACAGCCACGAGAGCGCCCAACTGAAATTGATTCCAGCCGAAGACGCGCGTCAAAACGACCCGGGCCGAGCCACTGCAAACAGGTGAGGGTCAACGCCGCCCTGCTGTCTGTGGTCCCCGTGAGATCGAGCGCTGCTGCAAGCCGCGACCCGGCGGCTACGGGCACTATCGTAGTTAGGCGGTTCTTTTGAGTTTCTCCTCCAGCCTTCCCACCGCCAGCAAGATGCCCTGTAGCAAGGCCTGCGGGCGGGGCGGGCAGCCGGGGATATAAACATCCACCGGCACGACCTGGTCCACTCCACCCAGGGTTGCGTAATTCTTGCCGAAGATCCCGCCGCTGATGCCGCAGGCGCCCACCGCTACCACAAGCCGTGGCTCCGGAGTCGCCTGGTAGGTTTTGCGCAGGGGCACTTCCATGTTCCGGGTCACCGGTCCCGTTACCAGCAGCATGTCGGCGTGCCGCGGCGAGGCGACAAAATGGATGCCGAAGCGCTCTATGTCGTAGATGGGGTTATTCAGAGCGGTGATCTCGACCTCACAGCCGTTACAGGACCCGGCGTCCACTTCACGAATCGCCAGCGACCGCCTCAGGACGCTGTGGATTCGTTCCTGCAGCTTCCCGCTCAAATCCTGAACACCCAGCAGCTCCTGGTGTGTGCCGTCCGAATGGAGCGCGTATTCCGCGGTCACCACCAGGTCCCGGCGGTTCCGCACGGCCAGCTCAAACTGGGTGGTCATCCGGATGGCGCCCTCCGGTGAGGTTTCGGCGCACAGGCCGCAGAAGGTGCAGAGGCCATAATCCACCGTTACGGTTCGACGGGCCTCCGAGCCGGTCACCTGGATCGCCAGGGTAGGGCAGACCTCGGCGGCCAGGCGGGCATCCACCCAGCGGGCGAAATCGAATTCCGGCTTGCCGCGGAAGTGATCGGAAACTTCGGCCGGCCCGTCGGGGTAGCGCGTAGTCACGATGCCGGTTTGAATTGTCTTCTGCAGAATCTTAAACATTCAGCGGTCCGTCCCGGAGTACGACAGATTGAAGCTCTTGTTGATCACGGGGAAATCCGCGATGATATTGCCCTGCACCGCCTCCACAAGGGCGGGCCAGTTGTTGAGCGAAGGGTCTTTGACGCGGCAGCGCTCCAGGCGCCCGCCCTCGCCGGTGCGAATCCAGTGAAGGATTTCTCCGCGCCAGCCCTCCACCGCGCTGAGCGCGCAGCGATCCGGCGGGATGGGCTTGTCCGGAGCGCGGAACTCGCCCGGACGAAGCTGCCGGGCCGCGGCCTGCACGATCTCGATCGACTCCCTCACCTCATCGATGCGCACCTGCATTCGATGCCAGACGTCTCCGGCCTCGTACACCGGCACGCGAAACGAAGCGTCCCGGTAGGCGGCGTAGGGATGATCGCGCCGCACGTCGAGATCCATCCCCGAGGCCCGCCCCGCCACCCCGACTACGCCCAGGTCCCGTGCCTTGGCAGCAGGCAACACGCCGGTGTGTTCGAGGCGATCTCGCGTCGAATCGGAAGCCTCGAGGAGGGCGATCAAGTCGTCGAACTCCCCGGCGAAATGCTTCACGGTGTCCGCCAGGCTGCCCAGTTGCATCAAGCTGCAGTCTCGCCGGACTCCTCCCACTGCGGCCATGCCGCGCAGGAGCCGGTTCCCGGTGAGGTGCTCGTTGAGCGACAGCAGCATTTCTCTCAAGCGCCCGGCGTGCATGTTGGCCACGACAAAGCCGACGTCGGTAGCGATGGCGCCCACGTCCGCCACGTGGTTGTACATGCGCTCCAGCTCGAGCAGAATGGTCCGAAGGATCTGGGCCCGCTTCGGAACCTCGATCTCCGCCGCCTGTTCCACCGCCTGGCAGAAGGCGACGCCATGAGAAAAGCTGGAGTCGCCGGAGATGCTTTCGGCCAGGACGACTGCACGGGGAATGGAGATGTTCTCGAAGAGCTTCTCGACGCCCTTGTGGGTGTAGAATAGCCGGATCTGTAGATACAGGATCGGCTCGCCGGCTACCGCGAAGTTGAAGTGCCCGGGCTCGATGACGCCCGCGTGGACCGGGCCGACGGGGACCTGAAAGACGCCCTCGCCCTCGGCCGGGCGAAACACGTGGCGCTCGCCTTCGAATGCAGGGAGCTGCGTCCGGAGATCGAAGTCCTTTCGCAAGGGAAACACCGCCGGCCAGTTGTCGTGCAGCGCCACCCGGCGCGGGTTGGGGTGTCCGGCGGCTTGCAGGCCGAACCAGTCCCGAATCTCCCGCTCCTGCCAATTGGCCGCCGGGAAGTCGACTGAAATCGACGGAAACTCCGGGTGGTCCGGCGAAACTTCGGCGTGCGCGATCTGGTAGTCTTCTTCTCCGCGCTTGTCGAACACCCAGTAGACGTAGAAGACGCCCTTGGCGGCGCGGCGATCCTCGGCAAAGACCGCGGCCAGCCGGCAATCCTCCCCGGCGCGCAGGTCCTTCATGGCCCTCCTCCTAATACCTTCGCCGCCTCCTGAATCAGCCGGTACATCGGCGACGGCAGCCAGAAGCCCATCACCAGGATGACCACCCCGAGCACCCCCAGCGCGGAATTGCGCCAGGGACGAGGGCCGGCCGGCCTGCCGCCGTCGGCCGGCCCCAGCACCAGGTTGCCGATATGCAAGAGCGCGCCCGCGAAGATCGCCACCCCGAAGACGACAAACAGCGCGGCCGGGCCAACCCGTCCACCGGCCACAGCCGCGCTCAGTATCGTGAACTCGCTTTGAAACAGGCTGAAAGGCGGCGCGCCGATGATGGCCAGGGTGGTCATCAGAAAGACAAAACCGGTCAGGGGCATCACGTGAATCACCCCGCCTTTGATCCGGCGGAATAGGTCGGTCTTGAAATGCTGCTGTACGTTGCCGGCGCAAAGAAACAGCAGCGCCTTGGTCACGGTATGGTAGGTCATGTGCAGCAGCATCCCGAGCGTGCCCAGCGCCCCGCCGAAGCCCAATCCCAGGACCATGATGCCGGCGTGGTCGATGGTGTGGTAGGCCATCAGCCGGCGGAAGCTTCGCTGGACCAGCACAAAGGGAACCGAGACGCCCATCGAAAGGAGCCCGAACAGGATGAGCAAGCGGGATGGGAAACCGGCGCCCATACACTTGGCGGTCAGGACGTAGAACCGGGCCAGGCCGTAGAGCGCGCAGTTGAGCGTCGCCGAGGCCAGCATGGCGGCCGCCGGAACCGGCGCCTCGCTGTAGGCGTCCGGCTTCCAGGTATGCATCGGGACGATGCCGGCTTTGGTCCCATACCCCAGCAGGACCAGGATGAAGGCCAGCCGCATGGTCGTCTTGTCCAGCAGCTCCGCCCGGGCGGCCAGCACGGACCAGTTCAGTCCCGCAACAGTTTCGGCGCCCGGTGTCCGGCTGGCGGCATAGTAAGTTAGAATAGTACCCAGCAGCGCCAGGGCCAGGCCGGCGCTGCCGATGATGGCGTATTTCCAGGCGGCTTCCAGCGAGGTCTTTCGATCGTAAAAGGTGATCAGAAACAGCGAGGCGAGTGTGGTGGCTTCGAGCGCCACCCACATCAAGCCCATATTGTTGGCCAGGGCCACAAGCAGCATGGTGAAGACGAAGACTGGGGTCAGCACGTAGTACTTCCGCAGTTTGTAAAAGGTCACCGTCTCTTCTCGCTCGTCCTGCCGCAGATAACCGACCGCGTAGATGCCGCACAGCAGGGCCACGAACGCGGTGAGGAAAACGACCAGAGCGCTCAGCGCGTCGGCATAGAGAAAGCCGTTCCAAACAGTGAGCGGACCTTCGGCCAGCACCGCCAGCCCGATCCCGGCAGCCAGCAGCAGGGTGCCCGCGAAGGCCGTCAGGTTGACCGCCTCCAGGACCGCCCTCCGCCGGGCCAGAGACGAGGCCAGCGCTGCGCCCAATGGCAACGCCAGCACCGCCGGCAAGAGCATTACGCGCATCAGCCCCGCAGCCTCCTTAGCTTGCTCACGTCCATCGACTCGAACGTCTCCCCGATCCGGTAAACCAAAATGCCCAGCAGCATCACCGCCACCAGCACGTCGAAGAAGATGCCCATCTCTACAACCAGCGGCATTCCGTAGGTGAGTGAGATCGCCGCCAGGAAGAGTCCGTTTTCCAGGCTCAGCAACGCCAGCACCTGGGCGAGCGCCTTCCGCCGGATGATCATCATGAAGAAGCCGATGAGAAACAGCGCCATAGCCACGGCCAGCGTGTTGTGACCGAGATCGCGGGACGGGATGCCGGTCTCGGGCCGCGCGAACGACTCCGCAACGACGTAGCCGAGTAACGTCAAGCCGCCCGAGATCAGCAGCGAAGCCGGCACATTGATCAGCGGCTCGATCTCCTTGCGGATCCCCACTTTCTCCACCAGGCGCTCCAGCCACAGCGGCAGCACCACGACCTTCAGCAGTAGCGTCATCGCGGCGGCCACGTACAGGTGCGGTGAGCGGTTGAAATACGCAATCGTGCCGGCGATCACCGCCAGCACAAACGATTGGGCGGCGAACAGCCGGATGTTGGTGATGATCCAGCGCTGGCCTACCATGCCGAGCTGAATGACGAGCGCCAGCGCCGCCATCAAGGTGACCACCCGCTCTCCGAATTGTGGATCACTGAGAAATGACATCACGCCTCAGAACAAGAAACTCGAGATCAGCGCCAGGGCGCCGAGGATAAACGCCACGGCCAGCAACTCCGGCACGCGAAACAGCCGCAGCTTGGCATTGCTTGTCTCCACCAGCACGATCAGCGCGCAAAGCGCCAGCAGCTTGGCTAGGTAAACGCCCACCGCGACGGCCAGGTCCGGCGCTTTCCATGACACGCTCAGCCCAAACGGAAAGAAGGCGTTGACCAGCAGGGTCATCAGGACCAGTTGCTTGATCGAGGCGCCCCACTCGATCAGGGCCAGGTAACGGCCGGAGTATTCCAGAATCATTGCTTCATGGATCATCGTCAGTTCGAGATGCGTCGCCGGGTTGTCCACCGGGATACGGCCGGTCTCGGCGATCAATACGATGAACAGCGCGGAAAACGCCAGGATCTGCGAAGGCGCCAGAAACCGCCAGCTCTGGCCAACGGCCGAGCGGGCGACCTCGGTCAAGTTGGTGGAGCCGGCGCCAATGGCAACGGTGAAAATCGCCAGCATCATGGCGGGTTCCGCCAGCGCCGAAAGCGTCATTTCGCGGCTGCTGCCCAGGCCGCCGAAAGCGGTGCCGGCGTCCAGCCCCGCTAGCGCCAGAAAGAAGCGGGCCAGTCCCAACAAGTAGATCACCGCCAGCGCGTCTCCGAACAGGCCCAGCGGGACGTCCAGAGCGATCATCGGAACCATCAAGCCCACCGCCGCCGCGGTCAGGAACACCACGTGGGGCGCGGCCGAGAAGATCCAGGACGCGGAGTCCGGTATCACCATGTCCTTCCGCCAAAGCTTGACAAGATCGTGGCAGGGCTGCAGGATCCCGGGTCCCCGTCGCGTTTGCAGCCTGGCTTTAAGTGTCTTGATGATGCCGCTGGCCAGGGGGGCCACCAGCAACAGCAGCGCCAACTGCAACAGGCAAGCGAGCACGGTCCGGCTCATGGCCGCGCTCCAAACAGCAGCAGCAGGATCAGGGCTACGAAGATGTAAGCCAGATAGGCATGGACGCTTCCCGCCTGGATCGGCCGGAAGCGGGCGGCGAGCGCCAGGACCCATTCCTTGAAGGGATCGTAGAGCCGCTTCTCGAAGGCCGGCTCGATCCCGCTCTCAAAATGGATGGCCTTGGGGAAATAGGGCGAGACCTCAAACGCCGCCTCGATTGCCCGCGTAGGCCGGTAGAGGGCCGCGAAAATCATCCGGATCGGTTTGGAGAACGCCGTCGCCGTGTATTGGTTGGCGGCAGTCACCCGCTGGAGGCCGCAGTCCCACACCGGGCCGAGAGTACGGCGGGTCCCGCGAGACCAGAGCACCCAAAGCAGTGCCGGCGCCGCCGCCAGCGCCACCAGCATCCCGGCGATGCCGAGCGGCGAGACCGACCCCGCCCGGGCCGAGCCGGCGACCATTACAAAACCGCCGCTGCCGACAAGGGTCGAGCTTACGGCCGATCCCAGCAGAGAACGGGTAATGGGGTCGAAGACCGGCAGGAACCACGGCGCCCCCAATCCCAGCACGACACAGCACGCCGCCAGGACAAACATGCCGGCCCGCATCGAGAAGCTTGCCTCGTGGGCTTTCTCGGCCTGTTCGCTGCGGGGCAGGGCCAGAAACGTGATCCCAAAGGCCTTGACGAAACAGGCCGCGGCCAGCGCGGCGGTCAGGGCCAGCAGCGACCCGGCGATGGGGAAGATGACACGCACCAGGCTCTTGGTGGTTCCGAAGCCCGCCAGAAGCGCCTGGTAGGTCAGCCACTCGCTCACAAAGCCGTTGAGCGGGGGCAGGCCCGAGATGGCGATCGAACCCACCAGGAAATACAGCGCGGTCCTTGGCATGCGGCGAATTAGTCCCCCCATCGCATCCATGTTTCGGGTGTGGGTGGAGTGCAGCACCGCCCCGGCGCCCAGGAACAGAAGCGCCTTGAAGATCGCGTGGTTGAGCGTGTGATACAACCCCGCGATCAGGGCAACGGCCGCCAGCGTGGGGTGGCCGGAGGCCTGAAACATCACCGCCCCACCGAAGCCGAGAAGAATAATGCCGATGTTTTCGATGCTGTGGTAGGCAAGCAGGCGTTTCAGGTCGTGTTCCATCAAGGCGTAGAGCACGCCCAGAAGCCCCGAGACGATTCCGACGGCCAGGACCAGCGCGCCCCACCAGCGCGGGGCCGGCGTCAGAAAGTCGAACAGCACGCGCGCCAGGCCGTAGATTCCCGTCTTGATCATGATTCCGGACATCAGGGCCGACACGTTGCTCGGAGCCACCGGATGCGCCGCCGGGAGCCAGATGTGCAGAGGAATGATCCCCGCCTTCACTCCGAATCCGGCCAAGAACAGCAGAAAGGCCGCATTTTTCTCCCCTGGCGAAAGCCGCGCGCCGATCGCATGGAAGCGGGCGAACTCATAACCGCCCGCGGCGTGGAACAGAAGCAGGAAGCCGAGAATCAGGCACCCGGTTCCCGCATGCGACATGATGAAGAAGAGAATGCCCGCCCCTCGCGTGCTTTCGTTCTCATGGTCGTAGCTGACCAGGGCGTAGGCGGCCAGCGCCATCACCTCCCACGCGATCAGGAAGAAGAAAGCGTTGGAGGCCGTGAACACCACCGCCATGCTGCCCAACAGCAGGTTGTAGAAACAGCCGACAATCCCGTCACGGATGTACCCGAAAGAGTACACGGACACGCAGAACGCCAGCAGAGCGAGGCCGAGGTGGAAGAAGGATGCCAGCGCGTCGAGTCGGAAGCTATAGGAGAGATAGGGTACCCCGGATGGCAGCACCCAGCGGGTATCGGCTCCCGAGAGAAGGTTCAGGGCTGCGGCCAGGCCCTCCAGCAGGCCGCCCGCCACCCCCAGGCTGAAGGTGACGCGTCGCGCCCTTGCCGCGCCCGCCGCGGCCCCAAGAAAATAGGCAGCCAACGCGGCAGTGAAGAACCCTGTGATCGGCAGCGACCTCATGCTTCGTCAACTAATCGGCGTGCAAACAAGGTCACAATCCGACGTTTGCTGTTTTCAGCCTTCGCAACTCGCAGGGAGCACCTCCAGCTTCTGTACCGCTTTTTCCAGCAGGACGGTCTCATGCTGAAGCTTACCAAATCAGCCGCAGAGTGCGCGTGACGGCGCATCTTACATGAAGGGCTAAGAACAGGAGATCTCTGCGCCTCCGCGGCTCCGCGGTGAATTCGGGTCTACAATCGAGAAGTTCCCATCTCGAATCCGCTGCTGAAGGCCGGAGTGCTATCCTGAATCGCTCGCGCGACCGAGGAAATGAAAGACCCCACAGAGATACTCGTCGACGTAGCCGTGGAGAACACCGCCCTGGCGCGGCTGCAGGCGATGCCCGGCGTGAAAGTCACACTGGTGGCGGAGCCGCAGGAAAAATCGAGGCCCCTGCCCCCCGAGCTGCTCTACGGCGCGCGAGTCCTTTTCTGCGCGCGCACGCCCAAGAATTTTTCGGACCTGCGGAGCTTGAAGTGGATTCAGATCACCTCGGCCGGATACGAGCACCTCTACGCTCTCGACCTGCCGGCTCGAGGCATTCGCGTTTCCAATGCCCGCGGCTGCTATGACGTCCCGGTCGCCGAATGGAACATCTCCATGATGGTGAACCTGGCGCGCAACCTGCGCCAGATGATCCGCAACCAGGAGGCGAAAATCTTCTTTGGAGACTCGGCCGAGTTCCAACGCGAGATCCGGGGCCTGACGGTGGGATTGTGGGGTTACGGCGGCCTGGGGCGGGAAACAGCCAGGCTGGCGCGCTTGCTCGGCATGAGGGTTCATGTGCTCGCCCGGCGGCCGATCGGGCCGATCGGCGAAGTGTACTGCGTGCCCGGCACTGGCGATCCGGAGGGCGTGCTGCCGCACAAGGTCTACGGCCCGGCGGAAACGCCGGCGTTCCTCTCGGAGCTGGACTTTCTGATTGTGACCATGCCGCTGGCGCGGAGCACCGAAGGTCTCATCGGGGAGAGCGAGTTGCGGGCGCTGCCCCGCACCGCCTTCGTGTTGAATCCGGCCCGGGGACGAATCATCCAGGAGAATGCGCTGCTGCGAGCGCTGCGCGAGGGATGGATCGCCGGAGCGGCCCTCGATACACATTACCACTATCCTCTGCCGCCCGATCATCCCCTCTGGGCATTCCCCAACGTGATCCTCACCCCGCACATCGCCGGGTCGAGCCTGAGCCAGCACTTCCTCGGGCGAGTCTGGGATATTCTTACCCAAAATGTCGAGCGTTTCCTGAACGGCCGGCCGCTCTTGAATGCTTTGAGTCCGGAGCAGTTGAGCGGCGGCTAGCGGTAACCCAGAGCGGCGAGGGATCGGTCGAGCGCTTCCACAAAGGCATCCGGCTCCGCGGTCGTCATCGGCGTCGAGAGGCAACCAAAGATGCCGCGCGGCGAGATCACGATCCCTCGGCCGAGCATTTCGTGGCACAGCTCCCCGTATACCGGTTTCGACCGGGAGAAGGCCTTGAGCGACCGGAAATCCACCAGGTCTTCGCCCGTCAGGTGCGCCATGAAAAGAGAGCCCTTTCCGCACACCTGGGCCGGGATCCGGCGATCCGAGAACATCCGCACCAGGCGCTCCCGAAGGTAATCGCCCATGCCGTTCAGCCGCTCGAACGCTTCGGGCGTCATTTGTTTCATCGCTTCGAGCCCTGCCGTCATCGTGACGGGGTTGCCATTCAACGTCCCTCCGTGATGGACTTTCAGCGTCCCCGTGTGGTCAAAGACAGACATGACCTTGGCTGACCCGCCCACCGCCCCGACCGGGAAGCCGCCGCCGATGATTTTTGCCAGGCTGGTCAGGTCCGGGTGGATGCCCTGCTCTTCGAGCGCGCCGTGATACGACAATCGAAAACTCATCACCTGATCGGAGATCAGCAGAATGCCGTGCCGCTCCGTCTCTTCACGCAGAAGTTCCAGGAAGCCCGGTCGCGGGGCGATCAATCCGATTCCGGCCGGCAAGGGATCGGCGACCACCGCCGCCAGGTCGTTCTTGTGGCGCTCGATGAGCCGCTGGCAAGCCTGGAAGTTGTTCCAAGGCAGCACGACCACATCACGCGCGACGCCGCGCGGCGAGCTCGGCTCGATCACGCTGGCCGGAGCGTCAGGATCGCCCCACTGGTCGGGAGAAGGCCCCTCGCTTACCAGTGCATAGTCGGAAGTGCCGTGGTAAGCTCCTTCAAATTTGGCGATCTTGGGTCTGCCGGTAAATGCCCTGGCCGCTTTGACGGCGAACATCACCGCCTCGGTGCCGGAGTTGCAAAAGCGAACCTGGTCGACATAGGGCAGCCTCGAGACCAGCAGCTCCGCCAGTTCGACCTCGTGTTCGGTGGGCATCGTAAAGGAGACGCCCAGCTCCACCCGCTGCCGGACGGCTCTCGTGATCTGCGGATCCGCATGCCCGAGGATCAGGGATGTAAAGTTGTTGAGGAAGTCAATGCGCTCCTCTCCCTCCACGTCCATGACGCGGCAGCCCCGGCCGCTTTTGACATAGACGGGATACGGCAACAGCGCGGTGGAATGTCGCGTGTTGCCGCCCGGCATCACCCGAGTTGCTCTTTCATAGAGCCGTCGCGAAACGGCCGATTCCGCGCGGTAAGCAGCCGTCGTCGCGATCGGCGCGACTGTATCGCTGAATGGAGCTTTGACCGGCGCCTGAGGCATGCGTTTCCTCCTCCGTCAACCCTCTCGCAAAGGCAAGTATGACACGTATGAAAGAAGCAAGGCAAAAAGCAAGAATCAAGGAGGAGGCATCCTTTTACCGTCCCACCCCGAGGGGCATTAAAGAAGTGTCGCGCCGCGAAGCGGCGTCTCCCTGATTTTTGCCTTTTGCCTTTTGCACTTTGCCTTTTGCCTTGGTTCTTGTCTCACGCTCTCGGAATGTCGATTGCCTTGGTTCCTGTCTGACGCTCTCGGAATGCCTATCGCCTTGGTTCTTATCTGACGCTCTCGGCATCGCTTCAAGCGGCTCGTCGCGGCCCTCGCTACAATGGCCTCATGCAAAGGCCTCTGCTCCGAACCGCCCTCCTTGTGTTGCTCGCGACCGTCGTTTGTGCCCAGGCTCCCAAGCCGGTGCAAATGGTCGAAATGGAAGGCGAAGCGCGGAGGTATTGGCCGCGTTGGCGGGGGCCGTCCGGGCAAGGGCTGGTGGAGGGTGCCGGGTATCCGGACACGTGGTCGGACCACGAGAATGTGATTTGGACGGTGGAGGTCCCCGGCAGCGGCAACTCCTCGCCGATACTCTGGGCCGACCGAATCTTCCTTACCACCGGGTACGATTCCGGCGTCTGGCCGCTCAATTCTCAGCGACGCTAGATCGTGTGCCTGCGGCGAAAGGATGGCAAAGTGTTGTGGGAGACCTTCGCCCCGGATGCCCCCGCGGAACGTGCAAATCGCAAGAACGGCTTGGCGTCGGGGACGCCGGCTACCGATGGCGAGCGCGTATACGCGTTCCTGGGGAACCAGGGGCTCGTGGCCATGGACTTCGACGGTCGGATTGTTTGGAGCCGCACTTTCGGGCAGGCGAACAACTATCACGGCACGGCCTGCTCGCCGCTGCTTTACCGGGACAAGGTCATCTTTTATCAGGACCAAGGCCGTCCGGCGCAGTCTTTTGTAGCCGCTCTTGACCGGAAGACGGGAAAAACAGTCTGGCGGACGGAGCGGCAGGAAACAGTGGGGTGGGGGTCGCCAGTGGCCATCCGGGTCGGAGACCGCGAGGAGATTATCGTCAGCAGCGCGCAGCGGGTCTACGCCTACCACCCGGACACCGGCCAGGAGCTGTGGCGGGCCGACGGCAATCTGTTTGAAGTGATCCCCACGCCGGTAGCCGGTCACGGCCTGCTTTTTTGCAGCTCGGGCCGGGCTGGTCCGACGCTGGCGATCCGGCCCGGCGGCGCGGGCGACGTCACCCGGACGAACATCGTCTGGCAGACCCCGCGCGGCTCGCCGTTCGTTCCTTCGCCGCTGCTTTATGCAGATTACCTTTACCTGGTGAACGATATGCAGAGCATCGCGACGTGCCTGGAGGCCCGCACCGGCAAGACGATGTGGCAGGGCCGGCTGGGGGAGGCGCACCGCGAAGGGTTCTCGGCCTCGCCGGTAGCGGTGGACGGCAAGGTGTTTTTCACCAACGACGAGGGGGAGACCTTCGTGCTGAAGGCTGGGCCGGAGTTCCAACTGCTCCGGGTGAACCATCTGAACGCCCGAACCCTGGCCTCCCCGGCGCTCGCCGATGGCCGTTGGTATTTCCGGACCGACCGGCGCCTGCTCGCGATCGGCGCGCTCTAAACGCGTTGCCGTCGCGAAACGCACAGCCCAATGGACTCCGCAGGGGAGCGCGCCGCCATCGTTCCGCTCCGGTCTCATGCCGCCATCTGCCGATCCATTGTCTTCTATAATCAATAGTCTAATCTTGACGGATGTCGGTCAACTCAGAAACGAATCGGGGGACTCCAGGAGGAAAGGTTCGATGCAGTTTCTAAACGCGACCATCAGAAGAGTTACACCGGCCATTCTCGTGATCACGGCCATTCTCACGGTAATGTCTGGAACGGGATTATTCACGGTTCCGGCGTTTGCCCAGGCGCCCCCATCGTATCCGCCGGGTGAGATCGAGCGGCTGGTTTCGCGGATCGCGTTATACCCGGATCCATTGCTCGCGCAGGTTCTTGCCGCGGCGACGTGGCCCGACCAGATCCCCGATGCGGCCCGGTGGGCGGATCAGCACCATTACCTTCCCCCCGACGCCCTGGCCGGGGCCATTTCGGCCGACCGGCTGCCGTGGGACCCCAGCGTACAGGCGTTGCTTCCCTTTTCGTCGGTCCTCGACATGATGGCACGGGACATGGGCTGGACCAGCGAGCTGGGCAACGCCTTTCTGGCGCAGCCTCAGGAAGTGATGGAGGCGGTGCAGAGGATGCGCCGGAGAGCCAGGGATTTCGGGTACCTGAGAACCAACGGGCAAGTCGTAGTGAACAGCGGTCCGTATATTGAAATCCTGCCGGCGAACCCGGCGTTCATTTGTGTGCCATACTATGACCCGTTGGTCGTTTACGCCAGGCCGAGGGCCGGCTTCGTGGTGGGCTCCGCCATCGGCTTCGGATTCGGCGTGACGATCGGGCCTGCCTTTCGACCGTGGGGCTGGGGCGCCAACCGCTTCGCGTGGGATTCGCACACGGTGATCATCAACAACACCCGGTGGAATCGGACCTGGGTCAATCGACCCACGTACGTTCATCCCTACACCGTTCAGCGCTACGAAGCGCCCCGTCGCGCCGAGCAGCATGAGCTGCGAGAACGCTCTGAGCACGAGCGGGAAGCAGCACGGTCTGGCCGCGAAAGGGTCGAAGAGCATCAAGAGCATCGGCGATAGATCGGCGCCGCCGGAGTCTTGGGCGCGCTCCAAGCCCGCGCGTCTGTCCATTCTCCATGTGAGACGGACGCCTGTCGGCAGGCTGTTGAACTAGCGGCCCCCACGGCCGGCGGGCGTCATGCGGTCTCACCCCTGGTAGACGCCGCTCGCGGACCAAATCCGCAGACCGTGGCGTTGCCATCGCACAATTCCGATGCATCCCTCCTTTGACCGCGGCGTCGGCCTCGACCCGAAGAGTCGGCTGCAACCGTCCGCCCTCCCCGCCTTCGCGGCGGCGTGCCGGCCGGCTGTGGGAAACTGACACTAAGCCCTCATGCGCGAGAGCTCACCCCAGCCGCCGGCCCGCATCGCTTTTCGTTACCCGAACTTCCGTTTCTACATGACCGCCCGGCTGCTGGCCGTGATGTCGTCGGAGATGCAGTCCGTCGCCGTTGCCTGGCAGGTGTACGCGCTGACGCATCGTCCCGTGGACCTCGGCCTGGTGGGCCTGGCCCAGTTCCTGCCCGGCATCTTTCTATTCCTGCTGGCCGGCCATACCGCGGACCGGGTCGCGCGACAGCGCGTTTTGCAGACCTGCTACATCGCTTTCTCTCTCTGCTCCCTTCTGCTGCTTGCTTTGGCGATACGCGGTTCGGCTTCGGTGTATCCCATCTACGGAGTGCTGTTGCTGAATGGAGCCGTCCGTACCTTCAACGGCGCGGCGGGCCAGTCATTCCTGCCGCTGCTCGTGCGGGGAGAGCACTTTCCGAATGCGGTGGCTTGGAGTTCCTCCACTTTCCAGGCTGCGACCATCCTGGGGCCGATGGCCGGTGGGCTAATGTATGGCTGGGCCAGGGGTCCGGCGCCCGTTTACACCTGCGCCGCTATGGGATATCTCACCGCCTTGCTGTTGGTGTCGGCGATCCACCTGCAGGCCGTCCAGCGCCCGCGAGCAGCCGCCTCTTTCGGCGTGGTCTTGGACGGGTTGCGGTACATTTGGCGCAACAAGCTGATTCTGGGCGCGATTTCACTGGACCTCTTCGCTGTGTTGTTGGGCGGGGCGGTGGCGCTGCTGCCCGTGTACGCCCGGGAGATCCTGAAGGTAGGCCCTTCCGGACTCGGGCTGCTGCGCAGCGCCCCCGGCGTGGGCGCCTTGATCACGGCGATCCTCGTGGCTCACTGGCCCGTGCGCCGGCAGGCCGGGGCCGCTATGCTTTGGTGTGTGGCGGGCTTTGGCGTCTTCACCGTTGTCTTCGGACTCTCGCGCAACCTGACGCTCTCGATGGCGGCATTGGCGCTGGTCGGCGCCTGCGACATGGTGAGCGTCATCGTGCGCCAAACGATGATCCAGCTTGCCACACCGGACGACATGCGCGGGCGCGTCAGCGCCGTCAACATGGTGTTTATCGGGGCCTCGAACGAGGTGGGCCAGTTCGAATCGGGCATCACCGCGCAATGGTTTGGGACGGTGCCCGCCGTGATCCTGGGCGGCCTGGGTACAATAGCCATCGTCATGCTATGGGCTTGGCTATTCCCCTCCGTGCGCCGGGCCGATGAATTGGCCCCACAGCCGGCCGTTGCCGGCGTAGGGTCGGTGCGGGCGAGATAATGAGACTCTCCAAAAATCTCCTGGCTGCCGTTCTTGCCGTGCTGCTGGTGGCCTGCGCCGTTGCGTGGTACATCACGCGCGATGCGAGCTCGAACCGTTTCGTGCCGAAGGCGCCCGCGGCAAGCAGCCAGGCATCGCTGATCGACGAACGGCTGCTACAAACCGCCCGACGCATCGCCTCCCTGGCCGACACGAGCGAAGAGCAGGATCTGGCGCGTGAGGCGCTGCGTCTCTCCGATCACGAGCTCGATCAGGCCTTCGCGACCGCACTGCGGGAAGCGACCGCGCCCAGCCCGCCGGCGAGCGGGCCGTTGAAGCAACTGGCCGACCGCCTCACCCAGTTGAAGGCGCGAATCGCGGCGGACCAGGGGCGTATTGCGCAACTGACCAAACAGGCAGCCGCCAATGACGCCGCCGCCGATAAGTTGGAATTGACAAAAGCGCAGCTCGCCCTCGACGAGGACGAGCTCGAGGACGCCCAGGAAGACCTCGTACGCCAAGGCGGCGACAAGCACGCCAAGCTCCAGCGCGCGCTGCAGGAGCATGAATCCGCGCAGCACGAGACGGCGCAACCGCCGAAGGTCTCCACGGCTGGACCTCCGGCGACGCTGAGTGAACAGATTCGGTTGCGGCTTTCCTTGGAGGATCGAGAGGGTCAACTGCAGGCGGCCCGCCAGCAAGCGGCCGGCAAAGCTTCGACGCTGGAGCGCCAACACGACGCCTTAGAAAAGCTGATCAGCAAACCGCGGTCGGACGCCGGCGCCGGTTCGGCGGCCCCCACCAGCGAAGCCTCCTCTGTTGATACCGGCGATGAAGAGGACACCGCGGCCGTGGTGGCGCGGCTGCACGGCCTGTCCGACCAGAGAAAAACGCTCACCGAGCTCGATAAACGGATTCAAGACAGCCAGCAACTGTCCGACGTCTACAAGCGCTGGAGCGCCCTGCTCGAGACCAGACGGCGCAGTGCTCTGCACCTGTTGCTGGGATCACTCGCCGCGGTTCTCGCGATTCTCCTCCTGGTCATCGCGATCGGCAGGGCCCTGGACCACGCCTTTAGCCGGCAGAAGGACCGCCGGCGCCTGCACCAGTTGCGAGTCATAGCCGGCATCGCCGTGCAGTTGCTCGGAGCCTTCCTAATTCTGCTGATTCTGTTCGGGCCACCCACCCAAACGTCGACCATCATCGGGCTGGCGACCGCCGGCCTCACCGTCGCCTTGAAAGACTTCATCGTCGCCTTCTTCGGCTGGTTCGCGCTGATAGGCCGAAACGGCGTTCGTGTCGGCGATTGGGTGGAGATCGAAGGTGTAGGCGGCGAGGTCATCGAGATCGGTCTGTTGCGAACGGTGCTGCTCGAGATGGGAAACTGGACGACCACCGGCCATCCGACCGGCCGCCATGTTACCTTCATGAACAGCTTTGCACTCGCGGGCCACTACTTCAACTTTTCGACGGCGGGACAGTGGCTTTGGGACGAGCTGCAGGTGTCTCTGCCGGCGGCCGGCGATCCGTATGAGATGGCGCAGCAGATCCGCCAGACAGTCGAGCGCGAAACCGAGGCCGACGCCAAGCTGGCGGAAACGGATTGGGAGCGGGTGACCCGTCAATACGGCATCCGGCCATTTTCCGCGAAACCGGCGGTGGACCTCCGGCCTTCCGGGAGTGGCTTGAATGTGATCGTGCGGTACATCACGCGCGCCCCGCAGCGGTATGCGGTGAAGTCGCGGCTGTTTCAGGCGATTGTCGATCTCCTGCACAAACCCGCCGGAAGCCCCGCCAATTCGGCTCCGGCGTAGATCTCCTTCCAAACCGTCCGCCAGATCCAAAGGAGCGGCGGCCAGATGCACTGGGACCTGAAGACGCGGGAGGTGACAGAAGGGCTTTCATTCGCTGCTCACGGCAGCACGTCTCGAAAGGAGGCAAACCTCATTCGAAAGCGGTGTCTCTCCAGCAGCGCTTTGGCATCGTCCGCCTCGTCTACCGTGATCGCGCCGCTATGAATCGCCAGCACGAACAGACCGGCGGTATTCAAAATGGAACCAGGCCCCAGCCGTCTAACCACTTCACGGAAGAATACCCTTCTTTCGTCGGATGCAATAAGCCACCCCCTCGACTGAGCCAGGGCGAGACATGCGGCTTCGCCGCTGCCGAGCTTCATCAGCAACTCTGCATACAACTCCAGTTCGGCAATCTGAGTGAGCTTCTCTGCCGTGAGCAGCCCTTCGTCGAGTGCTTTCGCCAGCACAACGGACTGTGGGGGATCCTTAACCTCGGCGATCACTTGCTCCGGAACCACAAACGAATAACGCAGCAACTTTCCGAGCAAGTCAAGCCGGCCAACGTGAACCAGGTTGATCAGGATATTGGCGTCTGTAACGACGACATGTACCGTGGAGGCAGGAGGGCAACTCATCAGCCTTCCGGCAGGAGGACTGACTCCGGCTCTTCGCTATCGAGCCCAGCGCTCTCAAGCAAGCTCTCGGCCTCCGGCCGGTTCACTCCGACGCGGTCCGCCAGCTCGAGAAATTTGGCATGGCTGATCTTCTCTCTCCGCAGCGCCTCAAGGGCAAGGCCAAGGTAGCGGCGATGGAATTCACCGATATCGTCAATCGAGTCGCGCAACGGCAGGCCGAGCAGCTCGGCCATCTTCCGGCTTTTCCCTTCGCCGTCAAGAGTCTTCAACCGTTCGAACTCGGCTTCTGAAAGCAGCTTCAGGTTGCGCAAACGGTACAGTGCGGACAGGACGCTCGCGCCGAAGAAATGAGCCATCTGGACAACATCGTACAACTGCAGATCCTGCGAGCCCGGCTCCGTGCGCGAATCCACGGGAACCACTCCCGCCTCGTCGAAGATCTCCGCGTGAACCCGGCTCGCGGTCCCCTTGCCAAGACCCGAAATGAGCTGGCGAACACCTTCTTCGGGCATGAGAAGGCTGGCCGAAAACGAGTTCGCGCGAACCTCTCGAAGATTGTTCCGCTCGCTCTCCCGGCTGATCAGCCCCACGGAGTCTCTGTCCAGAAGAACGTGAGCATATTCGTGGCACCACGAAAAGCGCTGTCTCGCCGCCGGGTGGTCTCGATTGATGACCACGAACAGTCCGACCCTTGGATGACTGATCATCAAGCCGGAAACCTCGGCCGGCATCGAAACCATGCCCGTTCGCACCCCTTGAGCCTCCAGTAAAGCGACCAGATCTCCCAGAGGAGCTGACCCGAGCCCCAGGCGCCGGCGCTCTTCTCGGGCAGCCCGTGCACCGCCCTGAATCGCCTCCCACTTGCTGCTGGGAACGGCCAACGAGTATGCCGCCATACTCGTGCAGCCTCTGCTCATACCCAGCAGGTCTTCCAAGTTGGTCAATTCATGCCCAAGCGCGATGCAGTCGCGCAGCGCCGGCTTGATTGCGTCATCTTCGCCAGCGTCATCTTGGGAGCGAAATAGCACACGGACCACATCGTCTTCCGCAAAATCGTGCGCCAGAAAATCGCGAATGTCTCGCCCCAATAGATAGGCCAACTGATGCAGTTCAAGGCCCGTAATTGCGCGCTTGCCTTGCTCCATCTGGACGACAGTTGGTCGGGACACGCGCAGCTTCTCGGCGACCTCTCCCTGGGTCAGCCCACACGCCTCCCGCGCCTGCCGAACCCGGCGACCCAACTCGACCTGGTCAATTGGCATAGTTCCTCCTAGCCCTGGCCGAACAGAGGCAAGCCCCGCGTGGCCCCAAGGTCTACCGCGCCCAAGGCTGTTCCCAAGCCCCCGCCAAGGACCTCGACTGCTAGTACTAAGTTATTTTTATTGTTATACTTACAAGCAGAGAACCCAGCGCCAAGCGGGACGCCAATCATCGTGTGCAAGGGCCGATTCGGCATGCCGCCATCCTGGCAGAAATTATAACACATAGTGTCTTAAATTGGAAGCAGTGTTATTGTTTGGAAGGTAGGCGAGACCTCTTTATGCGCGTGACAGGATCGCCGCGCCGGATCGACCACCGTCGCATGGGCGCCAACGCTTGACGGCCACAGCGAACCCACTGCCCCGACGACGTTCTCAGAACACCAGGCGCAGCGCCACCTGAACCGTGCGGGCCGGCTCCGCCGACGAGATCACGCCGAAGTCCGCATTCCCCAGCGTGTGACCCGGAAGGTCAAAGTTCGGGTGGTTGAGGACGTTGAAGAACTCGCCGCGGAGCTCGGCGCTCCAGCGTTCCCTGATCTTGAAGCTCTTGGAAAGCGTCAGGTCTACGCTTTTCCACGACGGCCCGCGCAACACCGATCGCGGCGAGTCGCCGAACGTGTAGGCCGGCGCGCTTTGGAAAGCAGCCGTGTTGAACCAGCCCGAGAGCGTGTGCGGTCCCGCATTGGGATCACCGATCAGATTGGGCCGCACGGTTCCGGCGGGGAACGCGTTGGTATTGTTCACCGAATCGTACACCGTGAAGGGCTGGCCGGATTGGAGAACGCTCAAGACTCCGATCTGCCACCCGCCCAGCAGGGTGTTCGCGTGATGGTGGTTCCCGAAGCTCGGTACGGCGTAGAGCATCGAGAGGACCGCGCGGTGCGGGATGTCGCTTCCGCTGCGGCCCTTGTCCAGCTTGCGGTTGTAGGCGTCCATGTAGCTGCCCGGGTCGCCGAGTTCGTTGGCCGAAGCCGCATCATCGAGAAACTTCGAAAAGGTGTAATGCGCCAGAACCGCAAAGCCGCGGCTGAACCGCCGCTCCACCTTGAAGAATGCGGCCTGGTAGTTCGAGTTGCCCACGGGCGGGTTAATGATGGAGACATTGCTGAACTGCGGGAACGGCCGCAGCAGTTGTGCATTACCAGGCCCCACCAGTTGCGGCGGCGCCTGGTTGATCGACAGGTCGTTGGCCGTCAGGTGATGGCTCACGTTGCCCATGTAGCCCGCCTCCACAACAAGGTTGCTCACAATCTCATCCTGGATATCCAGGTTGACTTGATAGGAAGTCGGCGTCGGGCGGTTCCGCTCGAAATAGGTCACTGCCGTGTTGGGCTTTGCTCCCAGGGGAACCGCTCCGAAGCCCGGCGTGTTGATCGAAGGCGTGTATAAATCGGGAAGCCGTTCCTCAGAGCGAGGACCGACGTCGTATCGGCGCTCGAGGTCACCAGGCTCAGGTTTTCCGAAAAGCCCAACGGCGCCGCCGGGCCGACGCTGTTGCTCACCATCGGACCGTAAAAGATTCCCGCCCCACCCCGGATCACCAGATTCTTCGCGAACGGCGCGCGATACGCAAATCCGAAGCGCGGCCCGATGTTGCCGAAATTGGCGTCGAACGCCGTTCGAGGAACACCATTGGCGCCGGCAAAGGTCACAATGCCCGGCGTCCCGGACACCGGATTGAGGGTGTAGGGATCGAACGAGTTCATCCGGTTGTGATCGACGTATCGCGGCAGCTCCACCTCCCAGCGCAGGCCCAGGTTCAGCGTCAACCGGTCGGTCACCCGATAATCGTCCTGCACGTAAGCCGCCCAGTAGGAGGCATGCGATGGGATGCTGTCCAAATTCTGGAGCGCCGCTTGATTCGCCTGCCCAATCAGGAAGCTGGCGAATCCGTCGCCGGTGCCCGAAACGCCCGGCTGGTCGGTAATCTGGCGGGTGAACACGAGGTTGCCGGCGGAGGCGATGTCGTCGGCCTCTCTGTTATACCCACGGCGGTATTCGACGCCGGTCTTGACCCCATGCTTACCGTGGAACGTCGAAATCGAATCCAGGAGCTGCGTATCGGTGACCGGCGTCTGAATGCGAGCCACGGCCGCGTTGGTGGCGCCTGGTGCGCCAAGCGAGGCATATCCGTTGATATTGAACGTGGGAAAGGCGGCGTTGCTCACGTTGGCCAGTCCAAGGGACTGCGCCAGCCCCTGGCCGGCCCCGAACCGCCGCTGGATAAAGCTGCGCCGGTCATAACTGACCTGAAGATTATTGAGCAGCGTCGGGCTGAAAGTGTGCAGGTAGCTGCCCATGAAACTCTGAATGCGGCCGTCGGTTGTGCCGGCGTTTGGATCCGAGACTGGAATTCCATACGAGCCGTCATCTTCCTGGTTGTAGTCGTTGATGTAGTAGCGCGCGGTCAACTGGTCGTAGTCGGTCAGGCGGTGATCC
>JBGOUJ010000030.1:0-25612 GCA_041477005.1 Terriglobia bacterium | reverse complement strand
TCCTTCAATTGCCGGGTCTTCTCCACCATAGTGGTGATGTAGGCAGGATCCGTGACGCCATTTCCGTGCAACAAGACGAAGTCCGACGCCTCGACCACGTTGCCAGCGGGGATGATACGTCCGTTAAAGCTGGCTGAGACCAGGAGGCGGCGGCCGTCCTTGGTGATGGATTGCAGGAGGCGGATCACTTCGGTGACCCTGTCCTTACGCAGAATCGGCTGATCGTACTTTCTGTTGTCGCACTCATTCACCAGCTCGACGAGGACATTCGTGTAGCCTTTGTCCAAAACCCATTGGGTGGTTTCGCGCACGGCCCGCCGTATGGCGTCGTCGCCGTCAAAGTACTCGTCCTGGCCGAAGTAGAAGTAATTCAGCATGCACACCATTCCGAGCTCATCCGCCCGGTCGAGAATCTTCTCCAGACGCAGCATGTAGTCGGGACGCAGGGAGCCGTCGGGCCGATAGGCGCCGATCCTCCAGGGTTGCGAGCTGACGTAACCTTCCGGGTTGCCGCCCTGCATGGCCAGGGTAAAGCTGAGCAGGCCTTGCCGCCGCCACTCCGGCAGGCCGGCGACGAACTCTCTCGAGTTACGCTCGGGATCCCATTTTCCGGTATCGGGATACCGCCAGCGAGGCACAGTCTCGGGATTCGAGTCGTCGAAGATGCCCTGCACCATGCGGGAATGCATGAGGAGCCCTTCGACCTTTGCTCCCTCGAAGAGTCGACCCTGGTAGGTGGGCCGGCCGTTGATCCAGAACTGATCCCCGTGAATCGAGATGGATGTCCGGCGGGAGGCCGCCCGAGATGCTCCCGAAAGCGTCATCCCGGCGGCCACCTCGAGGAAAGTGCGACGTTTCATTCTGGCGCCCTCCTGTATCCAACAAAAGGCAAGCTGCACACCATCATCGACGGCCTCAACCGGGCACCTGGAGGACTTCCTCTACGTGCCCGTTGCGGATCCCGTACATCCGTTCGTGAAGGTTGACGGTGGCATCGGAGTAGTGGACCCAAATTTCGATTTTATCGCCAACTTGCACGGGAGCCGACGGCTTTTGCAGGTCAATGATGCCGTGTTCGGCGGTTAGCTTGCGGATGGTAAGTCCGTCGAGATCCTTGACGACCGGGATGCCACGTTCGCAACTCAGCGTTTTCAACCCGGCATCAACCACGATGCGTTCCCCTTGGGTCTTACTGATGACTGTGGCGAGCATCGTGAGCGCGAGATCAAAGTCAGTGCAACATTTCCGATAGTCGGTATCCATCAGCAGGTACGAGCCCGCCTGGATTTCGGTCACGCCGGGATAGCAACCGGAGAGAGAATAGGTGCCTGTTCCGCCGACACTCACGATTTCGACCGGCACGCCTTCGCGTTCCAGGCAAGCTTTAGTTTCGATCAGAGGCCGCATGGCGGCGGCGACAGCCTCCTCCTTCTCGGGACCGGGCAGTTTGCGCGAGAGGTGGCCCTCGTATCCCATCAGGCCACGAAACCGCAGGCCCTTTTCCGCCACGGCTCGGGCGAGGCGCACGGCGGGATCTCCAGGCTGCGCCCCGCAGCGGTGCAGGCCGACGTCGACATCGACCAGTACGCTGACCGTTGTCTGGCGGTTCCGGCCGGCGCGGGCCAGGTCGTCCGCGACCTTCTCGTTATCCACGCAGACGATGACGTCCGCCTGGCGAGCCAGTTCGACAAAGCGGCGGATCTTGGCCGGGTCCACGATCTCGTTGGCCAGCAGGACGCTGCGAACGCCGTGCTCGACCAGGCACTCGGCTTCATGGAGGGTGGCGCAGGTGATGCCGATGGCGCCGGCATCCAGTTGCCGCGCGGCCAAGGCCGGGCACTTGAGGTTCTTGAAATGAGGACGGAGCTTCGCCGGCACGGTCCGGAAGAAAGCGGCCATGCGAGCCAGGTTGGCCTCCATGCGGTCAAGGTCCACCAAAAGAGCCGGAGTCTCGATTTCTTGTTTGGTCACTGCACGCTGTCCCTGTGTTTGAGGTCAAGAGCCGCCGGACTCGGAAGGGGGTCCGGAATATCCGCCGCCGTCCGCCTTCCAGCCAGTCGGCCGCCGCATCTTGTCGGTTTGGCTTCGCTCCAGTTCATGATAGTGACTAGTTGTATAAAGGAAAGCCGTCTACGCCGACGTCGAACACCTCCACCGCACCAAATTCATTCTCTGTCACATAGATTCTCTTGTCTCCCGGCAAGCCGAAAGCCACATTGGTCGGTCGCCGTCCGTGAGTCGAAATGTGCTCGACAACCGACCCATCCGAGCCCATCACCGTCACCCGGCCTCGTCCGAAGACCGCGACGTACAACCTGCCATCCGCGCTGAAAGCCATACCATCCGGCCCCTGAAATCCCGCGCTGCGGTCGGGAGTGCTGTTGCCGAAGCATTCTCGCGGACCGAATTCGCCCTCGCCACGCCATGAATAGCGGTAGACCATTCCCGTCATCGTTTCGTTGACGTAAAGGTTGCCGTCGGGCCCAAAGGCAATCCCGTTCGTAAAGCGCAAGCCGCGATCCAGTTGTCGTACCTGTCTCGTTCGCGGGTCGATACGGTAAACCCGGCCGTCGAATTTCACGGTTTCGTAATCGGGTCGAGGCCGTGTTCCGTTCTTGAAGTCCCGAACCCTCACGCCGGAATCCGTCAAATACAGGGCGCCATCCGGACCAAAGCAGAGATCGTTTGGCCACAAAAACGGCTCGCCGTTGCAGGCGGTGGCGATCACTTCCACCTCACCGTCCAGGCTCATCCGAAGCAGGGCGGAACCGCGTGATTCAGCCACCCAAATAAAGCCACTTTTGTCTACAGCCAGGCCATTGGGCCGCTCCGTCCTGGCAATCACCCGCCTCGTCCGGCCGTCCGGGCTGATCTGCGTCACGGAACCCGGTTGCGTCTCCATTTCTACCACCAGCCAGCTCCCATCCTGGAGCACGACTGGACCCTCTGGAAAAGTCAGTCCCGAAGAAAAGACCATCGAAACAATCTCCTCGTCTTATAAACATTGTCGTCACCATTTTAGGAGGCTTGGGAGCGACGTTTTATGACAATCGTACGATCATCCGCTATCAGACTAGCGCCTGCCCCCAGGTCTTCTGCGCCTAGTTCTCCCCCACTGCGGTCCCTATATCGAGTGAGCACTCGCAAACCATGAGCTCGGGCATTATTTTCAATTTGAAGGCCGAGCTGGTTCTGTTTGAGGCTTCCCTCAGCAGGCGCGCCGTAGAACTGACGCCGATACTGGCCGGGTGTCATGTGCGCCAACTTGCGAAATACCATGCCAAAGTAGCTCTGATCGCAATACCCGACCTGCTGACACAGCTCGGCAATCGAGATGTCCGTCGTCGCCAGTACCGATTCTGCCTTGGCGATCCGCAGGTGGTGGCGATAGGTAACGAACCCCTGACCGGTCACATTCTTGAAGAAGCGCATGAAATGCGACTTGCTCATATGGACCATGGAAGCCGCGTCGTCAACCGTGATCGGTTCGGCGAAATGCCGGTCGAGGAACTCGAAGAGAGGGCGCAGGCGCTCGATGTTCTCCTGCTTGCGACGGAAGGTGTTAACCGTTACGCGGTACTGGGCATAATGGTTCCCAAGCAATACCAGAATCATTCTCAGGTACGTCTTGGCATTGAGGCGGCCGCGGGTTGATCTGGCTGGCAGCTCGGCGTAGATCCGCTGGATCAGGTCCAGGATCTGCGATGGAATCCCTGTCTTGGCCGGCACTAGGTGTGGAAAATCTGCATCCTGGGCCAAGAAAGGCATCAGGTATTCCGCATCTTCGCCGCTGGTGTCCTTCCCCCTAATCAAGTCGGGTAGAAAGTAGAGCAGAACCGCTTTGGCGGGTGGAGAACCATGCTTGATGGGCCGGTGAAAGAAAGTGCTCCCAATGACGAGCAGGTCTCCTGCCCTGACGTTGAAATACTGCTTGTGAATCTGGAACGACATTTCGCCGTGGAGTACATACAGCAGCTCAAAATAGTCGTGACGGTTCAGTCGGAGGTTGGCGTGCCTGTCAAAGATGTAGAAGCGCACATCCACCGGGAATAGGGGATCGAACGACCAGGAATAAATTCCGTGGGCGTTCATCAGCGGCTCCAAAACGGAATATGGGTTTTGCCAGATCACTTCAGCTTCCTCCTGCCCGCAGGCCGCCGGTCGCACGATTTCAAAGCATCGGCCGATGGCACGCCTCCTCAGCGGTCTCCGCTCGCTCCGGAGCGATGCGGCCCGCCTTGGCCAGCCAATCCTCTTTGCCGGCAAGTTTCATCACCAGCAGCACAAGAAGACCCAGCGCGAGCCAGATCGCGACAACCCAAGGAGTGTAGCCTATCGGCGGCGGGGGCCATGGCGTGAGTGAGTTGTAAGCGACAAAGAAGAGGGCGAGCGTTCCGAGCAGCGGAAAGATCGCGTGCAGAACCACGTGGAACTCGTCCCGCCGCTCCCGGAAATAATAAAGGAAGACACCGAGATTACTGGCGCTGCACGTAAGAATCAGGGCAAAGGTCAGAGTAGTACCCATGAATTCGAATTCCTTCGCCGGCCCGATCCACCAACCCAGCCCCCAGCCCACGGCGAACGTGAGCAAGGTCTGGAGCTTCACTCCGTTGACGGGTGTTTTGTACTTGGGGTGGACCTTGGCCAGCGCTCCCGGGAGCGACCCGGATCGGGCCATGGCGAACCACACACGAGTGGCTCCGTTGTTCCCGGCGATCGCTACCGCGATCATGGAATTGAGCAAGGCCAGGAGCACAATCACCCAGGCGCTCCCCCAGTACGTGCGGGCAAGGACAAAGGTCGGATTTTCCCGCGAGTTGATGAAGCCGGGCAGCTTGTCCGTGCCCCAGCCCAGCAACAGACCCCACGAGCCGATGATCAGGAAAACGCCGATCAGCAAAATTGAAATGAGGATCGCCCGGGGGAGGTTTTGACGGGGGTTTTCGCTTTCCTCGGCGAGCGGTGCAACTCCTTCCCAGCCATTGAAAGCAAAAATCGAGAAGACCACCGCCAGGTACAAGCCGTTGGGGCTCGCGGTGTTGGCCGGGTTGAAGGAGGCAAAATTGATGCCTCCGGGCCCCGGCCGAAAGAATCCCCAGAGGCTGAGGGCCAGCGAGATGGCCACTTCGGCCGACCCCAGCACGAGCAGCATTTTCGCCGAGAGCTCGATGCCCCTGTAGGTCACGAACGCTACGAGCGATCCCGCCAGTAACAGGAAGAGCCACCACGGAAAGATGACGCCGTACTCGGTTTTTAGGACTTGTTCCATCACGGAGCCGACGAAGGCGAGCACGAAGCCGGCCACAGTGGGATCGTACAGAAAGTAGAGCCAGGTAGCGAGAAACCCCGCCCGCGGGTGGACCGTTCGGCTGATGTAGGTATAGTAGCCGCCGGCAGAGGGCAGGTGCTTGGCGAGCTGCATAAGGCACACACCCAGCACCAGTACGATCGGAAACGCGACGAGATACGCCAGGGGAGCGGTGATGCCGGCCTGCGATGTCGTGAATTGAATGGTGAAAAGCAGGGCGGTTGCCGGAGCCATGTGGGTGATGCCCTGCATCAGCACTCCCGGCAATCGCAAGGCGCCGGCGCGGAGTTCCGTCTCCGCCACCATCACGGGATGATCCGGCCGAGAGCGCTGGGAAGGCGTCACGGTCTGCACGTACGGCTGCCCAAGCTCTCGCGGATTCTCACCGTCTGGTTGCGGTGGACCTCCTCCATCTGAGAACCGCTCGTTAATGGTATGCCTCCCGCGGAGCCTGGATTATATCAGGCGCCCGTCCATGCGCGGGCGCCTGCCTCCCCGGCGGAGGACTGGGTGAGCCCAGTTAAGTGCACCTGAAGGGCCTCCCGCCGGGTCAGAAAGTCAGCTTAAGCCCAAACTGGATCTGGCGCGATGGATTGGCGGCGGAAATCAGTCCCGCCCCGGCGCGGTCGAAATTCCTCTGGATCGCGTTGCCCTGGAAGTTGGGGTGATTCAGCATGTTAAAGAACTCAGCGCGAAACTGGAGCCTGAAATGTTCTCCCAATAAGAAGTTCTTGAAGACCGAAAAGTCCACGTTGATTTGGCCCGGACCCTCCAGGGTGTTGCGTCCCGTATTGCCAAAGGTGCCGCGCACGGCCGTTTGTAAAGCTGCAGGGTTGAACCACTGGGACTGATTTTGATTGGCGGGTATCAAAGAGACACCAGATACGGCGTCCGGACGGTTCTGCCCGTTTCCGTTCGAGACACCCGTACCCGCG
Organism: Terriglobia bacterium; assembly: GCA_041477005.1. GTDB lineage: Bacteria > Acidobacteriota > Terriglobia > Bryobacterales > JACQDG01 > JBGOUJ01. Next base: position 19,369 of record JBGOUJ010000030.1, on the reverse strand, counting down.
GTAAGCGTGATTGGGAGCCCCGTTTGAAAAGCATCTATGCCGACCAGCGCCCAGCCACCGAGCAGAAGATCAGCCGACCGGCTCATGCTCTTACCGAATCTCCTCTGCCGGCCCACAGGCAGCTCGTAGGTGTAGCTGAAAACGAAGCGGTGCCGAACATCGAAGTCAGCCAGGCCTTTCTCCCATTCCGGGTGGCGCGTGGAGTCGCGGAAGCCATCGCCTGAACCGATACCCAGCGACGCCTGTGAGCGCTCGTCAATCGCCTTGCCGAACGTATAAGCAGCCAGGAAACTCAACCCGTCGGAGAAACGCTTCTCCACCTTGGACTGGAGGGAATGATAAGTGGAACTGCCGCAACTGCACCACATGGTCAAGCCTTGCCCCAGATAAGGAAGCGGACGCCGGCCATTCAAGGGAATTGTAGGATCGGCCGTGGGGAGAGCTTGATTGGCATCCCGAAACTCGTACAACGAGGTGCCCTTAGAGCCGGAATACGAAATGTCCCACACCGTGTTCCACCCCAACTCCCGCTGCACGCTGAAATGCCAGTCCTGCACGTACGGGTTGCGAAAACCCGGATCTATACCGAAGAACGGAATCGCGGTCGGCAAGCTGAGGGTGTTTGCAGGGAACCCCTTCGAGAGCTGTGAGTAAATCGGGCTGGGCTCAACGACGCTAACCTGGTTGAAGGTTGACGAGGCGTAAAAAGGCGGGTTTTGTCCCGCGTTGGGGCTGCTGAGCGGACCCGGCTCATAGGCGGACCAAAAAATCCCGTATCCACCGCGCACTACGGTCTTCGCGAAGATGTTGTACGCGAAACCGACACGTGGGGCAAAGTTCAACTTGTTGTTCGGAACAAGCGACCGCGGAGCATTTCGATTCACCGGAACGTTCTGGTAGTCAAAATTCGCCGGAAGAGGATCGTTCCGGCCTTTCACTATATCCAGTGTGTGAGTCGCAAGGTTGAAGCTCGATTGTGCATCGTATTTTTCTATTGTGTGATAAACGAAGTCATAACGCCAGCCCAGGTTCAGCGTAAGTTTCTTCGTCGCCTTGAAGTCGTCCTGCATAAAGAAGGAGTAGGCCGGCTGCTGCCAAACGTCATTATTTACCGCCGTGCTGAGCACCGCCTGACTCAAAGCTCCGAGCATTAAAGCCGCAGTCCCGAGTCCCGTCGAGGTGAGGTTGTTCGGGTCGCGCGTGGCGTCACCATTGAAAGTGAAAGTACCTCGAGGATCGTTCGGCTGCCTGAAGCTGAAATTCACACGCGGCCTAAGTTCGGTGCCGATCTTAAGTGTGTGGGCGCCGCGCACCAAGCTGAGAATGTCACTGAACTGGAAAAGGTTTGAGAACGATACCGTCGGCTGGGACCTGGCGCCACCGAGACTACTGACACCGTCGACGAAAAAGGCGGGCAATCCCCCACCCCCCGGCGTAAATTGGATCCCAGGGATGCCCAGTTGCGCCACTTCGTTGACGTCGGCGTTGAACGGGAGCAACTGCATGACGTCATAGGTATAGCCCGCCCGAAACTCATTGATCGTACGAGGAGTAAAAATGTGGGTGTAAGTGGCAACCGCTTGCCGGGACTGCAGGTTAAAGACGCCGTGCTGAAAGTTCGCATCGCCCAGCGGGAGTGGTAACGTGCTCGGGGAGATCTCCGGTTCATTTTGGAAGCTGAACCGCAGAAAGAATGTGTCCTTGTCTGAGAATCGGTGATCGATGCGTACGTCGAATTGGTTGATGTCATCCTGCAACGCGGGGTTGAGCAAGAAGTTGCTTGCGATGCCTGACGGACTTACGATTCCAGGCGAGTTGGGCAGTGGAAACCTTTGAATCAGGTTCTTCGCCGCCGGGTCGAAGCGGGCTGCCGGAATCTGATTTCCTGGAAACGGCTGGCGGGTCGCGACGCCATTTACAATCGTGGTCGTGGTGGGGTCGTAAATCGTTCGGAATCCGGAGAAATCGCCGTTCAGCCACGACGACGGAGGGAGGCTGGAAAGGTATGTCAGTCCCTGGCGGATCCGCGTACCCTGGAAATCAGCGAAAAAGAAGGTCCTATTCTTCCCGTTGTAAAGATGCGGGATGACGAGGGGGCCTCCGGCGGTCGCGCCGAACTGGTTCTGCTTGTACGGCGGGATGGGCTTGGTAGGCGAGTCGAAGAAGTTCTTGGCGTCTAGCGAGCTGTTCCGCAGGAACTCGAACATAGACCCGTGCAACTGGTTCGTGCCCGACTTAATAGTGACGTTCATCACGCCGCCGGCCGAGTGACCGAACTCGGCGCTCATGGCATTGGTTTGAACCCGGAACTCGGCAACAGCATCCGGCGAGGGTCCGATCACGTAGTCTTTGCCGTTGGTCAAAGCCGCTGAGAGGCTGTTGTTGTCCATCCCGTCCAGAAGGAAATTGTTTTGGTAGGGGCGGACGCCATTGACGCTGAAGGCGCCAGTCTTGGAATCCTTGGCGGCGAAAGTAGTGGGGGCCGTTCCTGCCGTGAGGATGGCCAGGCGGGTCAAAAAACGGCCGTTCAATGGCAACTCATCAGTCCGATGACTATCCACCACTTGGCCCAGGTAGGATGTGTCCGTTTGCAAAAGAGGATTCGGGGCGCTGACCTCGACAGATTCCGTGACCGCGCCTACCTGCAAGTCGAAATCGACACGGACCCGCGATTGCACATCGACCGTCAGTCCCGACCGCACCTCTTTCTTAAAGCCGGTTGCTTCAACAGCCACCGAATAGCGGCCGACCAGGAGCGGCGTGAACACGAAACTGCCTGCCGCGTCTGTGGTGGTCTTGAGGACCGTGTTGGTATCCATGTTGGTTACGGTCACTCCGGCGTTCGACACAATCCCGCCGCTGGGGTCGGTCACCGTACCGACGATCGAACCGGTGGTGGTCTGCGCTAATCCGGCCGCATAGACCAGCAGGAAACCCGAAGCCAACAGAAGTCCTCTTCGCATGCGTTAACTCCTTAATTGCCAGAGCAACACCCAGCCGCGGTCGCCAAACCTGGTATCGAAATCGGGATTCCGGGATCTCAGCGACGCATTCAGAGAAACCTCATAGGCGCTCCGACGCAACAGGCCGCGGGTATGCAGTGCCGACATCGTCCCTTGCAGGACCAGTTTCATCATCATCCCCTGGACTCTCCAGTAAGATTAAGATAGGGTAGCAGTGCCAGAGCGTCTATGAAAATCGCGCAATTCTTTGTTGTGAAAATGCCATTCCGGGAGAGAAACAGCAGCGGCTGCGGCCTCTCTAAGCCGGGCCGATAGCCGTGATGGCCGACCCGCGGTCCTCACGCCGGCGTTCCGATCGCAAACTGGAGGAGCCGCCCGATCGCTCTGAGTTTGCCAGCGGCGACCGAGTGACCATTGGCTATCAGCTTTGTCCTCCCGAAGGAATGGACCGAGGACCGGCGGCGCGACGCCGACTGTCCCTGCGAGAGGCCGACGCCCCTGCGGGCGTGGCATGCCGGACCAAAAGGCCTGGTCCATACACCCGCATCAGGATCTCCACCACCCGGGCGCCCATCCGACGCTCCTTCTGCATGGCAGACCGCCTTTCCAGCCGAGGGGGCGACAAACACTCCGCAATATTATGCGGGATTCAGGGACTGCGTTTGATCCGCAACGCAATGTCCACCCTGTGCTCAGGAGTTTTCAAGGTTTGGTTGCCCCCTTGGTGGGTAAACGTTACGCTGCTTAGCACCGAACCCGAGGCCGGATCAACCCACTCGGCTTTGTACCTAGCTCCGGGCAAATTCAACGCAAGGGTCTCCCTATAATTTCCAGGCATCACAATATAAGCTTGGTGTCGCTCGTCAAGCTGGCTATGGTGATGATACAGCGCATACTGCTCTCCCGGCTCGCTGATGCCCCGGCAGTACGCCCCCTGCGGTACGCCGCTGACGACGAAGTTCTTATCCGCGCGCATCCTGACAAAGTCAAAGCTGTACATAAAGTCCCTCAGATTCCGAAGGGCGCCTAACACTTGCGCGTTGTCGGGCGTCCTCCCGGCCGGGTCCTCGGCCGTGAATCGCGCGTTCAAGTGGTTGAAACTCGCTCCGCCTCCCACGATAAACTCCCACGCTTCCACCCGGGACGCCCCAACGGCATCACCTTTGTACCGTATCGGGTACCAGGTGGTCTCGTTCATTTCAATCGGCTTGTTGTGACCGTACTGATAGTCCAGGCCCTCTATCCCCCCCATCTCCCCGTCGCATCCTTCCCAAACATACTGCCCCACGATGACCGACAGAATCGGGCTGCCCGAAAAATCAATAGGCCCTCCGATCGGTCCTTGCACCTCCTGCGCCACCAAATGTTTTTTCGGGAGTTTGCTTTCCGTGTCGTGCACTACTTCCAACAAGCGACCCACCCAGGGACCTGCTTCCGCATGGGGAGTGAAAAGCGACGGCTCGTCGCAAATCTCCAAAATGACATTGTCATACGCATTCACTTCCTGAGTGATTTTGCTCACGTACTCACTCTCTCGCCGCACCAGGTCTGCGTGTTTCAGCGTTTGGGCGTCCTTGAAATCGCACTTGCCTACGCCCTGTATGTTATTTTCATAGTACAAAGGAGAAATGGGCCAACGATTCAAATACTGCGAGTTGAAGAAACAGACTTCTACCACGATGCCTCGCTCAGCAGCCTTGACAATCAAATCCTTCAGGCGCGCGAAAAACTCTGGATTCCATTTGTCAAGGTCAAATTTATTTCCGCCGAACAAATAACCCGGCTCATTACTTCGCGCCCAGGGCACGATAAGGCTTCGCGGTTTCGGGCCAACTGGGTTGCCCTTGACGTACTCATCCACCGGCTCGATAACCGCGCCCGGCCAGATACGCGTGTAGTTCATTCCGTACGCTTTTAGCGCGTCCAGGTACGCAACATAGTCAAACTCCTTGTTGATCAAGGCGCCGTAATGCTCGGCTGAAGTGATGAGAATGGTCGGTCGACCGCGAAATACATAATAATGGGGATTGGCAGGATGGGTTCCGATCGGTTGGGCGTAGGCTGGGGCGATCAACCAGACCAATATGAGACCCAGAAGCCTTATTCCCTTCGACATGTCGCAACTCTCCTTGGTCGGGTTTCGGGGAGCTTATCGGTCATCGTTTCCACAATCATCCTGGAAGTCCAGAGCAGCCAGACTCAGTCAGAGAGACTTCGTAGGCCTCCCGATGCAACGCGGGCAAGCGCTCTGGGCCGGTACCCCACCCTGAGCAGTTCGCATCGGCCTGAGCGCAGGCGACGGACCCGACAGCAGTCCAACGAGCGCTTTGCGAATAATCCGTCTGCTTGGGCGCCCTAGCCTCTCGGGTCCCGCTCGATTCAGTGAGTGCGCTTGATCCGCAAGGCGATGTCCACCGCATGCTCAGGAGCGGTAAGTGGTTGGTTGCCCCCTTGGTGGGTGAACGTTACACTGTTGACAACCGACCCCGAGGCCGGATCAACCCAATCCGCCTTGTAGGCGCCCGCGGGCAAGTTCAACGCCAAGGTCTCCCTATAATGTCCAGGCGTCACAATATAGAAGTGGTTTCGCTCTTCAAGCTCGCTATGGTGATGATACAACGCGTACTGCTCTCCCGGCTCGCCGATGCCTCGACAGTACGCTCCCTTCGGCACGCCGCTGACGACGAAGTTCTTATCCGCGCGCATCTTGACAAAGTCGAAGCTGTAAATGAAGTCCTTCAGATTCCGAAGGGCGCTTAAGACCTGGGCGTTGTCGGGCGTGTTGCCGGCCGGGTCCTCAGCCGTGAATCGGGCGTTCAAATGATTAAAACTTGCCCCGCCTCCCACCATGAACTCCCACGCTTCCACCCGGGACGCCCCAACGGCATCCCCTTTGTACCACATCGGGTAATACGCGGTTTCGTTCAATTCAATCGGCTTGTCGTAGCCGTACTTATAGTCGAGGCCCTTCATCCCTCCCATCTGCTCGTTGCCCCCCTCCCAAACATACTGTCCAACGATAATCGATAGGATCGGACTGCCCGAGAAATCTATAGGACCTCCGATCGGTCCTTGCACCTCTTGCGCAACCAGGTGTTTCTTCGGCAGTCTGCCTTCCGTCTTGTGCACTACCTCCAACAAGCGGCCCACCCAGGGACCTGCTTCCGCGTGGGGGGTGTAAAGCGACGGCTCGTCGCAAACCTCCAGAATGACATTGTCATATGCATTCACTTCCTGAGTGATTTTGCTCACGTACTCACTCTCTCGCTGCACCAGGTCTGCGTATTTCAGCGTCTGGGCGTCCCTGAAATCGCACTTCCCCACGCCCTGTATATTATTTTCGTAATACAAGGGAGAGAGAGGCCAACGATGAGAATACTGAGAGTTGAAGAAACAGACCTCTACTACAATGCCTCGCTCGGCCGCCTTGACAATGAAATCCTTCAAGCGCGCAAAAAACTCCGGATTCCATTTGTCGAGGTCAAACTTGTTTCCACCGACCAAATAACCCGGCTGATTGCTTCGCGCCCAGGGCACGATAAGACTTTGCGGTTTCGGACCGACCGGGTTGCCCTTGACGAACTCCCCCATCGCCTCGACCACCGCGCCCGGCCAGATGCGCGTGTAGTTCATTCCGTACGCTTTTAGAGCGTCGAGGTATGCGACATAGTCAAAGTCCTTGTTGATCACGGCGCCGTAATGCTCGGCAGAGGTGATCAGGATCGTCGGTTGACCGTGAAATATATAATAATGGGGATTGGCAGGATGGACTGCGATCGGCTGGGCATAAACGCGGGCGATGAACAAGACCGATACCAGACCCAGAAGCCTTACTCTCTTCGACATGCCACAACGCTCCTTGTTTCGATTTTAGCGGCTCATGCTGTGATCCGCATTTCCAACCTCGTAGACGTCCCCATGCAAGGCGGGCGAGCGCCCTGAGCCAGCACTCCATCGCGAGCAGCGTGCATCGGCCTGGGCGCAGCCGACAGCCGCGAGACCAGACGGGTCCCGCTCATAGCCCGATGGCATCCAGCGCCGGCATCGTCCTTTGCAAAACTGGCTTCCTGATCCCTCTAACTCCCCACTGAACGATAGGGGAGAATCGCCGGAGCATTCTATGAAAATTGGGTAATTCTTTGTTGTAAAAATGCCGTTTCAGGAGAGCAACTCCGTCGTTGGCAGGGCTGGTCTCAATCAGCAGAACGTCCTTGGGCGCTCGCTACTGTGGATTAGCGGCCTGCCTCCAGAATCTCGGTGAGGGAGACACAACGTCGCTCCACTACACTGCGATACGCAGCCTCGACAGCGGCAAAGGTACGCAGGTACGGGCGTCCGGCAGACTCGAAGGGAGAGCCATCCGTCAGGCAGGAGATGAAGTGGGCCAGCGTCGCCCTTACGCTGTCCCCGCGGTAGCCGTCCGTAACATCGTTTTTCCAGACCCGGGCCTTGTTTCGATAGACATCCCCTGTCGCGAGAATCGAGATGGCGCCGAGTTCTCCTTCGAAAAATGCATCGCCCATGACCGGGCCATCCGGATTCGGATCCAGGAACCGATGCCCGTCGACCCAGCCATGAATCCCGCGTTCATGGGTCAATACAACTATGGCTTGATCTTCGGCAGCAATGTGCGGGTTCCTACGGCTTGCTTCCGCATACACCGAATCAATCTCACCAAACAGGAACCGGGCCGTATCGATGTAATGGACGAGAGTCTGCTGAATGATGAACCTGCGCTCCTGCCTGAAATAGGGCTGCTCCGCGTAGGGTTCGTCTCCCAGCCCATCCCGCGTTCGGAGCCGAAACCCGTAGCCGATCGGAGGACCGATGTCTCCGCGTGCCATCATTTCATGCGCCACGCGGTACCAGGGCTGCCAGCGCCAGTTCTCATGAATCATCAGCGGTACACCGGCCGATTCAGCGGCTCCGACGATCTCCACCGCACCAGCCCAGTCCGGCGCGATCGGCTTTTGGCAGAGGATCGGAATCCTTCTTTCGACAGCAAGCAGCACCAGAGGAAGATGGGATTCCGCGCGTGTGGCGATATCCACAAAGTCGAGTTGTTCGCGGTCGAGCATCTCCTCGGCTGAACCATAGGCTCTGCTTGCGAATCTCCGTGCACGGTCCAGGCGCACGTCCGCGGCGGCAACGATCTCCACTTCAGGGATCCGCCGCCAGGCGTGCATGTGATGCTCTGCAAAATAGCCGCACCCGATGACGGCCCCTTTCAGAATGGCTGGCATACGGGCTTCGAATCTGATGGAAGGGCAACCAAACGGCCGGGGCTCGCCGGCATCATGCCGCAAATCTGGTCCACGGAAAAACCGGTGAGGCGCAAGCGCTCCGCGTAAGGCGGCCGAAATTCAGCCGGCGCAGGCCTCTCGGGCTGACTGAGGTTGGTGGAAAGGACCATGTGCTCCACTCGGATTTGATGGTAGCACTTTCAAGCACTCACTCCAGCACCCCCCCTGGGCTCCGTGTGGTACGCAGCCCACGCCCGCTTGTGGCAGCAGGCGATCCTTGACGCCCGGAAGCAGGCTCGGGGTTGCAGCCATTTTCTGGAAGTCCGATACGAAGATCTGCTGCCCAACACCCGGCCCGTGCTCGAGCGCCAAGCTTGGGCGCCGGCGGAAAATCCAGCAGTTCTTCGCCGGTCGAAAATTCCCCCACCTTTATGCTACCGGCCTCGGCCAGACCAATCCGCCGCAAACCACCGGGTCGGAAGGGAGCCCGTGAGCAATATCGGGTTTTCCATCTCCCAGGAGGTGCCCTATCCCGCTCTTTCATTAGCCACCTCGGGCCAGCAGATTCTCCGGGTTTTTCGAGTCCCTCACGCTAAAGAAGGCCGCCACGCGAGCACGATCGGGATGTCCCGGCACGCCGGATCGGCCCTCAACCGCCGGATCACCTCGTCGCCCCCCGTGTCGGGGAGATGGACATCAAGCAGGATCAGGTCGGGACTCTCAGCGCGGGCTTTGGCCTGGCTAGCCCGCTCCGCTCGCTGCTTGGCGCGGCGCAGTGGAGGAGAGCGGTACGTAGAGCAGGTGCGGCCGGGCGGACACGTATTTGCGGCCGAACCCTCCGATAACTTCCCCTCTGCGGCGTATCACGCCGGCCTCAATGCCGAGCACTGCAAGCGAGTCCGGGAGCAGTTGCTGGATGGCAAGATCGCGGTAGTGGTCGCTACGATCGCGTTTGGCAGTCCTCTGGACGGCCCCCTGGGAAGGCAGTGCGGCGTTAGGGCAGCGATCCGATCACCTTGCGGTATTCGTCTTCGGTAAAGGCGCGCATGCTATGGGTGCGGATGTTGCCGTTCGATCCGAGCAGCAGCAAGGCTTTGGCAAGAGCTTCATCACTGGGCGCTTCCACTAGGATCGCGTGGTCGTACTCACCCATCAGCAGGTGGAACGACTTGATCTCGACGCCCAGCCGCTTAAGAACTTTCTTGGCGTCATCCAGCCGGCCGGGGCTGCCCTTGACGTTTGTGATGCCCTTCTCAGTCCACTGGGTCAGAACGAGATAGTTCGCCATGGGATCCTCTTTTTCCGCTGTTGAGTTTAAGTCTATCGGATCGGAAATGCAATCACCGGGACATTGCCAAAGATTACGGTTCTCTGGCTGGAAGATGCCAAAGACCTCGGATAACCTCGGCGACTCCGGTCCGTATCGCGAACCTACTCATTCAGAGGGCAAGCCCGGCACTTTTCGGGACGGAGAATTTGCTCTTCAGACAGATCGATCTGACGCACCACGATGTTGCCTGACTGCACCATGTTCGGGTGACCGGCGTCGGCAAAGTAATCTCCCACGAGTTCCAGCGCGCGGTATTTTGTGGGCGCCAGCAGGTAGATGCTCTCGCTATTGTGTAGGGTGACTTCATAGAGGTTCATGCACTCCCTCCGTCTGCGGCTAAGTATACACCTAGCGGCCCCTTTCGATTCCGTCGGCCGCAATTTTTGCACGGCGAGGGGGGGCAGCCGGTGAGGCCAGAGTCGGGTCACACCGAACTCACCGTGAACCCGGCGGGTGCGATGGCCACCTTCCTCGTCTCTACTATTCTTTAGGGTTCTTCACATCCTCTCACCCCAAGGTGAAGAGCAGGATCTTTTGCCTTGGGTATTCCGAGAGTAGTGGTGGTTTCGGATCTCTCTCGCAAGCATAAGGAGGCCGCGACACACCCGGTGGGGCGTTTCTGGCCCTTCCTGGTGCCGCCGCGACTTCATGAATTCGATTCTGCTGGCTTCGGGCAGCCTGTTGCTCGGTTCCTCCACCCCTCAGCAACTGCTGGGGCAGGACGACTTCTTCTGTCTGGTTTGTCGTTCATGAGACACCTCCGATCATTACGCTACTTTCTCGGGCGGAAAGAGTCCAGCGGGGGCAAAGCCCCCCCTTCTTCCAAGCGGAAGTTCTGGAATCGGTCCTGAAGAGCGCGCCAGTACTGGTATTCCGCATCCCAGCGCTGCAAGGCCGACTCCAGGCGGTAGGGCGTGTATTCGGCCAGCCAGGCGTTGCGGTAGGCCTCGCGCAGTTCGGTAAGGGTGTCCATCAGGTCGGCCAGAAAGCCGTGGTCCTGCGCGGCCACTTCCGTCCTCAGCAGGAGGTTGGCGAGGTCGCGGCGTGGATTGGAGCCCAGCCGGTCGAAGAAGCCGGCAATCTCAACAGCATAAATATTCTTAATACCCATGTAATCGAGCATGCGGGCACCCAGCAGCAGGCTGGAGAGAGTGGCCGGGTCGCCCTTTAGAGCCAGGGCGCGGTAGAGGTGCTCCGCTGCTTCCTCGGCCTGAAGACGGCCGAGATGCAATTCCTCCTGGTGCGCCTGGAGGCGCTTCAGGCGAGCGGGCTCCAGCGGATCATCCCAGAAACGGTGCATCGTCTGGCTGCCTAGCGCCGCCGTGAAAGATTGCTGGGATTTGGCTAGCGCCTCCAGAGCGGGCGCGACCTCGGCCGCGACGGCCGGAGGGTAAAGCGTACGAGCGTAGTCCGAAAAGTAGTGCTCCCGATCGACCGGAACCGATTGCCACGGGGCCACCGAACCAAAGGCCATCGCGGGCAGGGACATTCGGTATATCACCTGCGCATCGTCCGTCCAGCCCGTATTCATCAGCCCCAGCGCGCCGTTTTCTCGCCCGCTGGCCAGCAGGCCTTCGATATTCGAAAAACTCCGGTAGAAGTCGGGGACCACCTCGTTGTAGCAGGTGATGCCCGAAGCCACTACCATGGGCACGTGCGCTTTGGCGAACGGCCCCACCCATCGCGTGAAGTCTTTCTGCGGCGAGTAGACCCAGGGAACCGCGATGGTGCCTTTGGGCAGATCGGGAATCAGATGAGGATAACGTGTCAGTATGTCGGCCCAGAGCATCACGCGCTTGCCGTTCTGCCGGACGAGATTGGAGACGTTCAGGAAGTGCTCGATGTAGAGCTTGCCGGGTTCGACTCCGCCGGCCGCCTGGCTGGCGATCCTCTCCAGCTCCCAGGTCTCATCCAGGCCGATGTGAAACAGGGGACTAGGAAACAGCTCGGCCATCTGCTTGATCCAGTCCCGCAGCAGCGGCGCCACGCCCGGGTGACGCGGATTGAACTCGCCGCCGTGGGGCACAGGAGCCAGATCGGCGTAGCGCTCGATGCGAAACAGGTCGTGCAGATGCCCGTACAGTTCCAGGCACGGCACCACATCGACGTGGCGGGCGCGGGCATAAGTGATGATGCGGCGTACCGCGTCTTGCGGATGGCGAGCGTCGCCGGGGTTGATCAGAGGATACCCCTTCAGCTCGATGCTGAGCTCTGAGTAGAAATAGTACTGGTTCATCTTGAAGTGCGAGAGGAAGTCGATCTGGCGCTTGATCTCCGCCTCGGTCGGCAGCGGCCCGTGGCTGGTGTCCATCATGAAGCCGCGATAGGCCACCGAGGGCCAGTCCTGGATCTCCACTTCAGGAAGGCTTGCGCGGCCGCCGCTGCCTTCGACAAGCTGGCGCATCGTCTGCACGCCATAGAACAGCCCCGCTGACGACGGGGCGCGGATTTCCGCCCCCTCCGGGGTGACCTTGATCGAATAGGATTCGCGTGAGTCCGGGCCGGCGCGCTCGTCAAGACCCGGCAGCGCCGCGCCGGAACCCGTCCGGTTCAGTACGACAGACTTTTTCGCCGCTTCCTCAGCCAAGGGAATCTTCGTACCTGCGAAGGCCGACAGAGCCGAAACCAGCTCACCGGCCGCGAAGCGGTCTTCGGCATTCGGCGGCGATGCGAATCGAATGGATAGGCCGGCCAGTTCCAGCCGGCCCGCGCCATATTGGATTTTCTGCGGGCGAGGAAGCAGAGGATTGTGATCGGCTGCCGTCGCAGGGAGAAAAACAGCCAGGGCTATGGCAAAACATCGCATTTCAGTTCCTCCGTGTGCCGAGTTCCCCGGTGGCACGCGCAGAACCTATTGTAAGACACAGACTGGTTTGTCGTTCATGAGACACCTCCGATCATTACGCTACTTTCTCGGGCGGAAAGAGTCCAGCGGGGGCCTGCCCCGCACCTTCTTCAGGTAGTCGAAATCAGTGATCTCGCCGTTCGGAAAGTTATCGCCATAGTAATGCGGGCTGGCATCCTCGATTCGGTCCCAGTTGTCCATCTTTGAAGAGAGGCGGGCGCTCATGGGATACTCGCGATGATCGTCACACACTATGCTACAGTCTTCCTGCGTTGGCACATAGCGTTTTCGCACGGCATGGGTAAGGGTGACAATCTGGGCCCCATTACTCCCCCTGCGGCGTCGGAGAGGTTCCCTATGCGCTTCGTTCTTTTGATTTTGATTCTGCTGGCGCCGGCGGGAAGTCGGGCGCAGATCGGTAACGCCACCTGGAGCACGCCGGTTCCGAAAGACTTCACCGAGCCGGCCTGGTGGGATCAGGGTGTTGTTTTCGTCGGCAATTGGGAGCCGCTGGTGTTCCGGCTGCGGCACGGCGGCGAGCTGCCGGTGGACGCGGTCGAGAGCTACAAGCGCGAGCACACCGAAGAGACGGTGCTGAAGCTGAAAGAGGCCGGCGTGAATCTGATCATCACACATTTTTACAAGACCGGCCTGGAATCGGAGAAGGAAGACATCGAACTAGCCAAGCAACTCGGCGCGCTCTGCCACAAGCACGGCATGAAATTCGGCACTTACATCGGCGGCACGATCTTTGCCGAGATGCTGCTCCGTGATCTGCCCGAGGCGAAGCAGTGGGTGCGCTACGACGAGCACGGCGATCCGGTCCGCTACGCCGAGCAGACCTACCGCTACCGGCCGGACTTCAACCACCCCGGCTACGTCGATTACATGAAGAAAGTGATCCGAGTGGCCGTCGAGGAGCTCCACACCGACCTGGTCCACCTGGACAACCACGCCCTGATCGCGCCGCCGTGGACCGGCAACACGCCGGAAATCAACCGGCGCTTCCGAGAGTTCCTGACGAGGAAATATTCCGCCGAGCAATTGAAAAACCGTCTGGGGTTTTCCGATATTCGCGCCGTAACTGTGCCCACCTGGCACGGGATCGCGCAGCCGGCGGAGATGTCGCCCATCTCGGATCCGTTAATCCAGGAGTGGATCGACTTTCGCTGCCAGGATTTTGCGGAGTATTACGGCAAGCTGGCCGCTTACACGCACCAGTTGAACCCGAGTGTGCTGGTCGAGCTGAATCCGCATGGGATCTACGGCAGCAATCGGGCGTTCTTAAACGGCGTGGATCACGCGCGCCTGCTGCCGCATGGCTCGGTCTTCTGGAGCGAAGAGCCGAATGAAGCGCACGTCGATCAAAATGGCGTCCTGATCTCGAAAATCCGTTCGTTCAAGCTGGCACGGAGCCTCGATCAAACCCTTTTCATTTACACCGGCGCGCAGCGGGCCGACGCCGCGCACCGCTCCTATCGGCTGCTGCTGGCAGAGGCGATGGCCTTCAACCGGAATTGCCTGGGCGACGTCGGCTCGCCGCTGACTGCCTACGAGATGCCGCAGGAGATGAAGCGCTACCTTCGCTTCTACCTCGATCACAACCGGCACTATTCCTCGACTCGCGTAGTGGCGGATGTGGCCATTCTGCGGTCGTTTCCTTCCATGGCTTACAACAGTCTGGGGCCGCACCGCGAGACCACGCTGCTGGAGCAGTTGCTGATTCAGTACAAGATCCCGTTTGACATCATTTTTGATCAGCAGCTTGGGGAGCTGTCGAAATACCGCGCCGTGATCCTGGCCAACCAGGAATCGCTTGCGGACCGGGCGCTGGAGCAGATCCGGGAGTATGTGAGGGGCGGGGGCGGGCTGGTGGCGACGGGTCAGACCTCGCTTTACAACGATTGGCGCCGACATCGAAGCGATTACGGGCTGGCCGATGTGCTGGGCGTTCACCTGTCAGCCGGCCGCGGACTGCCGCAGGAAAGACGCGGCTCGTTCGGACGAGGCCGCGTCGCGTATTTGGCCGCGGTGATTCCTGCCGAGCCGATCGCCGGGATGGAAGCAGGCCGCCGCTCGGCTTCCACGTCGCCAATCGGGGCTGTAGGGTTCACCAGCAGGTATTGGAAGCTGCCGAAGAACTCGGAGCAGATAGTAGCCGCCATTCGCTATGCCGCAGGGGGGCCGTTTGCGGTGGAGTTCGAGGCTGCGCCGCTCACAACCGTGATGGAGCTGACGGAGAAGAAAGACGCGAGCGAGCGCATCCTGCACTGGATCAACTATAAACTCGATTCGCCGGTCGAGCCGGTGACGGTTACGGTCGCCGCCCCGAAGGGGAGGCGGATCGCTTCGATTGAGCTGCTTTCGCCCGACAGCGAAGCGACCCGGCGCGCGAATTTCACGGCCAAAGGCGATCGAGTGCGTTTCACTTTGCCGGCACTGGAGGTCTACAACGTCGCGGTGCTGAGGCTCGAGCCGTGAACCGCGTCACTCTGAGAACAAGATCACCCGATACTTCAGCACCACCGGCCGGCCGGTGGCGAGCGTGCAAGAACTGAGACCCGGGAAAGAGACGCCCAGGAATCCGTAGTTTCGCAGGCACCAGCCGTGTCCGGCACCATTGAAGAGCAGACCCGTATGCCTTCTCCCACATCGGGAAAATCCTGGCCGCAGCAGGGCGGGAGTTTCGACGATGTGGTCAAGTGCAGTTGCTATCTGGCGGACATCAATGAATTCGACCGGTTTGGCGCTCGGCGAAGGGCTCAAAGTGGAAATCGATGCTATTGCCCGCATCCGGGAAAAGGGGACCGTATGAAGGCGCAGGCGAAAAGTCGAAACCCAGAGATTGACCGGGTTGGCCTGGTGGGGCTGGGGCTCATGGGGCGGGGCATCGCCACCTGCCTGCTAGCCCATGGCTTCTCGGTGGTCGGCTACAACCGGACGGCGAAGCGCGCCAAAGAGAGTGTCCATCACGTGGCCGAGGCGCTGGAGGAGCTCGTCCGCAAGAAGGTCGTGCCGCGTTCCCGGCTCAAGGGCTGGCAGGACCGCTTTGCGCTGGTACGATCGGTCGCCGAACTGGGCCCGTGCCCCTTTGTGATCGAGTCCGTGGCCGAGGACCTGGGATTGAAACGGCGAATCTTCGACGAACTGGAGAAGGCGGCGTCACGGGAGGCTGTGATCGCGACCAACAGTTCGAGTTTTCCCATCACACTGTTGCAGGCGGAGAGCAAGCATCCCGAGAGGTTCATCGGCATGCACTGGGGGGAGCCCGCGCAGATCATGCGCTATTTGGAAATCATCCCTAGCGACAAGACTTCTCAACGCACGATCCAGGTTACCGAGGAGGTGGGCAAGGCTTGCGGCAAGGAACCCACCACTTTGCACTTCGATATCCGCGGCTTCCTGTCGAACCGCATGATGTACGCCATGCTGCGCGAGGCGTTCTACCTGGTGGAATCAGGCGTGGCCGACCTCGAGACGGTGGACCGCTCGTTCCGTAACGACATGGGCTGGTGGGCCACGCTGGCGGGGCCATTCCGGTGGATGGATCTCACCGGCATTCCCCCGTACGCGGCCGTCATGGAAGGACTCTTGCCCGAGTTGTGCGAGCAGAAAACCGTTCCCAAGCTCATGCAGGAGGTGGTGCGGAGCGGCGCCCAGGGCATCTCCAACTGCAAAGGCTTCTACAAGTACAACCGCACGACCGCCAAGGACTGGGAAAAGGCGTGGGTGGATTTCACTTACGATATCCGCAAGCTGGTCGAGAAGTACGAGCGGCGTGTGAAGCTGTAGGGGCTGTGCATGCGAGCCTGGCTTTTTCTCTTCAGTTGTAATTTGATGTGGGCCCTCCAGTTTACTTGCATCAAGCTAGTGCAAGACCAAGTCGGCCCGCTGTTCACCGTCTGGGGCCCCATGACCCTGGCGACGGTCATGCTCATCCCGTTCATTCGGGTGGAGACCAAAGCCAGTCCGCTGCCGGGCAGCCGCAGCCGAAAAGACATCCTGCTGTTCCTGATGCTGGGCGCGCTGGGCGCGTTTCCGGCCCAGGTGCTGACCACCTGGGGCACGCGCCGGTCCCTGGCCAGCAACGCGGCCATCATCCAGCTCACGTTGCCGGTCTCGACGGCGGTCATGGCCTGCATCTTTCTGGGCGAACGCATGACCAGGGTCCGGTGGCTGAGCTTTGCGGTGGCGATCGCCGGCGTGGTGTTATGTTCCGGCATCAATTTTCGCGAGCTGGATTTCGGAACAGGCTACCTGCTGGGCAACGCGCTGATCTTCGGCGCCGCGCTCGGCAGCTCGTTTTACAATTCCTATAGCAAAAAAGCGCTGGCGCGTTACTCGCCCATGGAGACGCTGTTCTACACGTACGCCGTCATGTTCGTGCTGATGGCGCCGCTGGTCGCAATCGAAGAGTGTGACGTTTTTGCCCGCGTTCCGCAGTTTACTGCCAGCACCTGGATCGGGCTCATCCTGTTGACGGTGTTCCACAACTATCTGTCGATGGTTTTGTTCCTGAAGGCCCTGCACAAGCTGGATGCGATCCAGGCGGCGCTATCGAATTACTTGATCACGTTCTTCGGGCTGCCGATTGCCGCGATCTGGCTGGGCGAACGGCTGAGCCTGCTGGGGATCTTCGGCGGCGTTCTGGTGCTGGCCAGCACGCTGCTCATCACCTTGTGGGGAGAAAGGCAGGCGGTGGCCGCGTCTCGACCGCCGACTGGAAATACACCACGTTGTGAGTGAATCGGAATGCTGTGCCTGCGACGCTGGTCCGATCGTATTCCAGCCGTCCGCGTCCATCCTGATCGCGGACGATGATCGCAGGTACCGGGATGCCAGTTCCGGCGCCGGCAAGCTTGTTGGGTCTCCCGGCGGGAAAAGATCATCGGCCGCAGTTTGGATGATTTTGCCGAGCCCAGTTTCAGGCCACTGATCTCGGAAGGCTGGCGTGTCTTCTGGAGAAAGGCGAGCAGCAAGGAACGCTCCAGCTCGTGGGCCCGGACGGAGGTCCGCGGGACGTCGAGTACTCAGCCAAAGGGAACGTGTTGCCGGTGAAACCGAAGGGTGCCTTCAGGCGGAGAAAAAGTTGGAAACCACGTTTTCTGGGGAGCCAAACTGCCCTGTCTTGAGCCCCTCGAAAATCTGAGATACCCGCACGCGAAAGCCCCGCAGTACCCGAAAAAAATGGAAGAATCGTCGCAATCTCAGTATGTCGCTCCGAGCGTGACGGCTTGCTGGTATGCCACGATTGGAGAAAAGGAGCGAGCCCTCCAAGAGACCAGCGAGTCTGCGACCTCCACGAGGACCTTTTGCCGACGATCAAAGTGGGGCCTGAGTTCTACAGCCCTGGGTCGGATGGGTTTGTAGCGGAGCGAACTTCGCCAATCCAATCCGGGCTCTGTGTGGTACAATTCCCGTTCCCTATCTTTGATGGCGAGAGAGCAGTTACCCGCACGGTTTGACCCGGCCCCCTTTATCTTCGGAGTGCCGCGATCGGGCACCACCCTGCTGCGCATGATGTTGGACGCGCATCCCCACTTGGCCATCCCACCCGAAACGCACTTTGTCCCGGAAGTGGCAGCGCTCGCCGGATCCGAAAATGAGCTCCGCGCACAGCTCTACCAGGTCATCGTCGGCTCGGCCCGGTGGCCTGATTTCCAATTGGAAGAATCTCAGTTCCGGAAAAGGCTGCTGGCCCTGCGGCCGTTGACGACCGCGAGCGGAGTTCGCTGCTTCTACCAGATGTACGCCGCGCGGTTCGGCAAGCCGCGCTGGGGCGACAAAACTCCCTCGTACTCTCCTACGCTCGATCCCGTCCGGAACTGCTGCCGGAGGCCTATTTCATCCACATCATCCGCGACGGACGGGACGCCTGGCTCTCGGAAACCAAGACCTGGTGGGGTGGCGCAAACGATGCCGCAGCGCACGCGCGCTTGTGGCAGCAGGCGATCCTTGACGCCCGGAAGCAGGCTCGGGGTTGCAAACATTTTCTGGAAGTCCGATACGAAGATCTGCTGCCCAACACCCGGCCCGTGATCGAGCGCGTTTGCCGCTTCCTGGACCTTCCTTACGATCCGGCGATGGAGCGCTACTTCGAAGGGGCCAGGCGCCGCATGTACGACATCGCCGACCTTGCAGTCGCGCCCGGTGTGACGATCACAAAGGCCGAGCGAGTCGCCGCCAATGCCCTTGTGATGAGCCCGCCGAATTCCGATCGCATCCAGCGCTGGAAGACCGAGATGAGCAAGCAGGATAAAGCGGCCTACCGCCGGGTCGCCGGCGATGTGCTGAGCCAGCTCGGGTACGCTGCGTGAGCAGGCTCTTTCCAACCACAGTTCGCCAGTTGGCCATCACCCGCGTGGGCCTGTTGTCCGTCACCGATCCCCATAAGGGCCTTTGGCGCGACGCCCAGTCGCTGCTGTGGGCGCTGGGCAGCGGCGCCTGGAGATTCTGCGGGGCCAGGGTGGGCGCCGTCTCCTTGTTCCCAGTCGATCATTACTCCGATGTAGAGGGCCGCGCGGGCGACGCCCGATCCCAGGAGCCCGCCGGGCCCATGCGGCAAGCGGTCCGGCCCGGCACTGCTCTGGGGGATTGGCTGGGCAATCTTGATGTTCTGATCGCCCTGGAGACGCTCCTCCCGCAGACCTTTAGCCTGGCGCGCCGGCAGGGAGCCCGGGTGATCTACGTTCCCAACCTGGACTGGGCCACACTCGACGATAGCAACGATCCGGAGCTGTGGATTGAAGCCCTGCAGAACTCGAGCGCCGAGGTCTGGGCCAAAACCAAGTGTGTGCAACAGCGGCTCCGGGGAGCCGGGATCCAGGCCTGTTCCGTGCCGTGGTCCATCCCGGACCGCGTCCGCCGGCGCCGCACGAGAGCAGTTCGCGGCTCGGTCCGGTTCTTCCTGAACGCCGGGATGGGCGGCTGGGAGAATCGCCGGGGAGCCGATATCGCGCTACAGGCATTGGCCCGGGCCCGCGCCGCC
>JBGOUJ010000029.1:0-26037 GCA_041477005.1 Terriglobia bacterium | reverse complement strand
CGGCGTCGCCCAGCAGGAAGTCGGCCACGTTATCACCCGACAATCGATTGGCGAAAGTAAAACTCCCAGCCTGCGTGAAGGTGTTAACAATCTGGTTTTGGAGGCGCACTGCATCCATGCCAAACCGAAGCTCATGCGGCCCGCGCATGACGGTGGCTGTCCCCCGGAAATTGAAGTCATCGCGGTCGAAGTCGCCGGGGTGATTAGTGTTAATGCTGAAAGCGCCCCCGACGCTAAGCACCAACTCGCCCGGCGGAATCGAAGCGGGAGCAATCCGGACACCGGCATCGGCAAATGAAAATGGGGCGCTCGACAGCGAACCGCCTCGCTGCCGGTTGTATCCGACGTTGCCTTCGAGCAGCAGCGTGGGGGAGACGGTGTAAAGATAATCGCCGGACACGCTTTGCACCCTCACTTTATTGCCTTGCTGGTCGGCGGCGAGGATGTTGCCGGCTGAGGCGACAACCGGAGGCTGGCGGAAGTCCGTAGCGTAATACCGGCCGCCAAAGTGCTGGCGGCCCCGAACGTAGTCAATCTTCATCAAGCCTTCGTCTTCGAAGGGCTTTGCGGGGGCTCCTGGAAATGTCAACTGGCGCCCAGGCCCGTTGGGTAAAGCTATTTTTCCCAGAAAGAACTGCGCCGGCGCGCTGAGCCGCGTGCGTGGTATCTGGTTTCCGGGGATCGGCGCATTCGTTTCCGGATCGATCAACGGAGTGGCGGTTCCCGAAAAATCGCCGTTGCGCTCTGCCTGCGTCGGCACGAATTGCACGAGGCCTGCCGGGGCGGACGCGACGCGTGTGCCCTGGTAGCTCCCGAAATAGAATAAATTGTCTTTCACGATCGGCCCGCCAACGCTGCCGCCAAACTGGTTGCGCTTCAGCGTATCGTGCGTCGCGGCGAAGTAGTTCCTGGCGTTGAGATCTCCATTACGCAGGAATTCAAAAATCGTGCCGTGGACCGCATTGGTTCCGGATTTGGTCACGACGTTGACCACTCCGCTGCCGGAGCTGCCGTAAACCGCGCTGAGGTTGTTTTCCTGGAGCTTGAATTCCTGAACGGAATCGGGATTGGGAAAAGGCAGATTCATGTTCAGGTAGGTGTCATTGTGGGAGCTGCCATCGAGCGTGTAGTGAACACTGCCTGCTGCGTTGCCGTTGACCCCGCCTCGCTGCTCACCCGGGTAGACGCCGCCAAAACAGTTGAAGCCGCAATAGCGATCCGTGAGGTTGACTGTGCCGGCAGAAAGGAAGACGAGATCCTGCGGGTGCCTGCCATCCAGCGGCAGTTCCACAACGCGCTTCGCGTCAATCAATTGCCCGACAGTCGATTCGCGAGCCGCCACCAGCTCAGCGCCAGCCGCGACCGTGACCGACTCCGACACCTGCCCCAGCTGCAAGGTCACATTCACACTCGCCGCCTGATCGACGGTCAGTAGGATGCCCTCACGAACATGGGTGCTGAACCCGGTCTTTTCAACGGTAAGGTTATAGGTGCCGACGGGCAAGGCCGGCAGCACGAATGCACCGTTTTCCCCTGTGGATACCGTGCGGGTGAGGCCGGTGCCGGTGTTTCGAATGCTAACCTTCGCGTTCGGAACGGCGGCGCCAGTCGGGTCGACCACAGCTCCGCCCAGGCTTGCCAGGTTGTATTGTGCAATCAAAGGTAGGCAGGGTAAGAATGCCGAGGCCAGCAATAGCAAGTGCGTCAGGAATCTGGCCGGATTCAGTGTGGAAAAGCTAGTATGTCGCATTTCTTTGCCATCCTCGATCTAGTGTTCAGACGTCGTCCCCGTTTTACCATGCGCGGCGCGGGGGAGCGACCAGGTTGTGCCCATGCGCTTGCATGGAGAATACGCTCTATCGGTCGTGCGTGTCAAGGAAAAAAGGCTCTGCGCAAGAATCTGTGGAGTCCCCCGTCTTTACCGGGTTTCTCTGATCGCCTGCCCCCGAGGCTGGCCACGGCTTGCGGTGTCGAGGTGCTGCCTGGCCAATGTTTGCAGGCCGTTCAGAGAGGATTTTCGGATCCGACCGTCGGGTGGCGGGAATCGCTGGGTTTCCTCGGTCCCGGTCCGGCGGGCTGGGCCAAGCAGCCCGGAACGCCACACCTTCTCGCCACCCTCGCTTATTCAACGGAATGGCAGCGCAGATCGGATAGCCGCGCGCTTACCAGAGACGCAAGACACGCTCAACCCTCATTGAATCAGCAACTTCTGCCTTCCGCCGAACCACCATCCAACCCTGTGGCAATTCACGTCCACCGGCCGAGCGCAGAGCCGGAAAAAAAGACAGGCACGGGAACGTGGGCTGATTGATGATTCGGTTCGGTGCTGCGATTAACAACGCCACAGCAAGCGGACAGACGGCGCCATAATGTGCTAAGAGCTTAAGTAAAGCCGCGATCGCATGGCGAAGTTGCTCAGAAGATGTTTGCTGGTTGCGCTCTGCATGGCAGCGGCGGGGCAAACCCCGTCCCAGCTTTCAGTCTTTTCGGACGTCACTCCTGAATCCGGTCTCCGTTTCCGGCACGAAGCGTCACGAACCTCCCAGAAATATCTGATCGAGCCGATGGGCTCGGGAGTGGCCTGGCTGGATTACGACGGAGACGGCAACCTCGATTTGTTTTTCGTGAACGGCGCGGCTTTGGCCGATCCCATGCGAAAAGGCAAGCCGCCGGATAAGACCGACCCGCGCTACTGGAATCGGCTCTATCGTAACACCGGCCACGGAACGTTCGTGGATGTCACCGAACGTGCCGGCCTGCGTGGAGAGGGCTACGGCATGGGTGTCGCGGTCGCCGATTACGATAACGACGGAAGGCCCGACATCTACGTGACCAATTTCGGCCGCAATCAGCTTTATCACAACGAGGGCGACGGCACATTCAAGGACGTGACTGAGCAAGCCGGAGTCGCGGGCGGAGGCTGGTCAAGCGGCGCGGCGTTTTTCGATTACGACGGTGATGGCCGCCTTGATTTATTCGTCGTGCGATACCTCGATTGGGATTTCAGCAACAGCCCCTGGTGCGGCCCCGAAAAGATCGAGCGGCGCGGATACTGCCATCCCAATGCCTTCCAGGCCGTGACTCATATCCTCTATCACAACGAAGGCAACGGAAAATTCCGTGATGTAAGCCAACCATCCGGCTTCGCTGCACATCCCGGCAAAGGGCTGGGAGTGGCAATCAACGACTATGATGGAGACGGCCGGCCGGATGTCCTGGTCGCCAACGACTCGGTTGCACAGCAGCTCTTCCGCAACAACGGCGACGGCACGTTCACCGAATTAGCCTTGGAAAAAGGCGCTGCCTACAACTCCCGGGGATCGGCGTTTGCAGGCATGGGCGTTGACTGGAATGATTACGACAACGACGGCCGCCCTGACATCTTCCTGACCGCCTTGTCGCTGCAAGGCTACGTGCTTCTGCGAAATGCGAATGGAGAATATGAGGACGTTTCCGATGAGACGGGCCTCTCCGGCATCACGATGCCCTATGGAGGCTGGGGGACGAAGCTCATCGATTACGACAACGACGGCTGGAAAGATGTCTTCGTGGCGCAAGGCCACGTGATGGATACGATCTCCATCGACTTTCCGCTGATCTCATACCAACAACGGCTGCTATTGATGCGAAATGTCCGCGGCAGGCTGGAAGATGCTTCGGCGCAGGCCGGCCCGGTTTTTCGCGTTCCATTGGCGGCGCGAGGCGCGGCGTTTGGCGACTTCAACAACGACGGCTGGATGGACGTGGTGGTGACCTCCAACGATGGGCCTGCTGTGCTTCTGCGCAACAACGGAGGAAAAAACAACTGGATCTTGATCGATACAATCGGGTCTTCGAGCAATCGCGACGGGATCGGAGCGCGCATCCGGATCACCAGCGAATCGGGAATGGAGCAGCACGGGTTCGTTTCGACCGCTTCCAGCTATCTTTCGGCGAGCGACAAACGCGTCCACTTCGGATTGGGCAACGACCGCCGCATCCGCGAGATTGAAATTCGTTGGCCCAGCGGAGCCGTGCAACGTTTGAAGGATGTAGCAGCCAACCAGATCCTTACGGTTAAAGAGGCGAAATAAGGCGAAATAAAGCTCAAGGCGTCAGAGTGCAGTCTTCGAGCCGCCGCTCCAGGCAGGCGAGATTCTCGTGGAACAGTGAGTTACCGGGATCGATCTCGAGAGCCCGCCGAATTTCTTTGGCTGCCTCCTGCGTTTGCCGCATTGCTGCCAGCGCCACGGCCTGCACGTTGTGCGCCCGCGCATCCTGCGGCTTGAGGCTCAAGGCCGTTTGGAGATGCTGAACGGCTTCGGCGGGTCGTCCTTTGGCCAGCCAGGCGCGTCCTAGGTAGTAATAGGCGTCGGCCTGATCGGGCTTCAGGCGCAGCGTAGCTTCGAGTTCTGCGATGGCCGGCTCCAATTTGTTCGTCTCGATTAGTGCCACGCCATAGTTATAGCGGGCTACGGCATTTTCCGGGTCGAGGCGAACGGCTTCCTGCAGCTTGGATGCGGCCTCTTCAAACTGGCCGCCTTGAAGCAGCTTCGTACCGGTGTTGTTGTAAGTTTTGGCGAGGATTGCGTCCTTTGCTTTTTGATTGATCTTCTCCGCCGCACGCAGCTCGATGACAGCTTCCTGCGCGTGCCCGGTCTTCTGCAACACCTGGCCCAGGTTGTAGTGGGCGGCACTGTCGGCCGGAATCAATTCGCTCGCGCGGCGCAACTCGGCAGCGGCTTCATCGAGCTTGCTCCGGCGCCGCAGAACGATCCCCAGATCTCGATGAGACTCGCCGGACGATGGCTCAAGCTCAAGTGCGCGGCGCAGCTCAGTCTCAGCCTCGCCCAGATCGCCGAGTTGTAACAGCGCGCTCCCCAGCGCCTGGTGAGATTCGAAGCGGTCGCCGGCAAGCTGCGCTGCTTCTCGAAACTGTTTGACCGCTTGGTTCAGATCGCCGCCGGCCTGATACTCATCACCCAGCTTGGAATGCAGAACACTCAAGTTGCGGCGAATGGCCGCGTTCTCGGGCTGTAACGAATACGCCGCTTTCATTTCAGCGACCGCTTCGGCGAGGTGGCCCATCTCCTGCAGCGCCGAAGCAAGATTGCTGTGAATGCGGGCTTCGCCTGGCTGCAACTGCAATGCAGCCCGAAAGGCGGAGACCGCCTCGGGAAAGTTTTGCTGCCGGCGCAGCACTACGCCGAGGTCGTTTTGTGCATCAACGTTCTTCGGGTCGGCTTCAATGGCTTTGCGAAAGCGATCTGCTGCTTCCAAAAGCCGCCCTTGCTTGATGAAGTGCAGGCCTTCTGCGATAAGCTGCCGGGCGAGGTCGTGGCCGGCCGCTTGCGCCAACGCGAAACATATGAAGAGAGCAACGCCGCCCAACATCTCAATCAACTTACCGCCGAAACTACTGATGCGTAATCTTCGTCGGGTAAGCTACGACGGCCAACCGGTCGAGATCGAACTCCTTGTAGAGATCCAGGCAGAACAGGTCGGCGGCGTCGCGAAAATCTACGGGCATATAGTTGACTCAAACAGCGTTCTAGCGTATCGTTGACGTGCCAAATTATCCACCAGCCAAGCATCCCCCTAGCCAAGAGGCGGTTGCGCAATGCGTCCTGTTCTACGATGTTCGCGGCGTCAAGTATAAATCCATCAGCCGGTTTGAGTCAACTATGCTCTATGTTAGCAGCCCGTGTGACTCGAAAATGTTTTGACTTAGAATCGGGCTATGGCCATGGGAACACGGAAGCACCGTGAGCGGCAGGAACCGCTGTGGTATCGGGCTGAGCTGGCCGAGCCGCCCGGACGCCCGTTCTATCAACGGCTGAATCAAATGCTGGAAGGGGCCGATTTCGGCCGGTTTTGCAAGGGCCGGTGCCAGCAGTTCTATCACGACAAGCTGGGACGGCCGTCGCTGCCGCCGGGGAGGTGCTTCCGGCTGATGCTGATCGGCTTCTTTGAGGGACTGGAGAGCGAGCGGGAGATCGCCTGGCGGGTGGCGGACTCGTTGTGCTTGCGGCAGTTGCTAGGGGTCGGACTGGACGAACGGACGCCGGATCACGTGACGATCTCGCGGACGCGGCGGCTGATGGATGAAGGGACACACCGGGAAGTATTCAGTTGGGTGCCGCGGCAGTTGGCGCGAGCGGGGCTGCTGAAGGGCAAGACGAATCGAAAGCTCTGGGTCGAGTGGGCTACGAAAAGGTACCGTTCCCCGGCGGTCATACCCGAGGTGCGGGCACTGGCCAGAACCGCCCGCATTCTGCCCCTGATCATCGACATCGCGGGACGGGGATCTCAAGCGCACAGTCTGGTGCCGGGAGGCCGGTCAGCGAATTTCTTGTGGGAAACCTTATGTGGACCGGGTGAAGTCGGTGGGGATGGATTTCTTGCGCGACGAGAAGCGGCACGCGTACCGAATGACCGAGCAGTGCCTGGAACATGTTCGGTCGGCGAAGAATGCGCTGGCTGCCAGAGATTACGGCCAGTTGTGACGCTGTTTGAGGGCGAGCTTTTGATCATCCGCGCGTACCAAGCGGTCCTGGAAGGGTATCATCAACTCTACATGTCACAACAGAACCGCAGCCAGGCGGCGCCGGCGGAAGCTGCCGTCGAGATGCGCCGTGTGGCTTCCGAAGTGACTAGGGTGCGCAGCGAGACTTTTTTCGGCGATTTGCCCGTGACCTTGCGCGAGGTGGCGGACTTCGTGGAGGCTGGAAAGCCGCCCCCCAAGATTGTCGGTAGCTGAGGCGACCATGCGAATTCATCGATCGATGACGCTGAGCATACTGCTGTTGTCCGTGGCGCATGTTTTCGGGGCCGACTCGGCGTGGGAGCCGGTGAGCGGCGTGTGGACCGCAACCGCGTCCGGGGGTAATGGCCGCAGCACGGGAGGCGATCTGGGTTTGCTGCTCTCCCGCCAGTGGTACGGCGACTTCGAGTTCTCAGGACACATCCAACGCGCTCCGGGAACCACGGCTGTTCTGGTCCGGTATGCAGGGCCGAGCGAATCTTATGCCGTTATCCTCGACTGGCGGAAGTCGCGTGCCAGCGTCCAGGAGAACCACTTCGGAAGATCTCGCGAAGTGGTCACCGCGCCGATGGGAGCGCTCGGCAAAGAGCCTGTTGTGAGTTTTCACATCAGCGCGAAGGGAACCGATCTTGCGATTACTTTACGGCCACCGGGGCGGAGCGATTCGGTGGGGCTCACCCTGGCTTTGGGCAACCTCGAAGTGCCGGAAGGCAGGTTGGGCCTGGGGGTGAGGGACTCCGAGCTTGCTTACTCCCACCTTGACGCGCGCGGCCAGACAGCGTCGGCCTTCGCCACGTACGCCTTCCACTGCAATTCTCGCCTCTCGGGAAAAGTTGCAGGCGAGCCGCTATGGCAATATCTGGATGCGGTCGGCTCGTCGCTGGCCTCGCGATATCCGCGGAACTTCCGCTCGATCGAAGAGTTTGAGAAACACAGGACGCAAGCCCTGATGGGCGTTCGCCGCTCCCTCGGTCTGGACCCGTGGCCGGAGCGCACCCCGCTAAATGCCCGGGTAACCGGCGTCGTGGACCGGCCCGACTACAAGATCGAGAAGGTGATCTTCGAGAGCCAGCCCGGATTCCTGGTCAGCGCCCTCCTGTATCTGCCGAAAAAAGCCACATTCCCTGCGCCTGGAATCCTCAGCACGATCGGTCATTACGGCGATGACGACTTCTTCATCTGGTCCGAGCAGGGGCGATGCATCGGCCTAGCGAAAAAAGGATACGTTGTCCTGACCTACGACCCGATTTCGCAGGGGGAGCGAGCGTGGCTTGGCGCGGGGAATCACGACACGCTGCGCCGCAAGACGATCCTGGCGAGCATGGAAGTATCGGGTCTGATGTTTTGGGATTCGATTCGGGCGATTGATTATCTCTCCAGCCGTCCGGAGGTCGATCCGTCGAGGATCGGCGTGACCGGCCTCTCCGGCGGCGGTTTCAATGCCATTTTCACTGCCGCTCTTGACCCGCGGGTGCGGTGCGTCGCGCCGGGAGGCTATTCAACCACCATCGAGGCCCTGATCAAGCGGGCCAACGCGGGCTGCTGCGCCTACCTGCCGAATCTGAACCTTTATGCCGAGATGGAGGACATCTACAGCTTCATTGCTCCTCGCAAGCTGCTGATCCTCGGCGGGTACATGGATATCTTGAGCGACCGGATTCTCCCTATCTTCGAAGCGGCCCGTAGGGTCTACCGGCTCTACGGTGCGGAAGACAACATCCAGTATTTTCTCGATCGCGATGCGGGTCACACGTACTCGAAGCCGCTGCGCCTCGCCATGTACCGACAGTTCAACTCGTGGCTCAAGGACATCGGCGAGCCGGCCGAGGCGCAAGAGCCCCGCGATCCGGAAGATGCCCTGATCAGCAAGGAATCCGGGCTGTTGAAGGTTTTTCCCCCAGGCGAGCGCGGAAAGGATGTCATCGACCTGATACGTGAATATCTGGCCAAGAATCAGGCAAAGTTTGAAGCCCCTTCGGATTCGAGAAGCGTCGCCGATTTCCAAGAGAAAATGCGGCAACGGCTCGTCGAATTAATGGGCGACATCCCCAAGGTACCGGCGCCGGTGGTTGAGAGCGACGATCGTGCCCATGGGGCCGGTTCTGTGCGAAGAGTGGTATTGAAAACTGAGCGCGATCTTCCGGTCGCAGTCACAATCCACCATCCAGCCAATAGGGCAGCGGGTCAGGCGCTGATGATTTACTTTTCCATGGCGGAGCGCTATCCGGCTGTGGACAGATTCCAGCAAGCCGGATTCACGGTTGCTGTTCCCGAGGTGCGTGGCGCCGGCGCCACGCGCGTACAGGATATGACAAGCGTGATGCTGTACACCATGGCTCTCGGCAAACACCTGTTTTCAACGCGAATATTTGATCTGCAAAAGGTGATCGACTACCTTCTCTCACAGCCCGAATACCGGTCGTCGCGCCTGACCGTCTGGGGTGAAGGCACCCGTGAGGGCCCGATGGCCCTATACCTTGCCGCCATCGATTCCAGAGTGCATGTGGTGGTTAACTCGCACGGACTGGTGAGCTACCAGGACGTGATCGATAAGGATGGCTTGCCTGATTTCGACTACTACGTGCCGGGTCTCCTGAAATACGCTGATACACCGCAGATCGCTGCCGCAATTGCGCCGCGGCGCGTGCTCCTCAGTGCGCCGGTGGATATCCACAATCGCGTTCTCGAAATCGAGGAAGCGAAAAAGGTCTATGCCTGGACCGAGAATGTCTACCGCATCCTTGAGCGGCCGGCGGGTTTTCAGCTTCTCAGCCAATCAGACCTGCTGGAGGCGATTCGGTGATAAGCCGCAGAGGACGTCTTGAAGCTGGCAGTCGCGGCAGCCTATCGCCCGTGGCTCGCGCCCGATGACGCGCCTCTTCCCGAATGGGCGCAGACCGGTAATTTTGTCTTCATGGGTTTGGACGGCGGTCCGCTCGAGGCCGAGAAAGGGTTGCGGTCCGGATGGCCGGGCTTCACCGCCGGCGACCCACAAGGGACCGCCCGGGCGATCCGCGATTTCTACCGGCCCGAAAACATTGAAATCCCCCGCACCGCCAGCGCCAACTGGGTCTACCTTACGTGGACCAACGGCTGGTCCAAGGATCGGGAGCGGGAGGAGCAGTGGCCGCAAGCTCATTCACCAAGGCCCCTGGAGCGAGGTCAGGGTGCCTGAATTTCGGATTCACAACTCCGTCATTTTTTACTGACCAACCGTCGTTGGCCTCGTTCAAGCTTGGTAATCTTGTCAGTTGGTCAGGAGCGCATTTGTGCCGGACTGGAAATTTTTCGATTGTAACGCGATGATCGGGAACACTCTCGTGCCCGTCTCGGCGCCTGTGTTGGATGCCGATTCCCTGTTGCGGGAGATGGACTATTTCGGTATTGAACAGGCGCTCTTTTATCATACCGACAGCTCCAAAGAAGGAATGAATCGCAAGACGTTGCAGATAGCGAAGGACTCGCAGCGGCTCGTGCCGTGCTGGGTGATGCCGGTTTCTCCACTCTCACTGGAGGAAAGGCTGGAAAACCACGTCGATGAAATGCTGGCGGCAGGTGTAAAGGCGGCGCGCCTTGTCCCGGACGAGGGACCGCAGGCAGCACCCATGACCCTGCGGGTCTACGCTCTGGAAAAAGTATTCGACCGTTTGAACCAGCACCGGGTTCCGATCATGCTCGCGGCCGAGCACTTTCAGACTCCACTGGCGGACAGCACCTACGGGTGGGATCAGGTGAATGCGATCTGCACGAACTTTCCGGATATTCCGGTAATCCTTCTGCAACCCCGCTACGCCGCCCAAGCGCCGCTCATCGCGCTCATGCGGCGCCACCCGAATCTTCACTTCACGATTCCATGGTTTGGGTTGTTCCGGCAGGTCGAGGCCATGGTGCAGATGTTCGGTCCGGAACGGGCCCTGTTTGGAACCAACCTGCCTCATATCGATCCGGCGCTTCCCGTCGGTATGGTGAGCTACGGCCTGCTCACGACGGAGCAGAAGAAACTGATTGCTGGTGAAAACCTTCACCGTCTCTTGGGGAGGGTGGCATGACGCGAACGGAGTTGATTGGCCGCCGGCGGTTTCTGCAGGCATCCGGCGCGTTCGGCGCGTTATTTGCGGCATCTCCGGCTGTCGCCCAAAGCCCGCGGAGGACTATTCTGGAAATGGCTCGGGCTGCCGAGAAACTGACGGGGGTGGACGTCATCGATGTCCACGCGCATCTCGACAACACGCCGCCGAATCGCATCTGGCCGCAAAATGCAGAAGACCTCTTGCAGGACATGGATCGTTGCGGCATCGGGTGCGCTGTTTTCAGTCATCTCGGCGGTCTCTTCGCGCTCACGCCTCAGGCTCTGCAGGCCGCGAAC
Organism: Terriglobia bacterium; assembly: GCA_041477005.1. Taxonomy (GTDB): domain Bacteria; phylum Acidobacteriota; class Terriglobia; order Bryobacterales; family JACQDG01; genus JBGOUJ01. The sequence continues at coordinate 15,148 of JBGOUJ010000029.1, read as the reverse complement.
GACCGCTCAGCCGAAGCTGCAAGGAAGTATCCTCGGAGACTCCGTAGCTATATGGTTTTTCACCCGCATTTGCTCGAGACATCCAAACAGCAGATGCAGCGCATCCTGGAGCCCGGTTCGCCCTTTGTGGGTTTGAAATTGCACGGGGCATTTCATCAGTATCCGGCTAATGGCCCCCAGTATCAGCCGGCTTTTCAGTTCGCTCACGACCACGGGCTTCCTGTGCTGTTCCATGTCGCGGGGATTAGCGAGGATTACAGCAGCAGCATCGGCCGTCTCGTCGACCAGTACTCCGGAATGAATCTCATTTTGGCTCACCTAGGTCCGAAGGAGGAACTTCTGCCGCCCCTGATGAAAGGAAGATCGAACGTGTTCGTCGATACATGCCTGAGCACCGGGCGGCACCGGCAGATTGAGAGAATCGTCAGACGTATCGGCGTCGAAAAGGTGCTGTTTGCGACAGATGCCGCATTCAACAGTTGCGTGGCTGGATTTGCGAAGGTCGCATTCGCCGATCTTCCGGAAGACGAAAAAAGACTCGTGTTCGGTGGCAATGCGCGCCGACTGTTCCGAAACCTGCTGCCGAGTTAGGACTGGATCAAGAACTCGAAGATCACTGCGTCGGCAGTAGCAACGCGCTGATCGCTGCCTTATATTATACGCGGCAGGATGCGGTTATTTTGTCGCGCACAACTGGAAAGCCGTCAACTTGCAATTCAACTTTAGAAGATCAGCTTCAACCCGAATTGAATCTGCCTGGAGGTGGTGGCCGTGGTCGTGATCAGTCCCGCCGAGCCGCTGATTGTGGTCCCGGAAAACACCGTTGCGTTGGGCGTGCCGAAATTGGTCCGGTTGAATGCGTTGAAGAATTCCGCCCGGAACTGCAAGTTGGCCTTCTCTGATACAGCCGTGCTTTTGGACAGGGACAGATCCACGTCGGCCAAGCCCGGTCCCCGATAAGTTCCTCTGCCCAAAGTCCCCCAAGTGCCCGCGTCGGGGAGCTTGAAGGCATTCGGGTTGAACCATTGGGTTTGCTGCCGGGGCAGGATCGGTCCGGTAAAGGAAGGATCGAGCGAAGGCCGGTCGGGATTCCTCGTGTCGCCATCCCCGGACCGGTTCGAGCCGATCTGAGGCGTGAACGGGAAACCGCTCAACAACGTCGCGATGCCATTGAGCTGCCAGCCGCCGATCAGCTTGTTTTCGAGGCCCCTGGCGTTGCTCAGCCAGGGCTTGCCGCGGCCGAAAGGCAGTTCATAGCTGGCGGAGATGCTGGCCTGGCTGGTTGCGTTCAAGGCGGACGGTCCCCAGTCCCTTCGTAGATCATTCCGGTCCATGATCATTTGCGCCTGATTGTTGGCCTGGGCGAAGGTCAGCCCTGAATTCAGATCCAGATTCTTCGACCAGGTGTAGTTGGCGCGAAATTGCAGGCCCCGGTTGAAGCGATGGGTCACGTCTGCTTGCAGCGCGTTGTAGCGGCTGTTGCCCTCGGTAAACCAGAAGAACCCAGCCCCCACGTATTGATTGGGCCGGGTTCCCAACGGGATGTACTGCGCACCCTGAGGCACGGCGCTTCTCGCAGTGCCGGGAGTGCCGCCGGCTGTGCAGCCGCTCGGGTTGGAACAAATCTGCGCCGGAATGCTGTTGGGATCAACACTGAGCAGGCCGTGGTATCCAAAGGACCCGACGTAGCCCAGGCGAAGCGAGGTGTTGCTGGTGAGCTGCTGCTCCAGCGTGAAATGCCACTCCTGAACCGTTGGAGTTTTCGCGTTGGCCTGCACTCCCTGGGGCGCAAAAGTCGTGCAGGGCGTCGGTACTCCCGGACCGCAGGAGGGCGGCGGCGCTACGCCGGGTGCGATGGGCAGCCCAATCGAAGACAAGGGAACGTTCGAAAACGAAGCTGAGCCGTTATAAGGAGGAAGCGAGTTCAGCAGGAAGCTGAGATCGTCTATCAACGTATAGTAGGTACCGAACCCGGCGCGAATGGCGGTCTTTCCGTTGCTGAAGGGGTCCCACGCCAAGCCGATCCTCGGACCGAAGAGCCGCTTCGCATGATTCTCCGTGAAGACCGAATTGCCCACCCGGGGAGCGGTCTGCAGGACGCCCTGCGAGTCCGTTATGTAGTTGGCCGCCCTCCCCGCCACTTCATTCCAGCCATTCGTGAATTCGTGCCGGAGGCCGGCCTGGAGCGTTAGATTGGGCCGCAGTTTGATGGCGTCTTGCAGGTACCACGCCCCGAAGAAACTTCTCCAGCCCAGCTCGGTGGCGCTGGGAACCACCTGAAAGGAAGTCACGGTCCCTTGCAGGAACGTCGTCAAGCTGGCAAAGCTGGCTTGCCCGAGCTGGCGCGAAGCGGTGTCTTCATTGTCCTGGATCCGCTGAAACCAGACCCCGAGACTGATCTGGTGAATTCCCTTGTTGATTTGCAGACTGTCCGAGTAGGTGAAGAGATTTCTGCGATTCCAGACTCCGGCGGCGTTGTTGGGGCCAGCCGAAGTGATGGCGGCGACGCCCGTTGTCGTGGTACCGCCCCCGACGACGATACCGCCAGGCCCGGCTCCCGACACAAACGAGAGGCTGGACGGAAACGCAGCCAGCAGAGCCGCATCCAGATTGAATGCGGCGCGGGAAAACCCGACGCGGAAGGTGTTGAGCATTCGCGGCGAGACAATATGTGTTTCCTGCAAGCTGCCCACCTGGGCGCGAAGCGTGGAGTAGGAGCCGAATAAGGGGTCCGCCAGGGGACCCAGACTGTTTCCGTCGTCCAAGGTGTAGGCTGCCGAGAGGGAATCCCGCTCGCTAATAGTGTAGTCCGCCCGCAGGGTTCCAAAGTCCTCGCGGATAGACTGCTTGGGATTGTTGTACGAGAGGGCGCTGCCGGTGGGCAGCCCGTTCGCCAGCAATTCCGGCCCGTTGGCCTGCGGCCAGAAGGACGTGTATTGCAACATCGACTGGTTCAGATTGGCGACCGGGACATAGGCGCCCGAAGCATTCGGCAGGAGGCCCTGGCGAGCGCGCTGGTCGGGAACAACACTAACGTTGCTGATCGCTAACGCTTGCCGAAATCCTTCATAGTTGCCGAACACGAACAGGCGGTCTTTCTTGACAGGACCTCCCAGCGCACCCCCGAATTGGTTTCGGCGGAACGGAGGGACCGATCCCTGATCGAAGAAATTTCGGGCGTCGAGCGCACTGTTCCGCAGAAACTCGAACACAGATCCGTGCAGCGCATTGGTGCCAGACTGGGTCACCACGGTGACCTGCGCCCCGGCCCGCTTCCCGTACTCAGCCGAGTAGGCGTCCGTCAGCACGTTGAACTCGCGGACGGCGTCGATCCCCAGGAGGTCGCCGCTGACTCCGCCCGGCGTTATGGAGAGCTGGCTCGACCCCGTATATTCAATGCCGTTGAGCATGACCAGGTTCTCCAGCGGCCGCCGACCCGCCACCGTGAACGTGTTCCCATTGCTGGTACTGGTTTGAGGGCTTTTCAAGATGTAGTTGATGGCGCCCGGGTTGAGCGTGATCAGGTTATCGAAGCTGCGGCCATTCAGCGGCAAATCTTTCACCTGGCGCTCCCCCACCACTCCTGAAACAGAAGCCGTCGTCGTGTTGATCAGGGGAGCGTCTTCGAAAACCGTCACTTGCTGGACGAATTCGCCCACCTCCAGCCGCAGGTTCACCACCGCTTCCTGGCCTACCTCTAAATTGATTCCCGTCCGGACCGCCGCCTTGAAGCCTTTCTTTTCCGCCTTCACCTCTTGCCGCCCTAGAACCACGGAGAGAACTCTGAAGTGGCCCGCCTCATCCGTGGTTACGACCCGTGTTGCTCCGGTCTCCAGACTCTTCACGGTGACGGTTGCGTCCACCACAGCGGCGCCGGAGGCATCCTCCACTTTTCCGGAAATCGTGGCGGCCACCTGGGCCCACCCCGACCCCGAACTCGCCACGAGCGCTAAAACCCCAAGAAAGAGACTGAGGAACCACAGCCCGCGACTCAGGAACCGATTCATGCTCTGCCTCTTCAAAGGTTCTCCAGCCAGTAGCAGTAGTAGCTCGACTCGGGCAGAGGTGACGAAAGCGGCGACGCGGTGAAGATCACTTGAAAGATCCCGCTCGCCTCCACCACGAGCGGTCCGCCACCTTCGACCGGCTCCACCAGAGCGAGGTACTTCAGAATATCATACACGTTCTCCAGCCGGCCCGGGTGGAACCGCACGCCGGCCCCCAGGCTGTGCAGGCGCCAAGCGAGCGACGCGGCCAGCCCGACGGCCCGCTCAAATCGCTCCCGCCACTCGGCGCCGGCCGGAATCGAGCGGTCGAAGAAGATCTCCAGGCGCCGGTCTTCCTCGAGCGAAAACTCCCGCACCTTCAGCTCGCCGGTGTGCGCGGAAGCCTTCCAATGCACCACCCGCGAGCTGTCGCCGGTCTGGTAAGGCCGGATGCGATACAGGTCCTGGCCGATGCCCGCCAGGTGTCTCTCCCAGGCGGTCGTCATTCGCGGCAGGCTGGCCTCCAGGCCCTCGGTGGGATTCACCGGCGGGTAGACCACCAGTTCTCGGGGCAGCCGCAGCCGCACTCTCTTCACCAGGAACCCGAAGGGAAATCCGGAGCGCAGCCAAAAGGTGTCCTGCTGGTAACGGCCCCGCCGGGGGAAATTCACCCGCAGCAAGGTGGAGCAGGATTGGCCGCCGGCCAGCATGGGGAAGTAAACCTCGGGCGGCCCGCCGCCGTCACCGGCGGGGAGATCCACCCGCAGCGTAATCGAAAACGAGGGCGTCCAGGACTTGAGGTTTCGCAGCACTACGCGAACCGGCGCGTCCTGGCCGGCGAAGATGTCGTCGGGCGCCGTGCAGTGAAGCTCCAGCTCCGTCAGGTTGAGCCGGGAGAAAAAGCCCGAGACGAGCAGCGCCGCCAGCATGCAGGCCAGCACAAGAAACAGCAGATTGTTGGCCGAGACCAGCGCCGCGGCGGCAACCACGAAAACGGCGGCGATATAAAAGGCGCCGTGGCGGGTGAGCTGGTGCATCAGCCCCGGCCGCGGCAGGGCGGGCCACGCGCGCAGCGCCACGTAGAGCCCGAGCGCCAGCGCCAGAACGGACGCCACGAGCCCGCCGGCCAGCGCGCCGCGGCTGCCGAGGCGGTAGGCTACCAGCCCAAAGGCGGCGGCGATCGCCGTCAGCCCGAACAGCGCCAGCAGGTCTCGATTCCGCCGCTGCACGTTACTGTGGCGCCAGCTTCCTGCGGCGCCGGCTTGGTCTGGCGCCGCCCGCTTCCGTCCCAGCTTCCTTCGATGGCAACTACTCCGGCGCCGGCTTAGTTTGGCGTCCGCCGGCTTTGGCGCCAGCCTACTTCGGTACCAGACCGGGCGCCAGGTAGGCGTAGGCCAGCGCGATCAGCCCCACCACGCTCGCCAGGATCACGCTGTGCCGCAGCGTGAACCGGAACAGCTTCCCCTCGTCCGAGGGCGCCATACCCGTGGCCGCCACGGCGACCGCGATGCTTTGGAGCGAGATCATCTTCCCCATCACCCCGCCGGCCGAGTTGGTCGCCGCGGTCAGCACCGGGCTGATCCCTAATGCATTGGCAGTGACTACTTGCAGGTTCCCGAACAGAGCATTGGCCGAGGTGTCGCTCCCGGTCAGAAAGACCCCAAGCCAGCCCAGCATGGAGCTGAAGAATGGAAACGACGGTCCGGTTGCCGCAAAGGCCAGGCCCAGCGTGGAGGTCATGCCGGAATAGTTCATCAGTTGCGCCAGGCCGAGCATCGAGGCGATCGTCAGCATGGGAAAAGCCAGTTGCCGATGGGTCGCGAAGTAGATGCCGGCAAATTTCTTCGGCCCCAACCCCAGCACCATCGCCGCCGCCATCGCCGCCAGGAAACAGGATGTCCCCGCCGCGCTCAGCCAGTTGAAGTTGTAGACGGCTGCGTAAGGCTCCGGGGCTTTCGAGACCGGCGGGGTCCTGGTGATCAACCGGTGCAACCCCGGCACGGTGAACTGCGTGCTGACTTTGTCGAGCTCCGCCTTAAACGGCTTGTAGCCCCATAGCAGCACAAAAATCACCAGCAGGATATAGGGCGTCCAGGCATGAACGATCTCGCCTCGGGTGTGCTGGTGTGGCGTCTCTCGGACCGGCACATCGCCTTGCAGGCGGAAGATATTCGCCGGATGCCACAGCTTCATCACCAGGGCCGTGGCGAGAATCGAGGTCAGCGCCGCCAGAATATCGGTCAGCTCCGGCCCGATGAAATTGGAGACGCTGAATTGCACCAGCGCGAAGGTCCCGCCGCAGGCCACCACTGCCGGCCAAACCTCCACCGCCCCGCCCACCCCGGCCATTGTAACGACCAAATAGGTCGGAATAATGACCGAGATCAGAGCGCAGATCCGCCCTACCATCGCGCTGAGGGCGTGCATCGGCAGGCCGGTCGTCCCCGCCAGAGTCACGATGGGGATGCCGATCGAGCCGAACGCCACCGGCGCCGTGTTCGCCAGCAGGCAGATGCCCGCGGCATAGAACGGCGAGAATCCGAGGCCCGCGAGCATCGCCGCCGCCACCGCCACCGGGGTCCCAAAGCCCGCCGCGCCCTCCACGAAAGCACCGAAGGAAAACGCGATCAGCAGCGCCTGCAGCCGCCGGTCGTCGCTGAGCGTCTCCATCGAGTCCTTGATGATTTCAAACTTGCCGGTGTCGACCGTGACCCGGTAGAGCACGATGGCCGCGAAGACGATCCACCCGATCGGGAACAGCCCGAAGGCCGCGCCGTAGAGCGTGGCCGCCAGGGCCTGCTGCACCGGCATGTGGAACACCGCCAGCGCCACCACCCAGGCCGCCGCCAGCCCCGAAAGCGCCGCCATCCAGCTCGGCTTGCGCTTGACGCCCAGCAAGTAGAAAAGCACCACCAGCGGCACCGCCGCCACCAGCGCCGAATACCACAGGTTCCCCGCGACCGGATGATAGTTCTGTTCCCACATGGTCTTTTGTCTCGGCGAGACTTTATCACATTCCGCAACCGAGCGGTAGCGGAACCCGAAGATTCCGGCCGCCGGCGGCCTGTACACATGTTTCAGTGTTACACTGGACGCCGTGAAATCCTCGGCCAAGAAGAATCTGACCCTGTCCCTACCGGCGGAACTCATCCGGGCGGCCAAGGTGCTCGCCGCCAAGAAGGGAACATCTATGAACGATCTAGTGAAGAAGGGCCTCGAGAAGATGGTGGGCTCCGACGACGAATATACCGCCGCTCTGGGCCGAATCCTGGCGACCTCCGAAAAGGGCCTGTACCGGACGAAGAAAGCCAGGATAGCCAGATCCGAGCTTTATGATTGAAACCGCCTTCTTCGACACCAACATTCTCGTTTACCTTCACGACCAGCGGCTCCCCCGCAAACAGGCCATCGCGAGGGAGCTGTTCCATCTCTACTTTTCCGAGAGAAAGGGCATCCTGAGCACCCAGGTGATCCAGGAATTCTTCGTCAGCATCACGAGGAAGGCGGCACGCTTGCCGATCCAGGAGGCCAAACGGCTCGTGGCGGATTATCTGCAACTGCACGTGGTGACCGTCCATCCCTTGCACATCCTGGACGCGATCGACATCCAGGCCCGCCTCCAGCTTGCTTTCTGGGATGCCCTGATCGTTGCCGCCGCGAAGTCGGCTGGCGCCTCGGTTCTGTTCAGCGAGGATTTCTCCCACGGCCATACCTACGATGGGGTCCAGGTGACAGATCCGTTTCGCAGCGTCGTGAACTGAGCCGTTGCCGGCGCCCTGGTCTGGATTTCCGAACGAATTCTGCCCTAAACTGTAGCCATGAAGAAAACCATCTTGACCGCAGCATTGTCCGCCGCCGCCACGCTGGCGGTGGTCTACTGTTTCCCCGCCGCCGGGAAGATCACCGAGGCCGTCAAGCTCGACAAGCCCCGCGTGACCGTAACCGAAGTGAACGCCCCGCCCGGCGTCCCCCGCGAGCCCTACGTGCGTCCCACCGACCAGGTCATCGTTTTCCTCGATGACTGCGCCTACGACCGGGTCGACGCTCAGACGAAGTCTCGGCAGTCCGTGAAGCGCAAGTCGGGCGAAGTGATCTGGCACGACAAAGGCGACCACGCCCCCGAGCTGATCAACACCGGCGCCAAGCCCTACCGAACGTTGGTGATCGCCCTGAAATAATGTGAGGGCCCCGACTGAACACAGAGCACAAGAAGCCGGGAAAAGAAACCCGGGCTGGCATGCCACCGACGGGATTCCTCGGTGCTGAGAACTAGCGCGCCTCGCTGCTTTTGTGCCATGATCAGGATAACCAGATCGGGATGCCGCCGTGAGGCCGCTTCATGACCGTCAAGATTAAGCCCGAACTCGGGGCGCTCATCCAGAAGGACGTGCAGCGCGGTCCCTATCACTCCGTCGACGAATTCGTGGAGCAGGCCGTTCAGATGCTTCATGCGCAGGAAGAGTGGCTCGCGGAACACCAGCCTGAAATCGCCGCTGAAATCGAGCATGGCTTTGCCCAGGCCGAGCGCGGGGAGCTCATCGACAGCGACGAAGCCGTTCGGCTACTGCGCGAACGTCGGCCCCATCCGCACAAGCCGCGTTGATGGCCGCGCACCGTCTGACCCCGGATGCGCTCGCGGACCTCGACGAAATCTGGCGCTTCATCGCAAGAGACGACCCGGAAGCCGCTGATCGTGTCGAGGAAACAATCCTGGCGGCCTGCAAAAGTCTTTCCCAATTTCCGCGGCAAGGCCACTCCCGGCCTGACCTGACGAAGCTTCCTGTCCTATTCTGGACGGTGCCGCGCTATCCCAGCTATCTCGTCATATATCGACCCGAAACGAAGCCGCTCCAGATTATCCGGGTGCTACATGGCAGGCGTGACCTCAAGCGGGTTCCGATGCGGTAGATTCCGGCACTGCGGCGCCAAACTCTACCAGATGCCGATCAGCTTCCAGTACGGCAGGCCCAGCCCCAGCCACACCAGGATGTGGACCACCGAGATCACGAAGCCGAGCTTCCACCAGGTTGCCTGGTCTACGTATCCCGCCCCGAAGTAAATCGGCGCTGGGCCGGTCGAGTAATGGGTCATCGCGGCGTTGAGCGTGGAAAAGAATCCCAGCACCAGGGCGGCCAGCAGGGCGGGCGCTCCAGCCGCGACGGCCACGCCCAGGAACGGCGCGTACATCGCTGTGACGTGGGCCGTCATACTGGCAAAAGCATAGTGCGAATAAAAATAGACCAGCGAAAGAATCAGCAGTATCCATAGCCACGGCCCGTGCACGCGGGAAGCGACCGAGCGGGCGAACCATTGGGTGACCCCCAGCCTTCCCAGCCAATCGGCCATGGCGATCAGGCCGCCGAACCAGAGCAGGGCGTCCCAGGCGCCGCTGGTTCGAATCACCTCTTGCCAGCTCAACACGCCTGCCAGCAGCATCGCCGCCAGACCCAGAAAGGCCACGGCCGTGGGGTCGAGATGATGTACGGGCGTGGTCGTCCACAGCAGCAAACACGACCCCACCACGGCGGCCAGGGCGATCTCGGTTCGCTTCATCGGCCCGAGGGCAGCCAGTTGCCGGCGCGCCTCGGCCGGCGCTTCCGGCGACTCGTGCAGCTCCGGTGGATAGAGCCGGTATAGAATCCACGGCGCCAGCACCAGGGAGACCACCCCCGGCACCAAGCCCGCCGCCGCCCACAGGCTCCAACTGATCTTGATGTGGGTGGTCTTTTCGGCCAGCTCGACCACCAGCGGGTTCGTGGTCGTCGAGGTCAAGAACATCGCCGAGAGGATGATGGTCGCGTGGAACTGGTTGAGCATCAGGAACGCGCCCAGCCGCGGCGACTGATCCGGCAAGGAGCCGCACACACGGGCGATGCTGGCCACGATCGGAAACAGGATGCCGCCGGTCCGGGCCGTGTTGGCCGGCACCGCCGGCGCGATCACCAGCTCGGAGGCGGCGAGCGCATAGCCCAACCCCAGCGTCCGATGACCGAAAGCGCGAATAAAGAGGTACGCCAGGCGCTTGCCCAGCCCCGTCGCCGTCACCGCCTGCGAAAACAGGAACGCCGAAACGATCAGCCACACGATCGCGTTGCTGAAACCGCCCAGCACCGCCGTGACCGTCATGGCGTTGGTCAGCATCGCCGCGACCAGCCCCAACACCACGATCGCCCCCGAGTCCATCACCTGGAGGATCATCCCCAGAATGGTCGCCGCAAAGATCGCCAGCAGCCTCCACCCCTGCGGTTGGACGCCGGCCGGGGTCGGCAGCATCCACAGGATCACGCCCAGAGCGAGCGCAATCAGCATGCGATAGTGTCGCGGCATGAGGACTATGGTACTCAAATCCCTCGGCGCCGCGTTTCTGATTTCCGTCCCGGCGGCTCAATCCCGCACCGGCGCCCGCCGCTAAAACTAAACATCGTGGGGGTGTTCCCGAAGAGCCGCGTACGCGAACCGAGCACCTCAACTTTCAGCAGTCGCACAGGCGCTGGCGGGGGAAACTACCGCACCGGTCCCAGGTACCGGTCCAGCCAATCCAAGGTCTCGCGGATCACCTCGTTGCGGGCACTTACCAGCACAGCGTGCGAGCCCTCCAGGATCACGTGCCGCTTGTCCTTCTCCGGCGTTCCGAGCAGGCGAAACATGGGGACCTGCGAGATTTCGACCGGGAAGGTCGTGTCGTACCGGCCGTTCAGCATCAGAACCGGGATGCGGATTCGCGGGAGGAAGTTGAGCCGATCCGCCTCGGGCAGCGGCCGCTTCGCCTCAGGGTCGAGTCCCCCCGCCTCAAACACGGCCACCTTCACGCGGCCCTCCAGGGCGAGCAGCATGGCGCCAGGGCCGCCGCCGAGGCTGAACCCGTGATAGGCCAGCTTCCGGGTGTCGATCTCCTGGCGGGTTTCGAGATAATCGATGGTCCGGCCCAGATCCTTCCGCCACTGGATGATGCGGTCGCGATTCGCCGTGGGTTCGTTGGAGGGGCTCTCCACTCGTCGCTCATGCATCCCCTTGTAGACCGGATAGACGAACGCGCGTCCGCTCCGTAGGACGAAGTCCACCAGGATGCTGGCGGCAAAGTACAGGTTGTCACTCGAGGGAAGCTGCAGCGCCGTCGCGCCCGGAAAGTAGATGACCGTCTGGTACGGCCCCGGGGTCGCTTTGGGGATAAACAGGTGGGCGATCACGCGCTCGTTGCCATAGGCTGCGTTGAAGCTGACTTTCTCCCGTCGCCAGAGATCCGATCTCGTATCGACAGCTTCCACAGCCGGGTTCAGCTCCGATTTTTCGTAGTTATATAGAGTCTTGTAGACCTCAAAGACCTCGTCCGAGACTGGCTTTTCCTTGCTGTAATCCCGGAACCGGCGCTCGATCGGCGCGGCCAGAGGTTCCGGGGGCCCAGCAGCGCCGGCGTCGGCATATTTCACGCCTCGGAATCCGTTCGCGCGCGATCGATCGAACGGCGGCAGCAAATCGCCGCTGGCGGCCCTGTAAGTCGGCTCCCCCCACGACCCGCCCAGAATGTAACGGCGGGCCCCGCCGCCCCGGGCTTCGTTCCAGCACCACTCCCGCGCGTTGCCCGCCATATCGTACGTTCCGTATCGCCCCAGTCCGGGGAGGCTCCCCACCCGAACCGGGCCGTCCCCTCGGAAGTTGCTGAAGGGAATCACTTGCGAATCAAACGTCGTGAGCCCATCCGCCCTCCCGACGGCGGCGGCGTGGAGCCAATGGTACACCGTCGGCAGGTTCTTGCCGGCGAAGCTCGCGTAGGCCGCCGCCTCATACCAGCTCACGCCAGTAACCGGGAAATCGGCCTGGCCGCTCGGAAACCCGCCCGCCTCCCAGGTGGCGGGACCGGGCCGCCCCGTGGCATCGTGAAATTCCGCCATCGCCTGCTCCCAGGAAAGGACCCGCCCGTCCTTCACAAACGGGTGTTCCCAGTACTTGCGCTCCCGATAGCCGTCGTGGTCCACGAACTCCTTGAACTCCCGGTTGGTAACCTCGTACTTATCGATCCAGTAGCCCGAAAGATCCACCGGGCCCAGAGGGCCGATCGCCTCGAAGCTTCCCACAAAACGCCCCGCCGACACTCGCACCATCCTGTTCGGGGCGCTGCCCTCTGGGTCCAGCGTGAAGCGCTCGGAGACGCCGCCCCTCCCCACGCTGCCGATCACCGCCATCTCGACCGGCACAAAACCTTCTTTCACCAGCCGCAGCCGCACCGACCACAAGGGGATCCGGCGCCCTTCCAGCGGCGAGCGGCCGGCGTGCCGCCACTCTCCTTCCGGCGTGGCGTAGGGCTTCCAGTAGACCTCGGCCCCGGGCGGGTCCGTGCGGACCGAAAGCGGGATCGAGATGCGCGTCCAGAGCCCGCCGAGCTGCGGATCCCCCGGCATGTGACGCTCCGCCTGAACTGCCAAGGCGTAGGCTGCAGCGTAATCTCCCTTGTCGGCCAACCGGTGGGCCTCGGGCAGAGCCGTCTGCCTGGCCCACCGAACCCGGCTGGCGCGCTGCATCCACCATCCGGCCCCGGCGCCAACCGCCAGCAAGATCAACAGTGCAGGGACCGCGACCCTGGGCCTCCGAGTCGTCTGCCAGAGCTGCCGCAAGTCGATTGCGCGGGTGGAGGTTGCAGTGAGGGTCGCCCGCCATGCCTCCAGCTCGGCAGCAACCTCGGAGGCCGCCTGGTACCGCGCGCCGCGGTTCTTTTCAAGCGCCCGCGAGACAATGCGATCCAGCTCCCCCGGCACGTCCGGCCGTGCTTCTCGCAGCGGCTTCAGCTTCTCGTTGACGATCGCGTAGACGATCGCCGGCAAGTGATTGCCCTGGAACGGGCGTCGTCCCGCGAGCATCTCGTACAGCACCACCCCCAGGGCCCAGAGGTCGGTACGCGCGTCGATGCTTTCTCCTTGGGCCTGCTCCGGCGACATATACGCCGCCGTGCCCAGGGTCGAACCGGTCCGCGTCAACTCGGTGGCGCCGGTCACTTTGGCCAAGCCAAAATCGACGATTTTGGCGACGCCGTCGGTGGTCACGATCACGTTGGCCGGCTTGACATCCCGGTGGACCAGGCCGTTGGCGTGGGCCTTGGCCAGTCCCTGCGCCATCTGCAGGGCGATCCCCGCAGCCTCCCGCTCTGGCATCGGCCCGCGCTCGACCTTCTGCTTCAACGTCTCGCCCTCGTAATAGGCCATCGCGATGAACATCTGCCCGTCTTCGCTCTCGCCGATTTCGTAGATCGTGCAGATGTTGGGGTGATCGAGCGCGGAGGCGGCCTTGGCTTCGTGGATGAAGCGCTTCTTGTGCTCCTCGTCGGCAAATTGGGGCGGCAGGAACTTTAGGGCCACGGGCCGGTCCAGCCGCAGGTCTTGTGCCTTGTAGACGACCCCCATACCGCCCTCGCCGAGCTTCTCGAGGATCCGATAATGCGAGACGACGGTGCCGATCGGTGTCATCGGTGCAGTCCCCCAGCCATGGTGATCATAGCGCCGCCTCGCGTCTCCCGGGCAGCTAACTTCTTTACTGATGTCGAAGGCCACCGCCGCCGGCGGTTAGGCCCGCGCTGTCGGCGCTGCTGATTTGTCGAGCGCGATCGGCAGCCGGATGGTGAACGTCGCCCCCTGACCCAATTCGCTCTCGACCTGGATCGAGCCCTTGTGCTCCTTGATCACGCTGAAGGCGATCGCCAGCCCCAGGCCCACCCCCACCCCGCGGCCCTTGGTTGTGAAGCCGGGCTCGAAAATCTTCGGCAGGTGCTCCTTCGCGATCCCGTGGCCGGTGTCGCGAAGCTCGATGACGACCTCTTCCCCCTCCCGCCGCGTCGTAACGAAAACTTTCCCAGCCTCGTGAATCGCCTGACAACTGTTGCCGAGCAGGTTCATGAAGGCCTCGTTCAGCAGGGCCGGATAGCAGGGTATCACCGGCACGTCTCCCAGGCTCAGCTCCACCTCCACCCGCCGCCGCACCGACGGCTCGAGCAACTGGATGGTGGCCCTGATGCCGTCGTTCACATTGGCCATCTTGAATTCCGATTCGTCCAGGCGAGCGAAGGACCGCAGCGACCCCATCACCCCCATGATGCGCGCGCAGGCGTTGACGCTCTCCTGGGCGATGCGCATCAGTTGCTCGATCATCTTGAGTTCTTTTTCCGGCCGCCCCTCGACCGTGGCGAGCCTTCCGGCCATCACCATCACCACTTCCACGTTGGCCTTCAACGCCCCCAGCGGATTGTTGACCTCGTGCGCTACGCCCGCCACCAGCCGGCTTAGCGACGTCATCTTCTCGCTCTGATACAGCTTAAGCTCGGCCTGGCGCAGCGCCGCCGTGCGCTCCTCCACCTTCTGCTCCAGCTCTTCGTTCGACCGCCGCAGGGCCTCGAAAAACCTGGCATTCTCGACGGAAAGCCCTACCTGCGAAGCCACCGCGCACAGCAACTCCAGGTCGTCGTGAGTGAACGCCCCGACGGACCGGTTGTTTTCCAGATACAGGATGCCGAGGTTGCCGCCTTTGCCCACCAGCGGCGCGCAGGCGATCGAGCGCAGCCCGCGCATCACCACGCTCTCCCCGTGGGCGAACCGCGGATCCTCGCCGGCATCGGCGGTGATGATCCCCTTGCGCTCGGTCAAGATCCGCTGCGCTACGGTAGAGGAAAGGGACACGGAGCCCGGCGGCCGGCCGCCCCCGTTGCGATCGCAGACCATGGTCGGCCGCAGCGTGTTCCCATCGTCCTCCAGCAGGAACATGGCCCCTCGCTCCGCCTGCGTCGTTTCGAGCAGGATTTCGATCGCCTTCTGCGAGACTTCGTCCAGCGAATAGACGGTGGAGAGCGCGCGGCTCAGATCGCAGAGTAGCGCCAGTGTGCGCTGCTCCTTTTGCATCTGCCGCAACTGCGCGGTATCCCCCGCGTGTTGCGTCGAAGGCCCCCGCACCACGGTCAGTTGCCCGACCAAGTTCTCGTAGTCCTCCTCGACCGTGACCGTCTCGGTCCTCACCCCCGTAATCGGCCCTGCCGCCCCTTCGTAATACAGTAAGACGTAGTTGCCGATGCGGACCTCGTCCCCGTCTTTCAGCGGGGCCCGGTCGATTTTACGGCCGTTGACAAAAATGCCGTTGTGGCTGCCAAGGTCGGTGATCAAGAATCCGTCTCCGTCCCGCTGCAGCGT
>JBGOUJ010000028.1:0-26620 GCA_041477005.1 Terriglobia bacterium | reverse complement strand
TACGTGCACGCACAAGGCCTGCGCCGAAATCCGGAAAACAGCGGCATCGAAATGCCGGCGCTGCCGGCAGCCCATCGGCTACGGACCGGTGTCTTACCTTCATCCCAAAGGATTGGTCCATGCGGACTGCTCGCCCCGCTCGGGCGGGTTGGTGTATGGCGGCTGGGGGTACGAAGAAGAGTACGGATAAGAGGGAGGCTTGATGTGCAGAACGGTTAACGGGGTCTGGGAGCCAGATAGCTGCGCAGTTTTGCAAAGGTTTCATCACGGGGTCCGTGGGACGAACTCGCGTGCGCAGTTTTGCGCAACTTGTAGTGACTGGCTGTGGATAACTAAGACCAACACTGTCTTGCGGTTAATCGGTCACTGTCAGAGTTCTATGGTCCTGTACCAGTCAGCGCGGGGCCATGGCCTTTCCGAGGATGGGATGCAGCTCGAGCTTAGCCGTCTTGGCGCTGGCCTCCGGGCGGCGGCCTAGCGCCTCCGCCATCGAGCGGATGTGCGCCGCGGTCACCCCACAGCACGCGCCGATGTAGTCAATGCCGGCATCCCGGGCACGAACGGCGAACTGAGCCATTTCACCACGGGTCAACTGCAGCGGATCGAGTTCGAGCGGGAATTCGGGCAGGCCCATGAAGTAGGGGATCTCCTCGGTGCAGCGGAATCCGGCGGGTTGGCAGGCGACAAAGCACTTCACGGCTTTGCGCATTTGTTCCGCCAGCGGGAGCATGAATTTGGGGTCGCGCCCGCAGTTGGCGCCGACAATATCGGCGCCGGCGTCTTCCAGGCGCTTGGCGGTCTCCGCCGGAGAATAGCCCTCCCGGCTCATCGGCGGATTCTTGAAGTTCATGGTGATCATGGCGACGTACCCGGCTTCTTTGATGGCCCGGCAGGCGAGAATCGCCTCACCCACCCAATGAAAAGTCTCGGCAATGAAGAAGTCCACGCCTTCCTCCGCCTGAAAGGCGACTTGCTGGCGGAACAAGTCCAGCGTGTGCGCCTTGGCTTTCTCGTCATCCGGATCGTAAGCCCAGGTGAGGCAGAGATTGCCCGCCAAGAGGACTTCGCCGCCCGCCGCCTCGCGCGCCAGCCGCACGGCGTTGCGGTTGATGTCTTCCACCCTGCCGGCGAAACCCGCCTCCCGCAGCTTATCTTCACTGGCGTAGAACGTACAGGTCTGGAGCACTTCCGAACCTGCGCGTTTGAATTCCTTGTGCAACTGAAGCAGTGCATCCGGGTGCTCGACGGCCACCTCCGGAGTATAGGGACCGGCCTGCACGTAGCCCCGCCTTTCGAGCTCGAGGAGGTATCCTCCGTCCCCCAACACAGGACCCTTTCTGAGCCGTTCGAGAATGTCTTGCTTCGCCATAGTGCTTGCAGTTCCAGGAGAGCGGACTAACCCGGTTTCAATCCACTTGAATCTATCCTTTCATTCACTTAGTGTCAAGAAAAGAACTTTTCAGGACGAGTCGTCCCGGAGTGATAGACTTGCTTCCCTGGGGGATCGGCAGCGTACAGGTCAATCGTGGTGGACCCGCGAAGCGGGGTGTTGATGGCCGGCGCCGCACCGGGCACGGACGCCTACGCGATCGGGTGGTGAGCGGCACTCATGAAAGCGATACCGGTCAACACCTTTCTGGTCCTGGGATGCGGCGCTCTGGCAATCGCGGCGGGGAGTGCCCTCCATGCTCGTTGGAGGCCTTTGCGCCGGTGGTTGATCCCGCCGCCGATTGTGGCCGGCTTTCTCCTCGCCATTCCCACGCTGATTCTCCGTCGGGCGGGGTGGGCGCTGGAAGTGGACGGCACGATCCAGCAGGTCTCGCTGGTAGCCTTCTTCACTTCGATCGGCTTCAATCTGGATCGCAATGCACTGCGCCGTGGCGGACGACCAACGGCCATCATCCTCGCCATGTTCGGACTGGGCGCCGTGGTGCAGAATTTCGTCGGCGTGGCGATCGCTCGCTGGGAAGGTTTGAACCCACTTATCGGCATTGCCACGGGCGCGGTCGCTTTGGCCGGCGGGCCGGCTACCTCTTTGGCGTTTGGGCCGACCCTGGAGGAAGCAGGAGCCCGCGGCGCAACCTCCGTCGCCCTGGCGTCGGCCGTTGTCGGCATTCTGGTCGCCGGCCTGACAACCGGAGCCTTCGGCGCTTTCCTGATCCGAAGAAATGGGCTGGTCGCCGATAAGCACTCGCTTCCAGTGGAATCATTCGATAGAGACACGCCGCAAACGGCGGAATCGCCGCCGTTACTGGGAACACTGATTGTGTTCGGGATCGCCATGGGCCTGGGCCACTTGCTGAACCTTGCTCTCCATCGGAGCCTGCGCAGTCTGTCCATTGCCCTGCCCGCGTATGTCGGCGCTATGATCGTTGCGGCTGTAATGCGCAGCGGCGCGGCGAGATTCCGCATCTTGGGCGTTTCCCCAAGCTGGAATGGAGCCGTGGGGTCCGCCGCATTGTCCTGGTTCATTCCGCTGGCATTGTGGACGCTCCGGTATTGGGAACTTCAGGAGCTCGCCAAACCGGTGCTGCTGATCCTGCTGGCGCAGTTGCCCACCACGCTGGCCCTGTCGTGGGTCACGTTTCGCCTGATCGGGAAATCTTTGGATTCGGCCGTAATGGCCAGCGGCTACTTCGGTTTCATGTATGGCACCATGGCGAACAGCCTGGCGGCGATGGAAGAGTTGAGGGAGCGTTTCGGCCATTCCCGGCAGGCATTCCTGGTGATATCCATCAGCGGCGGAGTTCTGTCGGACCTGACAAATGTGGTTGTGATTGTGTTGTCGCGCGCCGTTGTGAGCGCCTGGATCCGGTGAGTCCCCCGCCAATCGTTTGCGGCTCCGCCATTAACGCCCTATGGCCTCGAGATCTGTGGCGCGCTATGCTCTTGACAGACTATTCTGTAGACGGCATAATGAAGTTGTGGCCTGGGGAGTCGAGTTCACCGACGAATTTGGCCGTTGGTGGGAGGCCCTTACGGAGAATCAACAGGATGACGTTGCTTATTCGGTTGGACTTCTCGCCGAACTCGGGCCCGCCCTGGGTTCCCCGCATAGCTCTAAGGTAAACGGCTCGCGTTATACCCACATGCGCGAGCTGCGCACACAGAGCGCGGGAAGGCCCTTGCGAACGCTCTATGCGTTCGACCCGTTGCGCACTGCCATACTTCTCAGCGGCGGAGACAAAACGGGTGATGACCACTGGTATCAGAAGTTCGTGCCGGTTGCGGACCGGCTTTACGAACAGCATCTGGACGAACTCCGACAGGAGGGGAAGCTGTAATGCCAACTCGAAAGTTCGGTGACTTGCTCAAAGAAATGCCGGCCGGCCGGCGGCAGAAGATCGCCAACCGTGTCCAGGGGACCCTGGCGTCCATGCCACTCGACGAGTTGCGCAAAGCGCGACAGATGACGCAAGTCAAGCTGGCGGAGGCTCTGGGAGTGAATCAGGGTGAAGTGTCCAAGATCGAGCACCGCACGGACATCTACCTCAGCACGCTGGCGGAGTACGTCGAAGCGCTTGGGGGCAGGCTGGAGATTCGAGCCGTGTTCCCGGATCGAGAAATGCGCATCACCCAGTTCGAACAACTTCCGAAGTAGCTCGATTCCTGCGGCGAGCATTCCTGGCATTCGCTGAGACCGGCGGTTTGACAGCTCTCTCCGCTTGTTGCCCAAATCCCGCGCTTTCCTCAGATGGTCGGCGGCTTCCGCCGCGATCGGCCTGGCGGGTTCGTTCCAACAGATCCTCTTGCTGCGGGTGCTGCTCGGAGTAGGCGAGTCCGTGGCGCCGCCGGCCAGCCTCGCCTACATCCGGCAGAACTTCCGGGAAGATCAACAAGGACTGCCAACGGCGATCTACGTGGCCGGAATGACGCTGGGGCCGGCGGCCGGCGCCTTACTCGGAGCCTCTTTTCTCGTCAGCTTCGGCTGGCGCCTGCTGTTCATTCTGACCGGACTGGGAGCGCTGGTGTGGCTGGTCCCCTGGTTCCTGTTGGCGCCCGTCAAGTCTCCGCGGGCCTGCATCCGAGCCGGTTCCCCCAAAGGCGCCGCTGCCCCCTGGAGAATGCTGCTCGCCACGCCCACGTTCTGGGGCGTCACGATCGGGGCCTTTTTCTACTCGTACTTCTCGTATTTCTGTCTGACCTGGCTGCCGTCCAACCTGGTTATGGCGCGCGGCTATTCGTTCGTGAAAATGGGCGCTTACACCGCCGCGCCCTACGTGGGAACTGTGGTCGTTTCGTTTTCTTCGGCCCGCATGGCCGACCGGCTGATCGCCCGCTTCGGTCACCCCATGTATGTGCGAAAGCTCTTTGTATCCGTGGGATTCCTGCTAGGCAGCACCATTGTGCTCCTGCTCGTGTTCCGGTCCTCTTTGGCCGTGCTGCTGACCTTGATGTTCTCTCTGTTCGGGATCGGGCTCGCCAGCAGCAACTACTGGGCCCTGACGGAAGCGATCTCGCCTGCCGCCGTTGTCGGGAGGGTGATCGGATATCAAAACATGATCGCCAACCTGAGTGGGATCTGCGCCCCCCTCTTGACGGGATTTCTGGTGGACCGAACGAAGAGCTTCGATCTGCCGATCCTGTTCGCCGGCGGGGCGCTGCTGGTGGCCGTTGCGGCCTATCTTGCTCTGCTGCGGGTACGCCACATTGTATTGCGCCTCCTCGGAGTTGGTGGGAACCCGCGGGACAGCTCGCATGCTCCGCGAACGTCTCGACGACGAGGCGCTCGATACGGAGGGGATCAATCCGGTTTTCGCGAACGGCCTGGGTAGCGGCGCGGACCGGCGCATGGGCCCACCGGCAGCAGCAGTAGGGCTTGAAGTAGAGATCCTCGATGAGGAACTTCGATCCGAGCGAGGCGACCCATTCCGAAGCCTGTTCGAGCGCGAAGAGGCTCGGGTTTGAAGTGAAACCCCTTTGCGCCATCAGAGCCGCGGAGACGCCGGAGAAAGCCGCCCAGCCGACACCGTCTTTGGTCATGCCCGGGAATTGCACGCATCTCATGATTGGCGCGATCGTACCGTGGTATTCGGCGACGCCCAGGGCGTGGCGAGTCTGTACTCGTTCCAAATGCAGGCGCCGGGCGGCTATGGCCGCGGCGCCGACGCCACCCCAGGCGCCTGAGCCGTGATAAGCCGGACTAACAGCATGCGTCACCAGGCCGGCCCGCATCCCCACCTCGTAACCTATCACCAGCGTCTCGAGGGCCTGTTTGCCGCTCATGCCGTCCCGCTCGGCAAACGCCAGCAAGACAGGAAACAGGAAGGCCCCGGGGTGGCCCTTCACCACGTTGTATCCGTCGTCGCAGTCGAGCGCTTCGCAGACTGTAGTGTTCGCCAGAACGGCCAGTGGGAGCGGAACCTTGCGCTTCCCGCCTCCGAATAACGAGCACTCCTGACGGCCTTCGAAGGAAGCCGCAAACTCACGCGCGATCCGCCCGACCCTGGAAGGAATCCCCGCCAGAGAACAGGCGAGCAGATGGATGAGGCAGCGCCGCGCCTGCCGGACCACGGTAGGCGGAAAATCGTTGAGGCTCGCTCCGTGGATGAAGTCGGCCAGCCTCGTTTCGGATTCCGGCCTCAACGCAGCGGGGGACATACCCATAAAGAAAATAAACTTGCAGCAGATTGATGTCAAGAAAGACGCATTTCAACGCCGCGAATGGTGGTTGGTGTATGCTCATGGTAAGCTACCGGGACCAGCAGGTGGAGTTGACTTTCTGAATTGATACTCTTTCTGGACATCGAGCATCCCAAGGCTCTCGAGGATGCAATCTACCGCGCCGAGCGCACTCAGACCATGGAGGAGCGCAGGTCGCGTTTCGAGGCACTGAGCGGCGAGGGCTGCTCGGTCCGGCATTACTCCCATTTTCGCAACGATGATCTCTTGCGGCCCGACGTGACCGCGCTGATCACGAGCGGAAACCGATCTTTGTGGGAGGGGTACGACCTCGAATCCGACTTTCGCCAGCTCAAGCAGGCCATCCAGGAGACCCGGAAACCCGTCCTGGGGATTTGCGGCGGCCATCAGTTGATCGGGCTTCTGCTGGGAGGCCGCGCCGAGCCGCTGGGCCCGCTAGCTGAAGGAGAGCCGGATGTGCATCCGGAGTATGCGCCCGGGCTCCTGAAAGAATGGGGCTATTGCCAGGTGGAGTTCGCTCCGGGGGATCCATTGTTTGCCGGATTCGGCCGGCCGCTGGTTGTGAAGCAGATGCACTTCTGGCACCTCACCTCGCTGCCGGATTGCCTGGTCTCCATAGCACAAAACCAGAACTGCCCGGTGCAGGCCCTGCGCCATCGAGAGCGGCCGGTATACGGCGTCCAGTTTCATCCCGAGTTCTACGACGAAAACCATAGGGACGGCCAGGAGTTGCTCAAGAGCTTTTTTCTATGGGGAGGAAGATCGGAGCCAGCGCGCGCCTGAAAACGGTGTAGTACACTATCTGCCGAACCGAGCACAACCCCAGGAGGTCCCCCCATGGCGAAGAGCGTCCCCAGGAAGATATCCCGAAGATCGGCTATGGAAGGGATCGGAAGAGCAGCGGGCCTCGCGTGCCTGGGGTGCGCCACTTCCCCGAAGTTGCTGCTCGCGGCTGACTCCCGCGCCCCGGCCACCGCTTTTGCGCTGGTCGGAGACCGCTACCACAACAGCGACTACATCCGGACCGCGCTGGGCAAGACCTTGGGCAAGGACCTGGGGATCCCGATCGATTTCAGCGACGAGCTCAGCCTGCTCCGCTCCGGCCACCTGAAAAACTACAAGCTCCTCATTGTGCTGCGGGACGGCATGATCTGGCCCGACGGGTACGCCGACCAGCCCCGGGGAGACTCCCGCACGATTGTCAGCGACCCGCCGCTTCCCCCGTTGGGAGGAAAACCCGTTTACTGGATCACCCCGGACCAGGGGAAAGCCGTCAAGGAGTTCGTCCAAGGCGGAGGCGGCGTTTTGTTTTATCACAACACGACCTACATCAGCCCGCACAATCAGGACTTCCGCGACGTGCTGGGGGCGGTGACCGAAGAGCATCCCCCCCTGCGGCCCTTCAAAGTAAAAATCGTCAACCGGGACCACCCGATCACTCGCGGGGCCGCGGATTTCGTCGTGACCGACGAGCAGCATTTCGTCCACTACGATAAGGACCCGAAATACCTCCTGCTGCAGAGCGTGAACGAGGACGGCCTCACCTGGAAGGAGCTGGGAACTTCGTCAGCCGCCGGCTGGGCTTACGATTATGGCAAAGGGAGGGTGTGCTATCTGGCCCCCGGCCACGTGATCAGCGCTCTGTGGAACCCCGAGTACGAGAAGATCCAAAAGAATGCCGCGCGCTGGTTGCTGAAGCAAACCTAAACAGGAAGACAGAAGTCAGGAGCCGGAAGTCAGAATAAACACCCGGCCGCACGACCGGTGGTGCGCAGAGAACGTCGGGCGTGCTGTCTTAGCAGGCTAGTTGATCAGCGCTCCCTGGCCGTTGGTTCCGTCTTCGGGGGCTTCATCCTCGGGGATCACCGAGGCGGCGGCGATGCCATCGCCTTCTTCCAGTCGCACCAGCCGGACGCCCTGCGTCGAGCGGCCCGCCTCGCGGATCTTGCCGGCTTCCAGCCGCAGGATCTTGCCGTCCTTGGTGATTATGAAGACGTCGCTGGATTCCTTGACGTCGAGGATGGAAACGACCTTCCCGTTGCGCTCGGAGGTCTTCATGTTGATGATGCCCTTGCCGCCGCGGGAGGTGATGCGGTACTCCTCGAGCGCCGTACGCTTGCCGTAGCCGTTTTCGGAAACGGTCAGGATCAGCCCTTCCTTGCCCACCGCCTCCATGCCCACCAGAAAATCGTCCGGCTCGAGCGTCATGGCCCGGACGCCGTAGGCCGGCCGGCCCATCGGTCGCACTTTGCCCTCCGGGAAGCGGATGGCCTTGCCGCTATGGGTGCCGAGAAAGATCTCCTGCGAGCCGTCGGTCATATCGGCGGCGATCAGCTCGTCGCCCTCCTCGAGCGACATGGCGATGATGCCGCGCGACATGGGGTTGTCGAACACCGTCAGCTCGCACTTTTTGATGACGCCCTTCTTGGTCACCATCACTACATATTTGCCCGGCGTGAATTCCTTTACCATCAGGAAGGCCTTCACCGTCTCGTCCTGCTGGAGATTGACCAGGCTGGCGACGTTCTTGCCCTTACCGGCCGTTCCCGCATCCGGAATCTCGTAGACCTTGAGCCAGTAGACGCGGCCCAGGTTGGTAAAGATCAGGATGTAGCTGTGGGTGGAGGCGATGAGCAGGTGCGCGACGAAATCCTCGGTGCGCGTGCCCATGCCGATGCGGCCCTTGCCGCCGCGCGACTGCTTGCGGTAGGTGTCGACCGCCGTTCGCTTCATGTAGCCGTTGTGGGTGACCGTGATGGCCACGTCCTCGTCGGCGATCAGATCTTCGAGCAGGATCTCGCCGGTGTCTTCGATGATCTCGGTGCGGCGCGGATCGGCGTAGTCCTTCTGGACCTCCTGCAATTCCTTGACGATCAGGCTGCGCAGAATCTTGTCGGAGCCGAGGATTTCCAGGTACTCCTTGATTTTGCGCTGGATCTCTTCGAGCTCATCCAGGATTTTCTGCCGCTCCATGCCGGTCAGGCGCTGCAACTGCATCTCGATGATGGCCTGGGCCTGCTTCTCGGTGAACTCGAGCTTTTCCATCAGCACGGAGCGCGCTTCGGCGGGGGACTTCGAAGCGCGGATCAGCTTGATCACCTCGTCCATGTGCTCCAGGGCCTTGCGGAAGCCGAGCAGGATGTGCTCGCGGTCGCGCGCCTTGCGCAGCAGATAGTCGGTGCGGCGGCGGACGATATCGATGCGATGGTCGACGAAGAGCCGCAGCGCCTCCACCAGCCCCACTTCGCGCGGCTGCCCGTTGACGATGGCCAGCATGATCACGCCGAAGCCGGTCTGCATCTGGGTGTGCTTGTAGAGGTTGTTGAGGACGACCTCGGGCTGCTCCCCGCGCTTCAGCTCGAAGACGATGCGCATGCCGTCGCGGTCGCTCTCGTCCCGGATGTCGGAGATGCCTTCGATCTTCTTCTCGTTGACCAGTTGGGCGGCGAACTCCTGCAGCTTGGCCTTGTTCACCTGGTAGGGAATCTCGGTCACCACGATCTGCTCTTTGTCCTTGCTGATGCGCTCGATGGCCGCGCGGGCGCGGAGCTTCAGGTGGCCGCGGCCCTTGGTGTAGGTATCGAGGATGCCTTGCCGGCCCAGGATAAACCCGGCGGTGGGGAAGTCGGGGCCGAGAACCTTTTCCAGGATCTTGTCCAGACCCACCTTGGGGTTATGGACGACCAGGATCGCCGCCTCGATGATTTCGCCGAGGTTATGGGGCGGGATGTTGGTGGCCATGCCGACCGCGATGCCCTGGGCGCCGTTCACAAGCAGGTTGGGAATCTGCGCCGGCAGGTATTCCGGCTCGACGGTATGTTCGTCAAAGTTGGGCCGGAAATCGACCGTCTCCTTGTCGATGTCTTCGAGCAGCGAAGTGGCGATGCGGGCCAGGCGCGCTTCGGTGTACCGCATGGCCGCGGGCGGGTCGCCATCGACCGATCCGAAGTTGCCCTGGCCGTCGATCAGCGGGTAGCGCAGGGAAAACGGCTGCGCCAGCCGCACCAAAGCCTCATAGACCGGCGCGTCGCCGTGCGGGTGATAGTTGCCGAGAACGTAGCCGACAGTGCTAGCGCACTTGCGGTAGGCGCGGTTGGGGAGCAGCCCCGCTTCGTACATGCCGTAGAGGATGCGCCGCTGCACGGGCTTCAACCCGTCGCGAATATCCGGCAGCGCCCGCCCAATGATCACGCTCATCGCGTAATCCAGGTACGACTTGCGCATCTCGTCTTCGATGTCGATCGGGACCAGGTTCTTGTCTCCGCCGTCGGGCGGCAGAGGCATCTGGACAGGCGGTTGCGGTGGCTTTTCAGCGTCGCCCAAAGGGGTCCTCCTGAGGCTCGAAAGTAACTTTCTATTTTACCGCATTTTCACCGCATTTGAGGGGTTATTGGGAAGGGCTAAGAGATTGAAAAATCAAGCGGTTATGACCAGTGAGAGCGGAAGAGCCGGTATGCCCCCAGCATCCTGCGGGCGTAACAGCGGGCTTCCGGAGGCAGGCTCAAATCTACCGGCCAAGAGACTGCATCTACTGCATCTACTCAATGCGCAGGAGCACCCCGGCGCCTGGCGCCAGCCAGTCCATCTCGCGGCCGAAAGCCTGCTCGCGGCCCGAGTAAGGCGACACTCGGAACAGGTGGCGGCCCTCCTGCTTCAGATGAAGGGCGAAGCGGAAGGATTGCGCGAGGTCCTTGTTGACCAGCATCAGGTATGGCCGATGGTCGGCGTCTTCGAATTCGCCGATCAGGAAACGGGCCGTGGCGGGGGTCTGGACCAGGCGCTGGGTCATCTCGACGCTCTGGACCAGGCGGCTTGCGGCGAGCGGGCGGCCTTGATCGGGCGCGTCGGGGGAGTGATAGACGCCGGTCGAACGCAGGCGGATCAGCGTGGGGGCCAAGGCGTGGACCTCGTTGTTGATGCGGCGCAGCCTGTCCCAGGTCGGCGTCCGGTTGCCGAATTGGTCGATGGGGCCGAGCCGGTAGTTCCCAATCTCGGGCGTGAAATAGGTGAAGTACTGGATGCCCTGGCCGCCGTAGGCCAGGGTGCTGTAAACCTGCAGGTGGAACGTCGCGTCGGAAGGCTCCATGTAATTGAAGTGCGCGTTGGCCAGAATGCAGTTCCAAAAGGGCGTCTTGGTCTCCAGGCTCAGGCGGCGGATGATTTCCAGGTTGGTGAAGAAGGAGTCCAGCATCTCGCCGTTCACGAGCGAATAGTTGTCGTAGCTGAGGATCGGCTGATGGACGGCATCCACGAGCAGGCGCACGTAGGAATCGTAATTGGTAGTTCCGAGCGCGGCGGGGCTGGCGCGATAGGGGAACAGGTTCACATAAGGCCAAAGGTCGGGCATGGCCTCGCGCAGGATTGCGGCCACGCGCCCCAGGGTGGGCAGGAAGGAGGCCTGCGGCTCATCGCGGAGGTAGAAGCCGAGCGCCGCAGGCTGGCCGTCCACCTGCCGCTTCAGATCGGCGACGTTGGCCCGGATGAGCTGCTCGTCGGGCAGATGGGACCAGTCATAGCCGTTGGCGCGCTTGTCCGAGACGAAGCAGGTGAGGCCGGCGAAGTGCACGCGCTCCAGGTCCTGGACGCGGCAGAAGCCGGAGATGTTCAGGCCCGCCTCCTGTATGCCGCGCAGTTGATCGGGATCGGAGGGCGAGCTGCCCCAGGCCATGAGCGCGAAGTCCCGCGGGTTCAGAGGAGGCGCCGGTTGCGATTGGGCGATCAGGATCGCCGGCAGCAGGATCAGGCTTGGTAGGACCAGGCTTGGTGCGAGGCGGAGCATGATTACCCCCGATGGTCACTCCCGGAAGACGGGCTGGGTCCAGGCGGCCTCGCCGCTCGAGGCAGTCACCTTTACCCGGACGTAGCGATCCTCGCGGGCCAGCGTGTAGGTGGCGGGGTTGTCAAACGTGGTCTTCAGCACGCGCCCGTTCTCGCCGATGAATTCGACCGTATACTGCAGCGGCCGCGCCGGCTGGATCTCGACCTTGAGCTCGCTGGGCAGGCGCTCGACATCGGCCAGCGCCACGCCGGTCGAGAAGTAGAAGTCGCCGCGCTCGATGGCCTCGATCAGGGCCGGGGCCGAAAGCTCGGCAGCGCGCACCGCCACCCAGCCGCGTCCGGGATTCGAGAGGTGCGGGGCGAATTCCTTGAAGTAGTGGGCATCGTCCACGGCGATGCCGTACATCACGCGTCCGGAGCTGAGCAGTATGTCCCAGACCCGTTCCATCCCCGGCACTCCGCCGCCGCCCAGGTTGTTCACTTGCGGATGGCCGTTGTAGACCTCGAACAGCCGGTCGTTCCGGACGCGCCGCAAGTCGTCGGCGGTGATCGCCCAGCCGAAATTAGGGTGGTTGATCGAGGGCACGGCCGCGGCGCTGCGGATGGCGTCCACGTTGCGCTGGATGGTTTCGAGCACGCTCGCGCCGCCCTGGGGCGGGATCAGCACTTTGGCGCCGAAGGCGTTGACGTGGATTGGCTTGCCCTGGAACCCATCGGTCACTTCTTCGCCCCGCACCACCAGAAACTGCCCCTCCGCCCCGAAAACGTCGTTCAAGCCGCTGACCGAGGTGAGGTAGTTGTGGTCCGTGAGGATAAGGAAATTGTAGCGGTGCTCCTTATACCAGCGCACGACGACATCGGGCGAGCTGTCGCCGTCGCTGTTGATCGTGTGAGTGTGGAGATTGCCCTTGAACCAGCGGCGGGGAGCATTCTGGGCGCGGGGCGCGGGCGCCAGCCAGAGACACGCGGCGGCGAAGCCGAGGATCCCGAGCAGACGGATCCATCCGGGCTTTGGGCGATTCCAACGCGACATGGGATTTAAACCCGCCCCAGCTCGGCCACGGTCCTCTCGTTCTGGACGTTGCCGGTGTTCAAGGTGGACTTAGGTTCAAGCAGCAGCAGGTGCGCCTCTTCCTCGGCGATGGGCAGGTGCTCCACGCCGCGCGGGATGATAACAAACTCGCCTTCTTCGAGCTGGATGTCGCGGTCCCGCAGCTTGATCAGCAGGCGTCCCTTTACCACCAGGAACAGCTCGTCCTCGGCCTCATGATGATGCCAGACAAACTCGCCTTTGACCTTGGCCAGCTTCACGAAGGAGTCGTTGATCTCGCCGGCGATCTTGGGGCTCCAGTAGTCGGTGAAGAGGCCAAACTTTTCCCTGAGGTTCACTTTTTGCATTTGCTGCCAGATTACCACTTGTTTGTCAGATCTGCCTGAAGTGTACACGATGGCGAAAATGGCGAAAGAGGGTGGATCGCTAGCGCTGCAGGGTTGTAAGATGAAGAGAACACCTATGCCTCCTGCACAGCGTTCGCACGTCAAGAAGGGGCCCTATGGGCCGAACATTGTCCGGGCATGGTTCGATACGGTGTTCCGTTATCTACTGCACGGCCTGGAGGTGGAACGCAGACTTCTCGAGCGCCACGATTGGACTTGGCAGTTTCGGCCTCCTGGCTTGAAGTCATTGGGTGCAGTGCGGCAGCACGTAATGCCCGAAGCCTCGCAAAATCTAGACCAGTTCCTCGGCTTTCATCCGGAAATGGCGCGACTGGCGGAAAAGCATGACGCGTGTGTGGATGAACTCGCCGAGCAGTGCGGAGCCTATCATGATGCTCTTGTCCGCAGTCCGAAGCTCCGTGGCCTGTTTCAACAAATCACGGCGGAGTGTGGAAGCACGCTCGGCGAAGAGGTATCGCGGTACTTCGGCGCCTACGCTGACCCGGAAGATTTTCTCGCTGTGCTGGCCGCGAACATCATAAACAGCGTTGGCGAAGAGCCGTCCTATTACGCCACTGCAAAGCTCTGGAATCACTACCGGACCGATCTCCTTCACCTGCGGTTGGTCCCTGCAATCAGGCCTCGCTACGAAGCTACTACTCTCGCAGGGCAAGAATTGGCCCACGCTGTGGATTCTCTTCTGGACAACCTGAGACAAGTGCAGTCGGCCCTGTCGCTCACCTATGACGTGCCCTTTGTGCAGGAAGTAAGTGTCCCCGGGTAATCCAGCCCGTCCCTCGACGGCAGTTCAGAAGCTGGTACTCGACACGACGGTTCTGTTTCCTCTTCTGGTGTACTGCTACATTGAGCGTGGGCGGGCGCCTCAAGCCCTGCTGGCAGACGCCAGGTCGGCCGGTCCTCCTCTAACCGTCAGAGACTATGATCGGTGGCTGAAGCTGTTTCAGAGTGCCAGGTTGCGTCTGACCACACAACACGTCATTCCTGAACTGTACTGGCTGGTGAACCGTCGACTCAAGGCGCTCCGGCCTGGCGACCAAGTCTCGTTTTGGCATTTTTGTACCGACTTCCTGTTCGAGCAAGCAGTCGAAGAACGGCCGTGCGCGTTGGAAGACATTTGCAGCGCTCCTGGCTTCAAAGGGATTTGCGCCCGCATTGGGCCCGTAGATGCAGGTCTGATATTGCTGGCCAAAGAGGAAGGGTGTGGGTTCCATGAGAGCGGCTCAATCCTCGTTACGGATGACAAGAGGACACTCCATTCAGAAGCCTGTTCGGTCGGCGTCCGCTGCGAGCTGCTCCCGAACCTTCTGCAATGATCACGCGTAGAGCCTGTCGCGGGTGACGATCTCGGCTGCCGGAGGCGGGACCATGTGTCGCCAGGGGCGGCCGAGGGAGATCGCTTCGCGGACGGCAGAGGAGGAGTATGCCTCGATCTCGGCGGGAAGATCGAGCGAGTGGATGCGAGCCGCAAATCCGGCTGGCGGAGCGTAGGGCCCGCCGCGCGGGGCGACGATCATTTGAAACTCTTGGAGTAGGTCGGCAAACCGCACGCCCGGGCCGTAGTCCCAATGGATAATACGCTCGGCGGCGTCGCGGCCGCACAGGAAGAAGAACTCCGCTTCCAGGCCGTAGACCGGGCGGCAGGCTCGGGCGATGTCCATGAACAGGCCCTGATCGGTCGAGCCGATGGAGAACCGGGGCTCACCGGCTAGGGCGGCGTGCAGCATCTCCACACGTTGCTCGAAGCTCGCGCCGGTAAACTCCTTGTGCGGCAAGACCCGCGGAAGCAGAAACACGACTTCGTCCAGAGCATATTGGCGCACTGCCTGGCGAGCGATCTCGAGGTGGGCGTTGGTGACTGGGTTGAAGGCGGCGGGCAGGATACCGACACGACGCCCGCGCGCAACGCTACTTTTCCAGAAATCCAGCATCGAACGGCCGGGGAAAGAGGCTCGCCAGGCGCATCGTTTCGCTTTTGCCGTGGAGATTGGCGAGGATGATCTCAATGTCGCCGCAAAATTCCCAAAGGATTTGCCGGCAGGCGCCGCAGGGCGGCGTGAGGGTGTCGGTGTCGGCAACGATGGCGATTCGGGAAAAGCGGCCGGCGCCTTCGGAGAGCGCTTTGAACACCGCCACCCGCTCGGCGCAAAGGGTGAGTCCGTAGGTGGCGTTTTCGATGTTGCAGCCGGTGTGGACGGCGCCGCGGGCGCCTTCGAGCGCAGCCCCGACCTTGAAGTTGGAGAAGCGCGCGTGGGCGTGTTTGCGGGCCGCTCGGGCCGTCCGGATCAGATCTTTTGGGCTCACAGTTGCGGGATCACTTTCTGCAGCAAGGCGATCAGCGTGCCGGCGATGCTCCGCCCGGCTTCGAGCACTTCTTCGTGACTGATCTTCCGATCCGGAACGATGCCGGCCGCCATGTTGGAGATGCTCGAGATCCCGAGCACCGGAATCCCCATGTGAGCGGCGACGATCGCTTCCGGCACGGTGGACATCCCAACCATGTCGGCGCCGATGACGCGCAGATAACGGATCTCAGCGGGTGTTTCGTAGCTGGGGCCGGAGACCGCGGTGTAGACGCCCTCCGCCAGCGTCAAGCCGAGCTCGGCGGCGCAGCGGCGAGCGAGGTCGCGCAGACGCCGGGGATAGACCTCACTCAGGTCGGGGAACCGCGCGCCGAAGCGGTCTTCGTTGGCGCCGATCAGCGGATTCGCTCCTTGCAGATTGATGTGGTCGGAGATCAAGACGAGCTGGGGCGGGCGAAAGTCCTGGTTGATCCCCCCGGCAGCGTTGGTCAACACGAGCGTCCGGATTCCGAGCCGGGCCAGGACGCGCGTGGAAAAAGTCACCTCGCCGGGCGAATAGCCTTCGTAAAGGTGCGAGCGGCCGGCCAGGACGGCGACGGCAGTCTGGTCGAGCCGGCCGGAGAGGAGCATGCCGGCGTGACCGGCGACGGTCGAGCGCGGCCAGCAAGGGATGTCGGCATAGGGGATCTCCACCGGGTCCGCCAGCTCACGCGAAAAGCCTTCGAGGCCACTGCCCAGCACGACAGCGACGGCCGGCGCGGCGGGCAGCCGGGCGGCCAGGAACCGGCGCGCTTCCTCGACGTGCCCCCAGCTCACAGCAAAATACCTGCGATGCAAGCCGACATGAAGTTGGCCAAGGTCCCGGCGATCATGGCGCGGATTCCCAGACGCGCCAGGTCGTGCCGGCGGTCGGGGACCAAGGCGCCAATACCGCCGACCTGGATGGCGATGGAGGAGAAGTTGGCAAAACCGCACAGGGCGAAGCTGGCGATAACGAACGACTTGTGATCGAGCCCCGCCCGGAGCGGGCCCAGTTGCACATAGGCAAAGAATTCGTTCAACACCATGCGCGTCCCCAGCAGGCTTCCGATCGCCGGGGCGTCCTTCCAGCTCACCCCCATCGTCCAGGCGATCGGGGCGAAGACCCACCCAAACAGCCTTTGAAGCGAGTCCGGCATCCAACCCAGTCCTGGAAACGAATGAATCCAGCCCAGCAGGCCGCTGGAGAGATAAATCAGCGCGGTAAAGGCGATAAGCATGGCCGCCACGTTTATCGCCAGGTGCATGCCCTCGGTGGCGCCGCGCGCGGCGGCGTCGATGATGTTGACGTCGATCTTCTCCACGTGCATTTTCAGTTTGCCCGCCGTTTCCGGCTCGCCGGTTTCCGGCACGAACATTTTGGCCAGCATGATGGTGGCCGGGGCAGTCATGATTACCGCGGTGAGCAGGTGCTTGGCCTCGACATGGGCGATGGTGACATAGGCGACGATCAGGGCGCCGGATACGTGGGCCATGCCTGCCGTCATCACGGTGAGAAGCTCCGACTCGGTGAGCTTAGGAAGGAATGGACGGATGGTCAGGGGCGCCTCGGTCTGTCCCATGAAAATGCTGGCGGCGACGTTCAACGACTCGGCGCCGCTCGATCCCATGCTCCGCTGCATGACGACCGCGATTCCCTTCACGACTATCTGCATCACCCCGAGGTAGTAAAGCACGGCGAAAAACGAAGCCACAAAGATGATGATGGGCAAGACATGGAAGGCGAACACGAGCCCAACCGGCCCGTCCGGCCTGGCCAGCGAGCCGAAGACAAACTCGCTGCCCTGCTGGGCGAAATCCCGCATCCGGTTGACCCCCCCGCCGACGATCTCGAACACGAGGCCAAAACGGGTACGGAGCACCAGCAGGGCCAGCGTGATCTGCAGCCCCAGGCCCCATAGAACGACTTTGAGCCGGATGGCCCTCCGGTTGGTCGAGAACGCGTAGGCGCCCGCCAGAATCAGCGCCAGACCGAGCAGCCCGGTGAACCGAGACATGTCTAGTGATTAACCACAGATGAACACAGATAAACACAGATGGAAGCGGGGTTTGATCCGTGTTCATCTGTGTTCATCTGTGGTTCCAATTACTGGATCACTTCCAGCACCAGTTCCCGGGGCTCGGGGGCGGCGGCCGAGATGTGGAAGGCGTCCTCGACCAGTTGAGCGGCCTCTTCCAGGTGGGTCTCGTCGGTGTGATAGAGCGTGCAGAGACGGCCGCCGGCGGCGACTTTTTCGCCGACCTTCCGCTCCAGGATTACGCCGACGGCCGGGTCGATCTGGCCGTCCATGGCGTCGCGGCCGGCCCCGAGCAGGGCCGCCGCCTGACCGACGTCTTCGGCGTTGATGCGACTGACGTAACCGGCGCGGGGTGACAGGATCTCGCGGGCGCCGGTGGCGTTGGGTAGCAGCTCGAACTGCGTGAGCACGTCGGGGTTGCCCCCCTGCGCGGCGATGACCTGCTGGAACTTGGTGAGGGCGGCGCCGGAAGCGAGCAACTGGGCCGCTTGCTCGCGGGCGCCTTCGAGACTCTGGCCCTTGTTGCCGAGGGCGATCATGCGCGCCGCCAGCTCGATCGAGAGTTGCGTCAGGTCGGCCGGTCCCTGGTTCTGAAGCGTTTGCGACACTTCCATGATCTCCAGGGCGTTGCCCACGGCATAGCCGAGCGGCTGATCCATGTCGGTCAGCAGGGCTTGCACGCGCTTGTTCATTCGCCGGCCGATCGCCACCATGAGCTGCGCCAGCTTGCGGGCTTCGATCTGCTTCTTCATGAAGGCCCCGGCGCCCACTTTGACGTCGAGCACCAGCCCATCGATGCCCTCGGCCAGCTTTTTGGACATGATCGAGGCCGCAATCAGCGGCAGCGATTCGACCGTGGCGGTCGAGTCGCGCAGCGCGTAAAGCTTCTTGTCGGCCGGCGCGATCTGTTCGGTCTGGCCGACGAAACAGAGGTTGTGCTGCCTGAGGACGGCCCGAATTTCGTCGATGGTCAGCGAGGTGCGAAAGCCGGGGATCGATTCCAGCTTGTCGAGGGTGCCTCCGGTGTGACCGAGGCCGCGGCCGGAGACCATGGGAACGACCACGCCGGCGGCTGCCGCGATCGGAGCCAGGATCAGGCTGGTCTTGTCGCCCACGCCGCCGGTCGAGTGCTTATCGATTTTGGCCCCGTTCAGGTCGCTCAAGTCCAAGCGCCCGCCCGAGTTGAGCATAGCCAGGGTAAGGGCCGTTACTTCGTTCTCGCTGAAATCGGAGTAGTAGACCGCCATCAAGAAGGCGGCCATCTGGTAGTCGGGGATTACGCCCCGCGTGTAATTTTCAACCAAAAACTCGATTTCTTTGGCTGTTAGCTCTTCTCCATCGCGCTTCTTGCGGATCAAATCGACAGTTCGCATCTTCTCGAGTCAGCAGACAATCCTTTCCCCGACCGGGGGGCGGGTGCAGAAGCCCTCGATTCCAATTACGAACCAACAGGCTACCATCCTTGGCAAAGCATTGTAAAGCTGGAGCTTAGAAAAACTCCGGCCTGCCTATTGTTTATTGCCTACTGGGGGCTGATCTGCGGCAGGGGGACCCTGATGCGGTTGGCGAACACATCGGCGAAAAGCCCGAGCAACTCCTGGTGGATCAGCCCGTTCGAGGCGGCCAGGTCGGGGGACCCGAGGTGGTGCTCGGCGCCGTGCATATTCGAGGAACGGCCGCCGGCCTCGGAGATGAGCAGCAGCCCGGCGGCGATGTCCCACGGGTTCAGGCCGAACTCCCAGAAGCCGTCCAGCCGGCCGGCCGCCACGTAGGAAAGGTCGAGCGCAGCCGAACCGTTACGGCGGACGCCGTGGGACAGCATGGCGACCTGGTGAAAGAAGTAAACGTTTACGTCAGCGTGGCGCTTGCGGCTGGGGAAGCCGGTGGCGACCAGGCTCTCGGCGAGGCGATTCACCGGGGAGACGTGGATCCGCCGGTTGTTGAGGTAAGCGCCGCCCCCCTTTTCGGCTGCGAAGAATTCTTCGTGGATCGGATCGTAGACCACGCCGGCCACCATCTCGCCGGCCTGCTCGAGCCCCAGCGTCACCGCGAACATGGGATAGCCGTGAGCGAAGTTGGTGGTTCCATCCAGGGGATCGACGTACCAGGTGCAGTCCGAGGAGCGGGTCACTCCGGAGCCCTCCTCGGCGACGATGGAGTGGCCGGGAAACTTCGCCGACAGGCGCTCCACGATCAGCGCCTCCGAGGCGCGGTCCGCCTCGGTCACCACGTCGAAATCGCCCTTGTATTGGACCGCGACGCGGCGCTCGAAGTATCGCGCCAGAAGGGCGCCCGCCTCCCGGGCGATCTCGGCGGCGGCGGAGAGATAGGAAGAGTACATAGAAAAACAGCCATCAGCCGTCAGCTATCAGCCGTCAGCAACCCGTGCTGTGGGGCGGGTGCCCCCTTCTGAGGGCTGATCGCTGATAGCTGACGGTACCTTCACGGCAGCGATGAGCCGTCAGCCAGCGCTCAGCAGCCCCTGCTGTGGGAGGGTTCCGCTTGCTGACGGCTGAAAGCTGACGGCTGATGGCTGCACTTCTGATGGCTGCCTTTGTCACTTGTCCTCGTACAGATACTTGATCTCGTGCTTGAAGATGAACAGGTTCGGCGCCTTGACTCGGGTCACGCGAATGAAGGCGTGGTCGTAATACTCGATGATGCCGCGTACCTCTTCGTTGTTGCGCAGCTTGACGCAGACCCGCGTCTGCTTTTCGATGAGTTGCTTGAGGTAGTGGACCTCCTGCAAGGTCTGCTCGGGGGCGCGATGGGATTTGCCGCCACCGCCGCCGGGGCCGCCGCCGCCGTGGGGGGGTGGGCGAAAACGAGGTTTGAATGGACCTTTCACGGTATGCTCCTTGAAGTTTTGTTGGGCTGCGGGCCCGGCGGGGACGTCTTCTGTTCCTTCTTGCGATCGCGAGGCGGGCCGCCGTCGATCGAAATCGCTGAGTCGGATTTGGATGCCCGCTCCGTCTCGGGGCCGGCGAAGAAGCCGGTGCGGGCGAGGACCTTCACCTCGGGACGGTTCACGCGCAGCTCGATCCGATGGAATCGGTCCGAGCCGGCGGGAATGCCCTGGGGATAGAAACCAATCACGTATTGCAGGCGCAAATCGCGCTCGATCTCGCGGAAGGTTTTGTCCAGATCCCGTTCGGAGTATTGCAAGAACGCCAGGCCGCCGGTCGCGGCGGACATGGTCTTGAGGGCGTTCTCGCCGCCCAGGTTGCGGCCGGCGTCGTTGGTGATGGGCACTACGATGATCGAGTAGACCACTGCGTCGGCGAGCTGGACGGCCCGCAGCGCTTCGGCGAACTTGATCGAGCTGGTCGTGTCTCCTCCGTCGGTGATGATGACGATCACATTGCGCCCCTCGCGCCTTCCGAGCTTTTGCGCCGCCAGGTAGAGCGCGTCGTAGACCGAGGTTCCGCCGCTGATCCGGATCGAGAACACGCCTTTTTCCAGGCGCGCCGGCGAGGCGGTGAAGCCCTGCACTTCCTCGACGTAATCCGAAAACTGGTACACGGCGATGCGGTCGGCCGAATTTGCGCCCGACCGCAGCAGGCTGCGGATGAAGCGCACGGCCGATTCTTGCTCGAATCGCAGCTCTTTGGCCACGCTGGGGCTCGAATCGAACAGCAGCACCACCGAAAGCGGGCGGTCGCTCTGCCGCTCGAACACCGCGATCTGCTGGGGCACGCCGGCGGCCAGAACCGTGAAATCTTCGCGCTCCAGGTCGCCAACCGGCAGGCCCTTGGTGTTCTTCACCGTGGCCACCACGTTGACCAGCCTGACGTCGACCTGGAAGCTGGGCGTGGGCGCTTCCCGGGGGAGCGCTTCCTGGGCAAGCAGGGGCGGCAGCAGCAGCAGCAGCGCGGCCCCCACGGTCAGCCGGAACACCGGGGCGTTCCTTCCAGGCGTGGAACCGAAGAGTCCCACTCGCCTTCCACCCACACCTCCCCGTCGGCGAAGTGTTCCTTCTTCCAGATGGGCACCCGGCGCTTCAACCGGTCGATGGCCTCGCGGCTCGCTTCGTAGGCGGGCTTGCGGTGGGGCGAGGTCACCACGATGGCGACGCTTGTCTCCCCGATCTCCATCCGTCCCAGCCGATGGATCATGCCGATGCGGTCAATCTGGTGGGCGGCCAGCAACTCGGCGGCGATTTCGCGCATTTTCTTGATGGCCAGCGGCACGTAGCAGTCGTATTCCAGGTAGAGGGTGGCGCGCCCCTTCGAGTTGTCGCGCACCACTCCCTCAAATGTGATCACCGCCCCGTCCCGCCCGCGCGCCAGCCGCGCCGCCAGCACCCTCGCGTCGATTGGGACGCGGGTGATAGCAAAATAGTTTCCGAGCTCGTCCGCAGCCTCCGCCAGGGCGTCGCTGCCGCCGCTCACCGGGGGCAGGAAGGCGATTTCGTCCCCCTCCCGCAGCGGCGTTTCGGGCGCGGCGAATTCCTGGTTTTGCGCCAGCGCGATGCTGCCGGCGAGATCCTGGAGCCTGGGAAACTGCCGCGCATACCGCTCAAAAAGCCCGCCCAGGCGCTCCCCTTGGGCCACCTCGACCCGCTCTTCCGCGCGGCCAACGAGGTCCTTCAGCATGCCGAAAAACAGCACTTTGACGAACATGCGGGTCTTGGTTCATTGTAGCAGTGCCTTTGCTACCTTGGTGGGATGCGGGACTGGCTCCTCATCGACGCCGACGATACGCTGTGGGAGAACAACATTTATTTCGAGCAGGCGTTCGAGCAGTTTGCCGACTTCCTGAATCACTCCCACCTGACGGCGCCCCAGGTCCGTGAGGTGCTGGACGAGATCGAGTTGGCCAACATCAAGCTGCACGGCTACGGGGCGGCCAACTTCGGGCGAAACCTCCAGCAATGCTTCGCCCGACTGGCCGAGACGCCTTATGACGAAGGGGACCTCAAGATCGTCGTGGGCTTTGCCGGGGCGATTCTGGAGCGGCCCATGGATGTGATCGAGGGCGTGGAGGAGACCCTGGAGTACCTCGGCAGCCGCCGCCGTCTACTGCTGTTTACCAAGGGGCATCCGGACGAGCAGAAGCTGAAGCTCGACCGCTCGGGCCTGGCCCGTTACTTCGAGCACTGCGAGGTGGTCAGGGAGAAGGACGCCGAGAATTACCGTTCGGTGGTCGCCGCCCACAGCATGGATCGGAGCGAGACCTGGATGGTGGGCAACAGCCAGAAATCGGACATCAACCCGGCCCTCGAGGCCGGCCTGAACGCGGTGCTCGTGCCCCACCGCCACACCTGGTCGCTCGAAAAGCAGGAAATCATCCCGCGGGGCCCAGGCCGGCTGCTCGTGGTGGAGCAGTTTTCCGATCTGCGGAAATATTTCTAAGATTCGCGATTACTGCACCGCCACCGGGACGGTGTTGCTGTCCTGGCCGGCGGCGTGGATCACCAGTGGGGCGGCGGCCCTGGGAGGCAGCGTCGACGGGATCAGGATGTTGACCTGGTAGAGGCCGGCAAAGCCGGGGGCCAAGCCGGCGAACAACACCTGGGCCGGCTGGCCGTCGATGGCCGCGGTTACGGCGGCGCTGACGTACGACAAGGGCGAGGGCGGGGCCAGAGAGCCAGTAGTGACCGATGGCGCCACCGCCCCGAGGCCGGTGGCGAAAACTTGCAGGACGCTCCCGCGGGCGGCCGGGTTGAGGACGGCGTTGAGCGTTCCGTCCTGATTCAGAACGGCAGGAGCGGATGGCCCCACAAGGAAGATGCCGGGCGCCGCGTCGAGCAGTGAAATGTCGAAACGAGCTGTGCCGTATTTGGAAGTTGCCTCCACAGTTTGCGTGCCGGACAATCCAAAGGGCAGTTGCAGGTTCGCCTGAAAGGGGGAGACGAACAGGAGAGGCGTCGGCAGGCCGCCCACCGCTACGCTCAGGCCGCCGAGCGAGGTGGGCAGGGAGCGCTGGGTGGCGAGCGCCAGGGCGTCGGCCAAGCCCGAGCCGAACAGGGAAGCCAAGGATCCCTGGGCGAGGGCGCTCCCGAAGCCGGCGGCGTTGCGCAGCCCGTCGGCCGAGGCGGTGAGCGTTTGCGGCGTCACCGAGAACGATGCCGGGTCGGGATTGATGCGGAACGTGCCGGGGCCGAGCGAAGAGACCGGGGTCGGACCCTGCACGGTCACGCCGCCTGCCGCCGCGATCAGTTGGTATTGGGAAGCCATGCCGTCCAGATACCAGAGGTCGGCCGTGTCGCCGTTGTCAGGTGTGTTGTCGTCGAAGGCAGCCAGGGCGGGCAGGCGCAGAGAGTACGCGTTGCTCCCGCCGTTTCCGGAAACCTGGATCTGCGCGGCGCCCGGGGCGTAGACCAGCAGGCCGCGGCTCGGGCGCGGCCCGAGATGCAGGCGCAGACCGTAAAGCAGCGAGGCGGTCCATTTCTGGCCCAAGGCGGTGAAGCCGGTCAGATACTCCGCCAGAGCCGTGCGGTTCCAGTCGGTGCTGGGATCGTAGATCAGAATGGATCCGTCGGGGCCGACGCCGGTAGCCACTACATAGTGGGCGCCGCGATTCTGATCGCCGGCTTGCAGCATCAGCCCCAGCAGAACCGGGCTGCGCAGATTGACGGAATCGCGGATCGCGTTGAGGTCGGCAGGCGCCGCCTCAAAATCGGCGGCGCCGGAGACGAAGTCGAGCGCCCGGAGCGGATTCACGACCAGCTCTTGCCGGCCTTTGAGCGTGAAGGGCAGGAACCCGTTGGGCGTCAAAAACTGGTTGAGCGCCGGCGGATCGGCGAGGCCCGAGGCGGCGGGCAGCTCCCTTAAATCCTGATAATATCTAAACAGGGCGGCGAGGGCGGTGAGCAGGCTGCCTTTTTGGTGAATGCTGGCCCCACCGCCGCCGAGTTTCACGCTGTCGAGGTCCTGGCGGAAGGTGGGGAAGGTCGTCAGGCGGCCGTCTTGGGCGTGAGCGGAGAAGGTGACAATGTTGTTGCCGGCCTGGGCGTTGGCCAGAACCAGACCGCTCGCCGGCGGCATTCGTAATTGGGCCTGGGCGTAGCCGCCGCCATCGGTGGTGCTGTTGGGAGGCGTTGTGGCCGCTCCGCCGATGGCGCCGAACCCG
Organism: Terriglobia bacterium; assembly: GCA_041477005.1. Classification (GTDB taxonomy): domain Bacteria; phylum Acidobacteriota; class Terriglobia; order Bryobacterales; family JACQDG01; genus JBGOUJ01. Next base: position 2,310 of record JBGOUJ010000028.1, on the reverse strand, counting down.
ACATGACCTCCGGCGATGGGGTTCCCCGTTTCATCGGTCAGCCGCACCACCAGGGGCAGGGGCGCCTGGCTTCCGGGGAAGGCGTTTTGGCTGTCGCCGCTCACTTTGCTCAACTGGTAGCGCACCGCCTCGGCAGCCCGCACGGTATAGGCGCCATCGGCCCGATCGGTGCCGGCGGGGTCACGCACCGACACGCGGTACGTGCCGGCGGCCGTGCCGGGGCGAACCTGCAGGTCCCAGTTGTAAGAACCATTGGACGGCGTCACTTGAAAATCGGGCTGCGAGGTGAGGGTGACGGCCAGTTGCCGGCCGGGTCCGAAGCCGCTGATGGCGACATGCACGCGGCCTCCGGGGGCCACCTGGCTGGGGGTGAGGGTCAAGGCCGGCGTGCGCGGCGCCGGATGCTCGACGGCCACGCTGTCGCCCGGAGCAAAATCAATCGGGCCGCCCTCGAAGCTCTGCTCGGTTCGGCCCGCGTTTTGAGAGGCATCGGAAACAGGCAAGCCGAGGATTCCGGCCGGACCGCTCAAGGCGTTGTAGCGGGCCAGGATCAGGCCGGAGACGAAGTAGGACTGCCCGGCCCGCGACGTGGAAGTAAAGCCGTAGATGACGCCGTTGGCAAACGCCTGCGTGACACCGATGGATCCGAACGCAGTCGGGCCGGCCGAGGACGCGTCAGCCGCCGGCAGCCCGGCCGCTCCGGTTTCATAGCCCAGCGAAGCCCACTTCGGAGTGACCGGAGCCGCCACGAGCGCCGGGGGCGAGCCGGCCAGCGCGTAGTTGTTTTGAAACAGTTGCCGGCCATTCTGGTTGGCGTCGGAGGTGGCAAAGCCGAGCGCCCCGACCACCCCGCCCAGTTGTTGGAACCGCGGCAGGCGGTCCCCGCTGATCGCGTACGCCTGGGGCGAAGAGTCAGCCTTGACCACCAGGACGCGGCCCAGCGTGGCCGGCGTTGCGGCCGTGAACTCCTGCACATAGCCGGCGCCCATCCGGCGCACGGGATTGTCAGTGGGCAGGCGCGGTGAGATCTTGTTGCGCGCCAGCGCATCCTGGATGGCCTGTTGCACGATCGCATTCGGCGAGCCTTCTCCCGCCTGGCAGCAGATCGAGGTGACCGTGACGTGCAGAGTGGGGCTCGATACTCCATCGACATACGCCACCACATCGGCGAAGCCCACGCCCACTGCCCGCAGCGTGACCGTCAGGCCCGAGCCGTCCACCTGCACCACGGACTTATTGCTGGTGCTCCAGACAACGGGCCGGTCGGTCAGGGGAGTGCCCAGGTTGTCGAAGACGGAGAGCGTCTTCTGCACCACATCGCCGAGCTGCAAGTTCAGGGGCGCATTGTCCAGCACCACGGAGAGCACCGGCGCGTGCGCCTGGGCGGGCTGGCCGGACCCAGGCACATAGTCCATGTAGCCGCCCTCGAAGTTTTGGCGCTGCTTGCCCGAGACGGTCATCTCCGCTCCGATGGGATAGCCCAGGAAGGAGGAGCCCACCCCCGCCGGAAAATACTGCTGATAAATAGCGCCCGAGACAGCGTAGGTCTGGCCGTTGCGCGCGCCGGAGGTGATCTGTATGATCGTGCCGCCCTGGAAATCCTGCTGCGTGCCGCTGGTTCCGAAGCGGGAAGCCGTGTTGTGCGGCTGGCTGACGGGCAATCCCAGGATCGACGTGGCCCGCCACGGCGTCAGGTAGGGATCGCTGATGGAAAACGCTTGCCCTGCGAGGCTGCCGCCCTTCCAGGAGATGAGGACGTAGTTGCCCTCAAAAGTCTGCAAGACGCTTGCGGTCCCGTCGGTGGACGGGGAGCCGTTGCCGATGGGATCGGTGATGGGGTAGCCGATCTTGGCGGCGAAGCCTCCCAGGGTGTTGTACAACTGCAGGATCTCGCAACACATCTGAAAGGCGGTGCTTCCCACACTGTCGGGCAGAGCTATTAGAAAGCTGAACCCTTGGCTCGAGTTACTGTCTTGGAAATCCTGAACGTAACCGTTGCCGACGCGGTGCACATTGTCGGTGGGCGGCAGGGCCACCGAGGTAGAGAACGAGCCGCGGGCGAAGGCCTGCAAGAAAATGGTCAGGATGATCGAGGTGGGGGCGCCATCGCCGACTCCCGTGGGCGTCTGCGCCAACAGCAGGGCCGCAGCGGCCAGCGGCGCCATGGCCCAAATCCCCCAGAATCGACGGAGACGCATTAAGACGATAACCCCAAAAGCAAGGAAAGGTCGCTAAAAGCAGGTTTCAGGTGCCAGGTTTCAGGTGCCAGCGAAGCCGCTCGGGCGCCTGGCGCCTGACACCTGACACCAG
>JBGOUJ010000027.1:0-26694 GCA_041477005.1 Terriglobia bacterium | reverse complement strand
CCCGAGCACAGTGCTGGAAGCGTCTTACAATGCCGTGCTCGGCACCCATCTGCAGGCCAACCTGCTCAATTACAATCAGGTGGATCCAAAATATTTGACCCAGTACGGTACCGCTCTACTGAATTCGCAGATCGATTCTCCGGCCGCCATCGCCGCCGGAATCACTCCGCCTTGGCCGGGATTCAAGGCGTTCTGGGCCCCTCGAGGCGGGGCGACGGTAGCGCAGGCCTTGCGGGCATACCCGCAATATAACGGCATCGACACGGCGGGCGGGGGCGGCGACCACAGCGGCCACTCTACCTACCACGCCGGCATCATTCGGCTCGAGAAACGCTACAGCAATGGTCTCCAGTTCCAGACATCCTACGTCTTCTCGAAGATCCTGACCGACGCCGATAGCTACTGGTCGACCGATTTCCCGACTGGCGCAAACCAGTTCAACCGCAGACTGGAAAAATCCATCGGGGCTTTCGATGTGACCCACAATTTCAAGCTGGGCCTGGTCTACGAGCTGCCGTTCGGCAAGGGCAAGCGAATGTTCAACCACGGGGCCGCTGCGTGGGCTCTGGGTGGCTGGCGGCTGAGTTCCATCCACTACTACTCGAGCGGCCAGCCTATTGCGCTCAGCACCTCGTACTCGCTGCCGATCTTTGGGGGGCGGTCCGTTCCCTACGTCACCTCGTATGATGGCTGGCGAGCCCCCACCAAGGGCGGCAGCTTCGACCCGTCGGTGGACAACTTCCTGGTGCCTTACGGGAGCGGTCCTTTTCCGGTGCAAGGCACCGGCACTCCATTGAACGGCTTCGGGAACGCCACGCGCTACAGTCCGAAGGTCCGGCAGTTCCCCAACTACAACGAGAACGTTTCCGTGGCCAAGAGCTTCCCGATCCACGAGTCGTTGCGCCTGGACTTCCGCGCCGAGGCGTTCAATGTCCTCAACCGGGTCCGGTTCGGCACCGGCTCGACGCAACTGCAAAGCCAGAGCTTCGGCCACCTGACCAGCAACGGCGACCTGCTGAACGCGCCGCGGCAGATGCAACTCGCTCTTAAGTTGTACTTCTAAATCGCACACGGCGCGGCGCGGCGGAAAACGCCGCGCCGCGCTGTGCTGTGCACGCTGTAGAAACCGTAGAATCCCTAGCAGACTATTCCAGAACTCGAGCCGAAGCTGAGGACCATGAAAAAAGCAGCGGTTCTGCTCCTTTGTGCTACGTGTCTGAGCGCGCAGACCGCCCGGCGCATACGCGCGGTGCACGTGGTAGTGCTGTCCACTATGCTGGCCGACTCCGGGATCGGGGAGTGGGGATTTTCGGCCCTGGTCACAGCCGATGGCCGGCGGATACTGTTCGACACAGGCGCCCGCCCGGAGACTGTGCTCAGGAATGCCCGTGAAATGGGGGTGGACCTGGCGGAGGTCCAGGAAGTGATCCTCAGCCACAACCATGCCGATCACACCGGGGGTCTGCTCACGCTTCGCCGCGAAGTTGCCAGGATGAGACCCTCCGCTCTCTCTCGCGCTCATGTCGCCAAAGGCATTTTTCTGAGCCGGCCGCGGGAATCCGGTGGGGAGGCCAACATCATGATTGCCGCCAGGAAAGAGTACGAAGCCGGCGGCGGGAGCTTTATCGAGCACGCCACGGCGGAAGAGATTTTTCCAGGCGCCTGGATCACAGGCCCGGTCCCGCGGAAGTACCCGGAACGCAACTGGACCATGGGCGGAAGAAGCGGCCAGATCCGAATGCCGGACGGTTCCATCGCTGAGGACACGGTCCCGGAAGATCAGTCTTTGGTGCTGGATACGGATCGCGGGCTGGTGACCATCACCGGTTGCGCCCACGCGGGGATTATCAACACGCTCGACTACGCGCGGCGCCGGATTCGCGAGGCGCCTGCCTATGCGGTGCTAGGCGGCCTGCATTTGTTCGAGACCGGCGACGATCGCCTCCTTTGGACCGGTGAAAAACTGCGCGGGTTCGGTCTGATGAATCTTCTGGGCTCGCACTGCACGGGCATCGAAGCCGTCTATCAACTCCGCCGCATCACCGGCCTCGACCGGAGCACCTGTGTGGTTGGGGCCGTCGGCGCCACCTTCGATTTGGATGGTGGACTGAAGCCGGGCCGAATCGCACGGTAGACGCTTGGAGAGCGATCAGCCGGCAGAACGGCGTGGTAACATACAGGACGCCGTCAAAAACCATGCCGATGCGGATTTCCTTTTTGAGACGCTGTTTCCTGCTGGCGCTGGCGCCGGCCCTACTCCTCTCCCAGACCTTGAACACCGGCGCGTTTGTGGGGTCGGTGAAAGACCAGACCGGTGCGGCGCTGGCGGGCGCGACCGTTCGCATCTCGCGCGATAACCCTCCGTTCCAGCGCGAAGTGACCACGGATTCTCTGGGGAACTACCAGGCCCTGCAGATCCCGCCGGGAGAATACCGCATCGAGTTTGGGCGGACCGATTTCCAAACCATGGTTCACACCGGCATCGCGCTGAGCGCCGGCCAGTCGCTGCGCGTCGACGCCACGCTCAACGTCGGCTCCGTGACGGAAAACGTTCAGATCACCGCGCAGGTCGCGCAAGTGGACACCGTCACCGGGAACGTGGGCAATACCATTTTCGGCAACCAGGTGCAGGAGCTGGCGCTCAATACGCGCTACTTCACGCAACTGCTTCCGTTGCTGCCCGGAGTGAGCTCCACGGCGGTGCAGCAGCCGAATCCGGGCTCCGGTCCCGGCGTGACCTTCAACGGCGGCGGTGGCAGCAACTGGCTGCTCGACGGCGGGCGCAACATCGATACGTTTAACGGGAACAACTTTACGTTTCCCAATCTGGACGCCATTGCGGAGGTGCGCATCGAGCGCAACGCCTACCAAGCCGAGTACGGGCGCAACGCCGGCGGACAGATCAACGTCCTGACCCGCTCCGGCAACAACCAGTTTCACGGCACCGTGTTCGAGTACTTCCGCAACGACCACATGGATGCCCGCAACTTCTTTGCCGCCAAGAAGGCCGAAAACCGGTACAACAACTTCGGCTGGACCCTCGGAGGGCCGATCAAGAGGGACAAGCTGTTCTTCTTCCTCTCGAATGAGTATCGCCCGGTGATCCAGGCGCCGGCGACGCTGACATCCACGGTTCCGACGCCGGCGCAGATTTCCGGCGACTTCTCCGGCGGGCGCGCCATTACTGACCCGGACACCGGGGCGGCGTTCCCCGGCAACCGCATCCCGACCTCACGCCTGGATCCCAACGCGCAGGTGCTGCTGAAGAACTACTACGCGCTGCCCACCCCCGGCTTCCAGCAGGGCGCGCTGAACTTCACCTCCGCCCTGCCGGACACCACGCATTGGCGATCGGCACTGGGACGCGTCGATTACCTGATCAAGCCGAACGTGCTGCTTTTTGCCAGATACAACATCGACAGCGGGACGATCGACAGTCCCTACGGCCGGACCAGCAACGTGATGCCGTTTGTGGCCGCCGTTCATAATCCGCTGATCCCCTACTCGGCCAACAGCACCCTGAACTGGACCATCAACCCCACTACGCTGAACCAGTTCACGATGGCGTGGTTCCACGGCTCGCTGGCCCTGTCGGTCGAACCGTTCGCTTCCCGCACGCGCGTGCCCGGTTTCAACGTGCCGCGCGTGTTCAGCTCCTTCACCGGCGGGTCGTCCGACCTGATCCCCTCCATCTCCATGGCCCAGGGGTACGCCCCCATCGTGGTCGGCTGGCCACAGAACATCTCCCACTCCACGTTTGAAGTGATCGACAACGTGAGCAAGACGGTGGGCCGCCACCAGCTCAAGTTCGGCGGCTCGGTCGACAAAGAAAACAAATCGCAGAACAACGCCAGCCCGAATAACGACGGGACTTTCACCTTCAACGGCAGCGTCACCGGCGACTCGCTGGCAGACCTGGTGCTCGGCAAGGCATTTCAATACACCGAGAATTCCGCCCATGTGTTCGGACGGTCGTGGTTTACCAACTATAGCCTGTACCTGCAGGACCAGTTTCTGGTTCTGCCTCGCCTGTCGGTGACCTACGGCGTTCGCTGGGAGTTTTTCCAGCCCGAGCAGGACAACGACCAACACTATTCCTTCTTCCAGCCCACGCGCTTCGATCCTTCCAAAGCGGCCACGGTGCTGCCCAACGGCCAGATCGTCACCGGCACGGAAAACTTCAGCAACGGCGTCACCATAGTAGGGAAGGGCGCTCCATTCGGGAACGGCGTGTTCAACACCACCTGGGACACGTTTGCTCCGCGCGGTGGATTTTCTTATTCGTTGACGAAGGACAACCTCACGGTGGTGCGCGGCGGCTTCGGCATGTTTCATGACCGCTGGCCGCAAAACGTTTCCCAGTTGCGTAACAACTACCCGTTTACCCAGGTGGTGTCGATCTTCAACACCAGCTTCAGCAATCCGGGGCAGGGGAGCTTGCGGCTGTTTCCGATCGCGTTCACGAACTTCAACTCGCCGTGGCGCATCCCTTACTTCATGAAGTGGTCGCTCGGGGTGCAGCGCCAGTTGCCCGCGGAGCTGTTGCTGGACGTGAGCTACGTGGGCACCCGGGGAGTTTCGCAGGTGATCACGCGCGACACCAACCAGCCTCTGCCCAGCCTGGCGGTAGCCAACGGGCAGGTGAGCGCCAACGCGGTCCGGCCTTTTCAGGGCTTTGCCGGAATCACGACCTATGAGACCTCCGGCAACTCCATTTACCATTCGCTCCAGGCCTCGGTGACGCGCCGGTTCTCCCGCAACTTTTCGCTCCAGGCCTCCTACACCTTCAGCAAGACCCTGACCAACGCCGTGACGCCGGTGAACTCGTTTGCCGACTCTCGCCTGGAACGAGGCCTGGCCAGCTTCGATCGCACCCACGTGCTGATGCTGAGCTATGTCTACCAGTTGCCGTTGGGCGAGCACCTGCGTGGCGCGGCTCGCGAGATGTTCTACGGCTGGCAAGTCTCGGGCATCACCAGCTTCAACTCCGGCCTGCCGCTCACGATGAGTATTCCCGGCGATCGGGCCGGCGTCGGCAGCACCGGCCAGCGGCCGAACCTGGCGGCGCCCGTCGAGCGCCTCATGACCCTGGCGCGCTGGTTCAACACCGAAGCGTTCGCAAACCCGGCCCTCACCACCTTCGGCAACTCCGCGCGCTCCATCGTGCGCGGCCCGGGCATCAACAACTGGGACTTGTCGTTCAGCAAGAGGTTTCAGGTGCGGGAAAGCGTGAACCTGCAATTCCGGGGTGAGTTCTTCAACATCTTTAACCACTCGCAGTTCTCGGGTGTGGGCGCCTCGCTGGGCGCCGGCAGTTTTGGCCAGGTGAACGCGGCCCGCGATCCGCGCATTACACAACTGGGGCTCCGCATTCTGTTTTGATCAGCGAGCAGGCGGGTCTTTTCCGCCCGGCGGACCATGCGGCGCTCGATCCGCGCCGGAGGGAAGGCGCTCCAGCCCGCCGGCGCGGTCCGGTCGCTGCCGGCCGTTTCTCAGGAGCGCTGCTGGCCTTGCCCACGGACGCTCCGCGTGTGAGCAACGTGTGAGCAAAGCCAGTCTCGATCTCCTCTAAATTTGAGCTCTGAGAGCCGGATTCTGGGCTTGCTTGGCGGTGCGGAGAGTACCACAATGATCAGCGGAGGCAATACTTCCGCCGGATTGATTGGCGCAGTATTTATGGACAGTCGGCGCCCAACACTTGCACTCATGATCTTGATCCTGTCTGGAGTGGTGTTGACCTGCCTTGGGCAGCACGCGACAGGACCGAATCAGAGCAATGCCAAGACCAGCACAGCACCGCCCAGCCGAACGGGATCTATGCCTGGTAATCTGCGTCATCGTCCAATCCTGCGCTACATGCTGATCCGCGAGGACCAGGCGCGCACGGCGGAATGGGTTATAACCGGCCGCAGAACGCGCACCAGAATCGGCCCGAAGATACAGAAAAGATACAGAAGCGCGAGGCCGCTCCTGCAAGCAATAGAAAACACAACGGTTGGGGCTGGGGTAGGTAGTGGGATTCGTACTCCCACGCGCCCCTTCGCCTCCGTAACTTATAGAAAACACAACACGTCAGACAGGCGAGATGCGCGAAAAACCGCCCAGCTTGATACAGACTTGATACAAAAACGCGCCAGGGCGCGGTTGGCAAGCTAGAATCAGTTAGAGCGTGGAATGCGCGCTTTGAGCCGATAGGCTATAGTAGCTGAGGACTATGCGAACGCCGGAGATGGAGGGCGTGTCAATCGTAATGATTGGATCATTCAATCCGGCCATTTTCCAACCTCGATGGTTGGGGACGCAGCAACTGATTCGGCCCGAAGAGGCAGAGAACGCTAAGATCACGATGATTCAGGCGGAAGTAGCAGATTTCTCAACGGAGTGGTTTCAGCTACAGGTGCTTCAGAACCGACTCCAGATTACATCCACAGATCCAAGGCAATATGGTCCTCTCCGTGACCTGGGAGCGGCGATATTCGCCATCCTTCCTCACACGCCTATTACGGCGTTGGGCCTCAATCGAGAGTTTCACTTCAAGATGCCATCCCTTGAGGCTTGGCATGGGATCGGACATCGGATTGCTCCCAAGGAGCAGTGGAACGCGATTATGGACACGCCTGGTCTGCGTTCAATGCTTATGCAGGGTCGTCGCAAGCAGGTTAACGGTGGGATTTTGCGAGTCAAGGTTGAACCGTCCGTGAGGGTCCAACCCGGTCTCTTCGTACAGATTAACGAGGAATTTTCTGCTGGTGACGGCGAGTCTGACGGCGCACAGTGGGTCCCCGGTCGCCTAGCCGAGCACTGGGATGCCATTATGGCTTTTTCAGAGTTTGCTGCCGAACACCTTCTAGATCTTGCGAAAAACTGATGCTTGCCTCTACATCGTTTCAAGATTTGATCGTGAAGCCGGGCAGCGCTGAGGTGGCTCTGCTGTTTCCGGCGCTACAAAAGAAGTTCCTGGTTCGCCAGCATTTGACCGCCGCCAGGGCGCAGATCACCAATGGTACGAATCAGTACTCGCATGCGTCGCCGCAGGAGCAGCACGTTATTTCTCCGGATTTACTGGTACGATTGCCTTCTCTCCGCGAATCGAAATGGAAGGTAACAGTGCTCCAGCGGTGGATTGGCCATGTCGAACAGGTGACGGCGGATCGGTTTCTCGCAGTACTTGATGACGCAACGTGTTTGCAAAATCCACCGGAGCAAGTTGAATTGGATCTACAAGAGGTCTCCAAGAGCGATCTCCCGCTGCTCGCCGAAGGGGCCACATTCTACTGGTCCATCGGTTACCGCGATACCCCGGGAGGTCAGCGAGAACGGATATCAACTCTCCGATTTGCCAGACAGCCTCGTCTTAGTAAAGCCGACGTGAAACGGATTTTTGAGCAAGCCGACCGTTCGGCCGCTTTGTTGGAAAGTGACTAACCCGCCTCCTGCTCCGCATGAGCTAGAAGTCTCCGTGTTCGGTCCGGGGATCGGTGAATGCGTCGTCGTTCACATCGGTGACGGCGATTGGATTGTGGTCGACTCATGCATCGACAGACGGTCTGGGCGGCCAGTCGCTCTCGATTATCTGAGGTCATTGGAAGTCGACGTGGCCTCTCGGGTCAAGCTCGTGGTTGCTACCCATTGGCATGACGATCACATCCAGGGGTTAGCAGAAATCCTGAACGCCGCGGAGAGCGCCAAATTTGTGAACTCGGCTGCCCATGCGTTTCAAGACCTGAGGAGGGTGATTGCGTTGGGAACCGAAACCGCCCCTGTGTCCTCCGCAACGAAAGAGTACAACGGCATTGTCGGAGTGTTGGAGCAGCGACGGCGGAGGGGAGAAAGATGGGACGCGGTCGGTCCGATCCCCGCACTAGCAAATAGGAAGCTTCTCGCGTTAACCGGCGCTGAGCGTTCGGTCTATGCTGAGATCTTTGCCCTAAGTCCGGCAGACGGAGTATTCAACCTTGCCGCGGCTGAACTTCGCAATGCGCTCTCGACTATTGAACAGCGCCGACGTCCATCCCGGCAGGGACCGAATCAGCTCTGCATCGTCCTTTGGCTGAGGGTCGGCGCTCTTAATGCTTTGCTTGGAGCCGACTTAGAGCACATCTCAGGAACGACAGAGGGTTGGCGGGCGATCATTAGTTCAGCCGAGCGACCGCAAGGTCGAGCCGGATTTTTCAAGGTGCCGCACCACGGTTCGGAAAATGCTGATTGCCCCGAGTGCTGGACAGATCTGCTCTTGGAGCAGCCAGTCGCCATTCTAACGCCACATAGCCCTTCGAGCCTTCCGAGGCCAGGAGATATCGCCCGGCTTTGTGCGCGAACTCGACGCGTTTTCTTGACAAGCGATTCAGCGCGTTACGGTTTACCGCGGCGAGAAAATGCTGTCGAGAAAACGCTGCGTGAGATGGCGGTCAGACGGCGAGCTTTGGCCGGCCAGATAGGACACGTTCGGTTGCGATCTGACGCGCGCAATGTTGACGAAGAACCACTGATTTTCTTAAGAAACGGCGCTCGGCGGATATCGTGCGACGGAGGGTGATGGTTAGAGCTTCGAACACCGTCGTGTCAAAGAAATTGCTTTTAAGTCGATGAAAAGACATCTCGCGCCGTCGATGTGGACAAGTGCCCTCTGCGCCGAAGAGTAGCCTCACGTGCAACGCTTCTCGGAAACCCACTGCACGCCTGCACCGCGCGGTGCGGGATGATCCTGGCAACACCCAATCACGGCCACGCCGAGGGGTGCGGATGAAAGCTCAGCATCCGCGAGGAGCTCGCTCAGAAAGGGACTCGTCACGCAGCCGAGGCCGGCGCGGGGACGCGGCTGGAGACTTACTCTTTCGTCTTCAGCCGATGCTTGTTCTCTTCGATGAATTTCTTAATCTCGTTTGCCATCGAAGGCGCCTTCTCCCACTGCTCCTTGTAAAGGGTCACGGGGAAACGGCCAAGGCCGTACACCGACACTGCACCCTTCTCACTGACTTTGAGTGTGACGCCGCCGCTGCTGCGCTGCGCGTGCCCGCCAAGCGCAGGGAATGGTGGGCCCTGCAGGATTCGAACCTGCGACCAACGGATTATGAGTCCGCTGCTCTAACCGCTGAGCTAAGGGCCCGTCAACGATTTACAGGCAACGTCTCCTCCACTGTAGTGAAAAACGGCAGTGGGTCGCAAGTCTTCCCGCTCCCCCGATCCTGCGGCGGATCTGGGCGCTGCCGGTGCCGGTGGGATAGTCGAGGCAGTGGTGGCCCGAGAAAATCGCTCAGGAAGGAGGTTCAAGACGGACCGGTGTCTGAGAGACGGCATCGGGAAGGGGCTGTCCGGGTGCTTACCGTTACCCCGGACGGCCAGAACTGGTGGCTTCGGGGTGGCCAGAGGCTGCCGGTGTGAAAAACCCGGCCTCAACAGTCCACGCAGAGGCGGTCTGGTGTATACTTTCGCAGGTGTGTCTTGACAGAGCCGACGGGGTTATCGACGGAAATCCCGGTTGGATGCTCTCCTGGAACACGAGCGCTGGCTCGCCGAGGCTGTCGAACAAGGACGCCAGGCCGCCGGGAGAGGTGGGTGGAAGCCGGAGAGCACTTTGCCGAGGTCATCGAGAGACGGCGCCCCCATAGCTGTACGGGGGAATTGAAGCTCCAGGTGTAGCGCCTGCGTGATAAGCAAGATCAGCGCCGCTCTTCAGATTGCCGCCGTCACGGCGGTGCTCCTTCTCGCCCGCCATTGCTCGCCTCAGGTCTGCCGCATGAACGACCTGCGGGTGTTTCTGACGGGCGGCGCTCTCGCCGGACCGAATCTTTACGACCGCAGTTTGCAGGTTGAGATTCAGAAGCCTTGCCCCTGGATACCGTTCTACCGTGCGCCATTTTACGCGGCCGCGCTGCACCCGCTGACGCTGCTGCCGCGCTTCGACGTGGCATGGGAAATCCTGAACCTCGTTAGCATCGTCGTTTCGCTCTGGCTGCTCGCGGAACTAGGAGCGAAAAATCTGCTGGCCTCTGCTTTATTCTTCCCGCTGCTTATCAATTTCGGAGTTTCCCAGGACGGCGGGATTCAGCTTCTCTTGCTGATCGGCGGCTACAGCTTGGCTTTGCGTGGTCGTCCGCTAGCTGGGGCCTTTCTGGCGCTCTGCTTTCAAAAGCCCGTGGCACGTCTCCTTCTGCCGGTGTCGTTATGGCGTAACCGCCCAGGAGTGCTGCGCTCCCTGCTGGGCGCGCTAGCCATCCTGGGGCTGATATCGCTGCTGGTGATCGGCCCTGCCAATTTGCGGACGGCCTATTCTCAGTACCGAGATTTAATAGCCCACGATCAGGTGAGGAAGCATTGGATGCCCAACGTTACCGGCTTCCTCCACGGGATCGGGATTCCCGATGCGAGACTGTCGGTGGTAACCTCGCTCGCACTCGCGGCGGGAGTATTGCGGCTGCTAGGACGGGGTTTCCGGCAGGACTTTATGACCTGCCTCATAGCTTCGATCCTGCTCGGCCCGCATACCCTGCAGTACGATCTGATAGCATTCCTGCTGCCGATTTATGGCATCGAGCACAGCCACCCCAAAACGTTCCTCGCGCTGCTTGTAGGCGCCCCCCTGTGGATGCTGCACATATTGGAGCCGCCGTGGTCGGCTCTTAACTGGGTGGTCTGTGCTGGAATCGGCGGGCTGCTGATAAAACTGCAACGCGAATCGAAGGCGCTGCCGGGCGACGGATGCCGCTGACATGGAACTCCTCCTAACGGGATGGTCCCCTGAGTCAGTTCCAGGAAGTGCTCCTGGATGGAAAAAGGCCGCCTGCCGGGGAACAGAGGGAGAGATTACTACTACTTCGGCCCGCTCCCCCGGCTCCTCGGCTTCCTCCGCTCCTCCGCTTGGGTGAGGCTGGGCCGGGGAAGGTACACTTTGATATGCCCCTGCTGGGAACGGCGCTGTGCGGCGCCTCGGTTGGCTGGCTCGCCTGGAATTATTGGCGGACTAACCGGGGGACCCGGCGGCAGCGGCCGCCGGCGCTCTGGGGCTTGCTCGGACTGCTGCTGATCGCCTTGGCGGCGGCCCTGGCGGCGCTCCGGGTCGGGGCGGTGCTGCTCTATTTGACCCCCCTTTTCTGGACCGGCTACATCCTGGCCATCGACAGCGCCGTCTGGAGCGTGCGCGGGCGGTCGCTCGTGGCGAGCGAGCCGCGGGCATTCGCCTGGATGGCGCTGCTCTCGATCCCGCTCTGGCTGATCTTCGAAGCCTACAATCTCCGGTTGCGGAATTGGCAATACGTCGGCCTGCCCCGGAACGCGGCCCCGCGCCTGCTCGGCTACCTCTGGTCGTTCGCCACGATTTGGCCGGCCGTGCTCGAGACGGCCGACTTCCTGCTCGCCACGCAGTTTCGCGAGCGGCCGGCACGCCCCCTGGCTCTGCCTCCCCGCCCGTTGATCCTGGTGGGGCTGTTTCTAATGATCCTTCCGCTAGTGCTGCCGGCCGCGGCGGGTTCTTACCTGTTTGGATCCGCGTGGCTGGGTTTTGCTTTTCTGCTCGATCCGCTAAACTATCAAGCTCGGGGTTCCAGCATACTGGGAGATTTTTCCCGGGGGAGCCGCCGCCGGCTCTGGGCCCTGCTGGCCGCCGGCGGCGTTTGTGGCTTCCTCTGGGAATTCTGTAATTACTGGGCGACCGCCAAATGGATCTACATTTTTCCCATCGGTCAAGGTGCCAAGATTTTTGAGATGCCCGCCGCCGGCTTCCTCGGATTCCCGGCCTTCGCCGTGGAAGTCTTTTCCCTGTATGTATACGTGACGGGCCGGCTTCGCGTCCCCTATTACGAGGTTGGATGACCCCTTCCCCCGCCTGGCCGCGGATCTACCTGGGCGTGGCCACAACCACCATGGCCACGCTGTTGCTCGAGCTGGCCCTGACCCGCATCTTTTCGGTGGTGCTGTTCTATCACTTCGCCTTCATGGCCATTTCGGTGGCGCTGTTCGGCCTCGGGGCGGGGGCCATTTTCTCCTACTACCTGGCCGGCCCGCGCTCGGCGGCCGCGCTATGGGGGCGGCTGGGGCTGCTCTCCGCCCTGAACATCGCGGTAACGGCCCTGGTGCTGCTGATCGTGCTCGACCAGCACGTCAGCCTGCAGGCGACCTACAAGAACGCGGAGCGGCTGGCGCTGATTTACTTTGTCTCAGCCTTGCCATTCTTCCTCGCCGGCGCCGTGATTTCGCTGGCTATTTCGGAGACCGTCGAGCGAGTGGATCGGGTTTACTTCTTCGATCTGCTCGGCGCGAGCGCCGGATGCCTGTTGCTGGTGCCGCTGCTCAACCTGACGGGAGGTCCCAACGCGGTGCTCACCGCGGCGGCGCTTTATGGGCTGGCGGGCGCCTTTTGGTACGCTGCCGGAGAGCGGTCCCGCGCCGCGCGCTTTTGCCTGGGGCTGGCGGCGATCGCCGCCGTTTTCATCGGGTTCAACCTGCGCACCCGGTGGGTGGACCTGCGCTTCGCCAAAGGAGAGCGGCTGCAGCACGAGACGTTTTCCCGCTGGAACTCCTTCTCGCGGGTGGCCGTGCGGGGTAACGCCATCTTTATCGACGCCGATGCGGAGACCGACATTGCCACCGTGGCCATCGATTTCCTCAGCCCGGCGGACCGCGCCGAGATGCTGCGCAGCGGACCGGGCCTGCCCTACCTGGTCCGGCCCGGCGCCAAGACTTTGGTCATCGGCCCCGGCGGCGGCTATGATGTGGCGCGCGCTTTAGCCTCCGGCAGCCGGGACGTGACCGGCGTTGAGGTCAACCCGATCATCATCAACGACATCATGCGCGGGCGCTTTGCCCAGGCCAGCCACAACCTCTACGGCCGGCCGGACGTGCACATCCACGTCGAAGACGGCCGCAGCTACGTGCGCCGCTCGGAGGAAAAATACCAGGTGATCCAGATGACGCTGGTCGACACCTGGGCCTCCACCGCCGCCGGCGCCTTCGCCCTGACCGAGAACAACCTCTACACCGCCGAGGCCTTTGTCGATTATCTGCGGCACCTCACCGACGACGGGCTGCTGGCGATCACGCGCTGGGGGTTCGAGCCGCCGCGGGAGTCGCTGCGGGTGGTGTCTCTGGGCGTGGAGGCGCTGCGAAGGCTGGGGGCGCCGGAGCCGTGGCGTCACTTCCTCATCGCGCGGGAAGGGCCGCAGGACGCGACCGGCTACGGATCGCGCGACACGGTGCTCGTCAAGCGCACCCCGTTTACATCCGAGGAGATCGCCCGCGCCCGCCAGCCGATGCACGCGACCCACATGCCGGCGGTCTACGTGCCCGGCGAGCGCATCCCCAATGCCTTCACCGATCTGCTCGTGGGCGGCGACCCGGACCGGTTCCTGGCGCAGTACCGCTATGACGTAACGCCGGTCACCGACAATCGGCCTTTCTTCTTTTACACGGTGCGCTCCCGGGAGCTGCGGAGCTTCATAACCCACCACGCCAGCGAGGACGTGAAGATCAACATGGGGGTGATGATGTTGTTCGTGCTGCTGGGAGCGAGCCTGGTGGCGACGGCCGTGATCCTGCTGCTGCCGCCGCTGTTGCTGGGGGCCCGCCTGCCCCGCGAGCCGAGGGCGTTCGTCCACCTGGCGTATTTCTTCGCCATTGGCGTCGGATTCATCATGGTGGAGGTGGGCTTGATTCAGAAATTCGTGCTGTTCCTGGGCCAGCCGACCTATTCGCTGACCGTGGTGGTGTTCTCTCTGCTGGCGGCTACCGGTCTGGGCAGCTTCGCCAGCCGGCGGTTGATCGGGGAGGACGATCGCCCTCTCACTTTCGCCCTGGCCGCGGCGGCGCTGGTGGTGGCATTGCTCGGCCTCGTGGTCCCGCTGGTGTTGCAGGCCGGGGTGGGGCTTCCGCTCGCGGTCAAGTGCGCCTTGACGGTGTTGCTTCTGTTTCCGGCCGGATTCGTCATGGGCTTGCCGTTTCCGAGCGGCTTGCGGCGGCTGCAGAAGACTTACCCTTCGGCCATCCGCTGGGCCTGGGCGATGAATTCAGCATCCAGCGTGCTCGGCTCGGTGGCGGCGGTCTCTTCGCCATCCACCTGGGCCTGGCTCAAACGCTCTACCTGGGCGGCTCTTGCTATCTTCTGGCTTTGGCCGCCGTACACCTGACGCCGGTCGGGGGCCCCGCGCCTGCTGCTGGGCCGGCGCTCCCCGCGCTCCACGAATATTGATTTCTTTCGGAAAATTCCATAGAATTATTCCGGCTTTCGATTTATCGCAGCAATGCACTGGCTGGACCGGCTGGCAGCCGGTATGCTCGCGCCCCTCGCCGTGTGGGTGCTGCTGAGCGGCCTGGACGATCTTTTCCTGGACCTTTGCGCCATCTGGTTCAGCATGGCCCGGAGGCGCCGCGGGCGGCTTGCGCCTGTCCCTGGCGACGAATCGGTCCCCGCGCCCCCCCTTGCGCTTCCCAGCTTGCCTCCCAGCCCTCTGGCCGGCACGCTTCCCAGCCTTCTTTCCGGCCTGCCTACCAGCCCTCGTCCCAGTGCCCTTCCCAGCCCGCCTCCCGACCCACTTCCCGAAAAGAGGATCGCCCTTCTCATTCCCGCCTGGCGCGAGGACGCCGTGATCGAGCGCATGCTCGACCATAACCTCGCCGCCATCCGGTATTCGAGCTACGAAGTCTTCGTCGGCGTCTATCCCAACGACCACGCCACGCTCGGCCGCGTGATGGCCTGCGAGAAAAAGCATCCCCGCCTTCACCTTGTGGTGTGTCCGCGCGACGGCCCCACTTACAAGGCGGATTGCCTCAACTGGGTCTACCAGGGCGTCCTGGCGCACGAAGAAAAGAGCGGCAGCCGTTTCGACATCGTCTTGCACCACGACGCGGAGGACCTGATCCACCCGCGGTCGCTCCAATGGATCAATCGCTACGCGGAGCGCTACGACATGGTGCAGGTGCCGGTCCTGCCGCTGCCCACCCCGTGGTGGGAATTCACCCACGGCGTCTACTGCGAGGAGTTTTCCCGATCCCATTTGAGGGAATTGCAGGTGCGGACCGCCCTGGGCGGCTTTCTGCCTTCCTGTGGCGTTGGGACCGCGTACCGCCGCGCGGCGCTCGATCGCCTGGCCTGGAACAACGGCGATCAACTGTTCCACCCGGACACCCTCACCGAGGACTACCGCATCGGCCTCGATCTGCATCGACTCGGCTGTTCCCAGATCCTGCTGGACGCCCGGCTTTTGGGTGACGCCGGCTCGTTGGGAGCGACGCGCGAGTATTTTCCCCGGCAGTTCTCGAAGGCGGTTCGCCAGCGGGCGCGCTGGATCGCCGGCATTGCCCTTCAGACCTGGCAGCAAATCGGCTGGGACGGCGGAAAGGGCCAGCTCTACTGGCTGTGGCGCGATCGCAAGGGCCTGTTGGGCAATCCGCTGACGATCTTGGCCAACCTGCTGTTCCTCTACGGACTGGGGCGGTGGCTGTGGGCCAGGGCCACGGGCGGTTCCTGGGTCCCGGCACAGGTGCTGGTGCTGAACCGCTTTGTGTGGTGGGTGCTCGCTTTGAACACCGGCCTGATTCTGGTGCACCTGCTTTCCCGAGCGCGCCTGGTCGGAGTGGTCTACGGCTGGCGGCAGGCGCTTGTCTCGCCGCTGCGCTTTGTTTGGGGCAATTGGATCAACTTCGCCGCCACCGTGAAGGCAGTAGGGCTGTTCGCCGGCGCCCGTGTTCGGAAGCGGGCGCTCCCCTGGGCGAAGACCGACCACAGCTACCCCACGAGCGGGGTGCGGCTGCACGAGCCGCGGTTAGGCGAGCTGCTGATTGAGCTGCGGCTGCTCCCGGCCGTTCGGGTGGAGCAGGCCCTGGGGTCTCTGGAGCCCGGCGAGCGCCTCGGCGAGCACCTGATTCATCAAGGATGCCTCTCCGAATTCCAGCTTTACACGGCGCTGGGGATTCAGCGCCGTTTGCCGTTCGAGCCGCTGGAGTTCGTGGCCGAAGAGGCGCTGGCGCGGCTACCCGCGCGATTCGCCCGCGCTTTCCAGTTGATCCCGGTGCGGATTGCGAATGGGAAAGACCTCTGGCTGGCCGGGCCGGAGCTGCCGACCGAGGAGCTGGCGCGGAAGGTCTCGCGCATCAGCCGGCTGCACCCGAGGTTCCAGCTCATCACGCCGTCCAATTACCGCCGGGTCTGCGAACGCCTGGAAGCAGCCGGACAAGCCTGAGGCTTCGCCCTAAGGCTCGAACGGCCACGGCGAGCCGGCCGACTTTCCGCCGTCGATGTAGATCACCTGGCCGGTGATGTAGTCGGAAGCCGGCGAGGCGAGAAAGATGGCCGTGCCGGCGATGTCCTCCGGCGTGCCGACCCTGGGGTTGGCCTGCGTGGACCGCAGCCAGGCCAGCATATCCTCGCGCTGCCACATGTGCCGGTTCAGATCGGTGACGATGAAGCCCGGGGCGATCACGTTGACCTGGATGTTATACGGCGCCCACTCGATAGCCAGCACTTTCGAAAGCTGCCCCAGCCCGCCTTTGGTGATGGCGTAAATCGACAGATACGGAAAAGCGAAGCCGGTGGTCAGGCTCCCGATGTTGATGATCTTGCCCTTCCGGCGCCGTTTCATTTCGGCGCCGACCAGTTGAGTCACCTGGAAGAGACCCTTCAGGTTGGTGGCCAGCAGGTGATCGAACTCCTCCGGCGTGTAATCTTCGGCGCGCTTACGGATGTTCGTCCCCGCCACGTTGACCAGGATGTCGATGCGCCCGTGATCGCGGAGCACCCGCTCGACACCTGACGTGATGGAAGCCCGGTCGGTGACGTCGAGGGCCAGGGCCGAGGCCGGCGCGCCGCACTCCCGCATTCGCGCGGCCGCCGCTTCCAGCTTGTCGAGACCGCGAGACGCCAGCACCACGTGGGCGCCCGCGTCGCCCAGGCCCTCCGCGATCGCTTGTCCGATGCCGCGACTCGCCCCGATCACCAGGGCCACCTGGCCGGCGAGTGAAAAGTGTCTTTCCAGGTTCATGCGCTTGCCTCGGCGAAGAAAGATGGCTCGAGCAGGAGCTCTTCCATGCGGTAAAGGTGCAGCCCGTCGTGCAGGGCGAGATGCCGGAACATGACGTAGACCGTGTAGCGGACGTACTCGGCGTGCCGGGCCGGGCGCCGCCACTGGGCCGGCGTCAGGCCGCGCAGTCGTTCCACCAGGCGCTTGCGGCCGGCTTCGAGACGGCCCAGCGCGGTATCCAGGTCCATGGCCAGAAGCAGGTCCGGAGCGTCGTCTTCGTGTGGAAGATACGGCCGGATCAGCGGGTTGTCCTCTGTGAGCATGCGCTCCAGTCTCTCCTCAAACAGATCTTGGGCCGCCGCCAGGTGGCAGGCGTGCTCGTGCAGCGACCATTTCTCCGGCCGACGCCTTCGTTTGCGCAGATCGACCGGCATCTCGGAAACCAGATCCCGGACCAGCCCCGGCGCCCGCTCCAGCGACGCCAGCACCTCTTCCAGTGCTCGCATAGATCGCTCCCGGTGGGATAAGTCTCACCAGTCAATGATGGTGATGGCGGTGACCGCCGGCGGAAGGCGCATGAGCGTCGACCAGCGGGCGCCGCTCGCCGGCCTGCATTTGCCGCTCCAGCCACTCGACGACGCCGTCCAGTCCCACCCCGTCTTTCAAATTGGTGAACAGAAATGGGCGATCCCCGCGCATCCGGCGGGCGTCTCGATCCATAACTTCGAGCGACGCGCCGACGTGAGGCGCCAAATCGGTCTTGTTGATCACCAGCAGATCGGAGCGCTTGATGCCCGGCCCACCCTTGCGCGGGATCTTGTCCCCACCCGCCACGTCGATCACGTAGATCGAGACATCGACCAGGTCGGGGCTGAAGGACGCTGCCAGGTTGTCGCCGCCGCTTTCCACAAAAACCAGCTCCAGGCCCGGCAGGGTATCCTCCAGCTCGGCGATCGCTTCCAGATTCATGGAAGCATCTTCCCGGATAGCCGCATGCGGGCAGCCGCCGGTTTCGACGCCCCGCACACGCTCCGCCGGCAGCGTGCCCTGCCGCAGCAGGAACTCGGCGTCCTCTTTGGTGTAGATGTCGTTGGTGACGACGGCCAGGCTGTGCTGGGGGCACAGCCGCCGGCTCAGCCGGTCCACCAGCGCCGTCTTGCCCGAGCCCACCGGCCCCGCCACGCCCACCCGAAAAGCCCGCTTCTCCACCCCTAGATTATACGCTGGGCGGAGGATAGGAGAGGCCGTCGTCGCGGGCGCTCGAACTGCTGCTCGAAGGAAACTCGATTCGGAGCACCGAGAGGATCGCGAACATGGACCGGCCACGTTGAACGCCAGAACCTCACGATCCGTATGTGCTTTCGGCGACTCACGCGGTTGACGAACGCCTTCTCGAAGAAGTGGGAGAATCTTCTGGGCTGCCTACTGCCTGCATTTTGCCTACTATAATTTCTGCCGGATTCACCAGACGATCCGCGTTACCCCGGCCATGGAAGCGGGTATCACAGATCACGTCTGGGAACTTGGGGAACTGATCGCAGCGTGATAGACTTGGGATGGAAACGCCCGACCGCGAATCGGCCTTGTCTCCGAACTGTTGAGGCGCGCCTTGAACAGTAGCATGGAAGGTGTGCCCGGTACTGACCAGCGTAACTGCGTTGCGGAAGAGGGGCCGCCGATGGCAAAGATCCTCGCCGATAAGGACATCCGAAAACTACTCGGAGCGATCATCCTTAACGCAGACGAGAACCGAATCAGCCCGAACGGAATCGAGATTCGCCTCGGCAGGCACGTGCTTTTTCAATCAACCGATGAGGAGAAGGAACTCGGTCCAGGCACATTTCTGAAGGTGCTGCCCGGCGAGAGCGTTATCATCTCCAGCTACGAAACTTTCGCCTTCAGCAGAGACGCAGTCCACAAGATTTTTCCCGGCTGCGATCTTATGGCGCTGATCACGCCAACAACGACAATGATGCGGGAAGGTATCATGCAATCGGCGACGAAAGTGGACTCGGGATGGACAGGAACGCTCAACTGGGGGTTGCGGAACAGCTCCATCAGAGATTTCATTCTTGGCTACGGAGAACCTATCTTCAA
This sequence comes from Terriglobia bacterium, assembly GCA_041477005.1. Lineage (GTDB taxonomy): Bacteria > Acidobacteriota > Terriglobia > Bryobacterales > JACQDG01 > JBGOUJ01. The sequence goes on along the minus strand of JBGOUJ010000027.1, from coordinate 7,651 downwards.
GTTGACGATCTTCCTGCTCGAAGAAGGCGAGGTGCCGGAGATCCCCTATGGAGAGCGTAGCGAAGACAAGTATCAGAATACTCAGGGAATCGCGCGGTCTACGCGCAAGATGCCCGCGAGCATTCCCAAAAAGCACCTCGTCAGTTCCTCGGTAGAGCGACTTGATCCAGCTCGTCAACTACGAGAAGCCGGATATCCATTTGATCACATCAGTACGGAGTTGACGGATCTCCACGGCAAATTCGAGGTCGTTTCCAAGGACGTGCTGCTTCTAAGGGAGACGATAGCCGATGAGGCGAAAAAGCTTTCCGGCAAGGTGGATGACTCCCAGAAGACAGTCCTCGAAAGGGTTGAGGATCTTTTTGACCGGAAGTTCCTCGGCGCAATCGGGAGAATCGTAGCGGCCGGATCGGTCATGTATGGAATCGCCGTCTTCCTCCAGGGTCAGGGCCTGGGCAGTCGATCTATTGGCGCAATTGCGATTCTGGCCGGGATTGCGCTTTGGCTATTAGCTGAGTTCCTTGGCCGCAGACAAAAGGTATACTGAGAGCACGCTCCGGTTCAAGGAAGCGGTAGCGGACCTCCTGAAGGTCAAGCCGGAACCGAAGAAACCGCCACCGAAACGAAAACAAAAGAAGCCGAGTGATGCTCGATAGGCCAGTCGGGAAGTGAACCGTGTCCGGGTTCCGAGTACTAGAACTAGAGGCGATCTCTTTTATCAGCTTGGTCGCGGGCGCGGGCTGTCTGGCAACCTGGCATGCGGACAGATTCAAAGGACAACGCTCGGTGCCCATTTCCAACTTGGATTTTCAGGATCGCCCTGGTTGGGTGGCTCGGCTCTGAGGCATTACAGATCATCCTCTATCCGCGAGCCTGGGGTAAGGAAATGCAATCACTGCTGAACGGATTGGCTTGTGAGCCTTCTCCTTAAAGTGGATGCTGGCGCAATGCCCGAAGCAACTACGCTTCCGCGCGGCGCGCCGGACCGGCGGCGCCTCGCTACGGTATCTCCCATGACGCGAACCGGCAGCCAAGGCTCACCGTTATAATGAAAATGCGATCGTAAGACTACCCAATGGAAGCCGGCTCGCAGCAGCTTTTGCAACTCTTGCACCTGGCCGACAGCGCGTTGCCTATCGGCGCGGCGGCGCATTCCTTCGGCTTGGAGACTCTGGCGGCGGAAGGGGTGCTCGAGATTGAGCATCTCGAGTCGTTCTTCCAGGACTACCTGGCCGAGGCAGGCGCCTTGGAAGCCGTGTTCTGCCGAGCCGCCCAGGCTGTCGCCGCATCGCCGTCCTTTGCGCCGGAAAGCTGGCTCGATCTCAATCGCCGGTTGAGCGCTCGTAAGCCGGCCCGGGAAAGCCGGGCCGCCAGTGTCACGCTCGGGCGCCGGTTTCTCGAGCTGGCCTGGCGCCTGACGCAGCTTCCCCCGCTCGAGAAGGCTCTCCAGGCAGCCCGGCAGGCGGCGGTTGATGTCCATCACCCCACGGCTTTCGGCCTGGCGGCCGGTGCACTGGGCTTCGACGAAGAGACAGCCGCTCAAGCCTACCTGCATCAATCGATCGCGGGCTTGGTCTCGGCCTGCCAGCGTCTGCTGCCGCTTGGCCAGAGCCAAGCCGGGCGTTTGCTTTGGGACCTCAAGCCGGCCGTCGTCCGGGCCGCCGCCCGCTCGACCCCAGCCCCATCGACCGCAACCGACCCGACCCCAGTCCCCTGGACCGCCGCCGGCGCTGCCGCCGTTTCCTCGTCAGCCACCTCGATCCCGGCCACCTCGGCCGCGGCTCTCTCGACCGCAGGCGGCTCTAAGGGGGCCGGCTCGACCGAAGCCGCTTCGACCTCAGCCGCTTCAGCCCCAGCCACTTCAGCCCCTGCCGCTTCGACCCCAGCCGCTCCGGCCTCAGCCGCTTCAGCCCCAGCCACCTCGGCCGCCACCTACGTCGCCGCTCGAGACGAGGTGTTCTCGTTTACGCCCTTGCTGGACGTGGCGTCCATGCGGCATCCGGCGCTTGCGACCCGCCTGTTCATCAGTTAGAATTGCCAACTGCCGCAAGCGCAAAAACTATATCGGGCCGACGGGTGTCTCCGGCTTCGCTTTGAGCGGACCGCAGGAGCCGGGCCGACTGTAGTTCGGGTGGAAGAGCAGCGGCCGCCGCTCCAGATGGTCCGCGCCTTCCCGCTGGACGATGGCGGCGCCCTGGTGCACCTGCACAATCTTTCCGGTGGGGTGCTGGGCGGCGATCGGCTGCGGCTGGCGGTAGAAGTCGGACCCGGAGCCGGGGCCCAGCTCACCTCGACCGGCGCCACCCGCGTTTACCGCAGCCGCCGCGAGGCTCCGGTCGCCTTCCAGATCCAGGAGTTTCTGGTGGGTGAGAACGGCCTGCTGGAATATGTGCCCGATCCGCTGATCCCTTTCGCCGGCTCGCGTTACCGCCAGGAGACCCGGATCGAGATGGGAGACGGCGCCGGCCTTTTCTGGTGGGAAACGGTCGCCCCGGGGCGCGAAGCCCGCGACGAGCTTTTCGCGTACGAGCTGTTCGAGCTGAAACTGGACTTGGCCGCCGCCGGCAAGCCCCTCGCTGTGGAGCGTATTCGGCTGGAGCCGTCGCTTCGACCGCTTCGCTCGCCGGTGCGGCTGGGCCCGTATCGTTATTTCTCGAGCCTCTACGCCTGCCGCGTAGGCGTCGAGGCGGTGCGGTGGCGCGCGCTCGAACAGCGGCTGGGGGAGCTGGCCGCCCAACTGACGCGCCCGGGCGAAGCCTTATGGGGCGTGAGCACGCTGCCGGATCACGGACTGGTCATCCGCGCCCTGAGCGTTGGCGGGCGAGACATCGCCAAGGGCTTGCCGGCTTTCTGGCAGGCCGCGAAACTCGAATTGTACGGGCGGCCGGCCGTGCCGCCGCGAAAGACTTATTAGCGACTTATGCACCTGACCCCGCGTGAGCAGGAGAAACTTCTCATATTCGTGGCCGCCGAGGTCGCGCGCCGGCGCCGGGCCCGCGGCCTCAAACTGAACTATCCGGAAGCGATGGCGATCCTCTCCGCCGAGATTCTCGAAGCCGCCCGGGACGGCAAAACCGTCGCCGAAATCATGACCTTCGGCGCCAATATCCTGAAGCGCGAGGACGTGATGGAAGGCGTCCCCGAGATGATCCACGAGGTCCAGGTGGAGGCGACCTTCCCCGACGGGACCAAACTGGTGACCGTCCACGACCCGGTGAAATGAGGGATGGGACTAGCCACAGAGGCACTGGCTAATTTATGAAACCTGGAGAATACCTGCTCGAGAACCAGCCCATTGAGGCCAACGCCGGGCGCCGGACGGCGCGGGTGGTGGTCCGGCACACCGGCGACCGGCCGGTGCAAGTCGGCAGCCATTTCCACTTTTTTGAGGTGAATCGGGCGCTGCAGTTCGACCGCCAGGCGGCTTACGGCATGCGGCTGAATATCGCCGCCGGCACGGCCGTCCGCTTCGAGCCGGGCGAGGAGAAAGAGGTCCTGTTGGTCGACTTTGCCGGCGCCCGCGCCATTTTCGGCCATAACGGACGGGTCAACGGGCCGCTGGACAAGGCAAAGCGATGAGCCTCCAAATACCGCGCCGCACTTATGCCGATCTCTACGGGCCGACTACCGGGGACCGCGTCCGGCTGGCCGACACCGATCTGATTATCGAGGTCGAGAAGGATTTCACAGTCTACGGCGACGAGATCACTTTCGGCGGGGGCAAGGTGATCCGCGACGGCATGGGCCAGTCGAGCCGGGCCGCTCGGGAGGGCGACGACGGGGTGCTGGATCTTGTCATTACCAATGCTCTCATCCTCGATTACTGGGGCATCGTCAAAGGCGACATCGGCATCCGTGGCGGCCGTATCGTGAAGGTCGGTAAGGCCGGCAACCCCGATACGATGGCCGGAGTGGATCCGGAGCTGGTGGTCGGCGCGGCAACCGAAGTGATCGCCGGCGAGAACCTGATCGTAACCCCCGGCGGCATCGACAGCCACATCCACTTCATCAGCCCGCAGCAGGTCTACGAGGCTCTTTCGAACGGCATCACGACCATGATCGGCGGAGGCACGGGCCCGGCCACCGGCACCGCCGCCACCACCTGCACGCCGGGCCCCTGGAACATCTTCCGAATGCTGCAGGCTGCCGAGGCCTGGCCGCTCAACTTCGCTTTTCTCGGCAAGGGCAATGCTTCGTCCGCCCTGCCGCTGGTCGAGCAGGTCGCCGCCGGCGCCGCCGGACTCAAGCTGCACGAAGACTGGGGAACCACCCCGGCCGCGATCGATACCTGCCTTCAGGTGGCCGACCAGTACGACGTTCAGGTCGCCATCCACACCGACACCATCAACGAGGCCGGCTTCGTCGAGGACACCATCGCCGCCATCGGCGACCGGACGATTCATACCTATCACACCGAGGGCGCCGGCGGCGGCCACGCCCCCGACATCCTTCGCGTCGCCTCCTATCCCAACGTGCTGCCTTCCTCCACAAACCCCACGCGGCCGTTCACCATCAACACCCTGGCCGAGCACCTCGACATGCTGATGGTCTGCCACCATCTCAATCCGCAGGTGCCGGAAGACGTGGCCTTCGCGGAAAGCCGCATTCGCGGGGAAACCATCGCCGCCGAGGATATTCTCCACGACCTGGGCGTGTTGAGCATGCTTTCGAGCGACTCGCAGGCGATGGGCCGCATCGGCGAGGTGGTTCTGCGCGCCTGGCAGACGGCCCACAAGATGAAGGTCCAGCGCGGGCCGCTCCCGGAAGACTCCAGCCGCAACGACAATTGCCGCGCCAAGCGCTACCTGGCCAAGTACACGATCAACCCCGCCATCACCCACGGCATTGCCCACGAGGTGGGCTCCCTGGAGCCCGGCAAGCTGGCGGACATCGTGCTGTGGAAGCCCGCGTTCTTCGGCGCCAAGCCCGCCATGATCATCAAGGGCGGCATGATCGCGGCGGCGCCCATGGGCGACCCCAACGCCTCCATCCCCACGCCGCAGCCCGTGCACTTCCGCTATATGTTCGGGGCGCTGGGCACGGCCCGCAACGCGGCCTGCGTCTCGTTCCTGCCCCAGGCCGCGCTGGAGGCGGACCTGCCCCAGAAGCTGCGCCTGCGGAACCGCATCGTGCCCGTGCGCGGCACCCGCACGGTGAAGAAGAAGGACCTCATCCACAACCACTACACGCCGAAGATGGAAGTGGACCCGCAGACCTACGAGGTGCGGGCCGACGGCGCCCTGCTCACCTGCGAGCCGGCCCAGACCCTGCCGCTCACGCAGCGCTACTTCTTGTTCTAGGAACTGCAAACGGCTTCAACACAAAGGACACGAAGGGAACACGAAGGTCACAAAGGAAGAGCAGGTTTGGATCTCCACTCGTTTGATTTGAGGTTTTGCACAGGGATGCTTCGCTGCGCTCAGCATGACGAGATGCTGTGAAAAATTCCTTGGCAGTTCACTTTGTGGTCTTCGTGGTCTTTGTGGTTCAGCAGTTTTTTCGGAGCGTCGCGAGTCTTCATGCTGCGCATCACCGAACTGGCCCCGGCGGGCGCGATCGCGCGGGACAGCCTGTGGCTGCCCTTCGAGGAGCGGCGCCGCAGCCGCCTACGCACGCGCCTGGAGAGCGGCGCGGAGGCGGCCCTGTTCCTGCCGCGCGGCACGGTGCTGAAGGAGGGCGACCTGCTGCGGGCGGAGGACGGCGCGGTGATCCGCGTGCGGGCCGCCCCGGAAGCGGTCTCGTGCGCGCGCACGGGCGATGCGTCCCTGCTGGCCCGCGCGGCCTACCACCTGGGAAACCGCCACGTGGCGCTGCAGGTGGGGCCGGGCGAACTGCGCTATCTGCACGACCATGTGCTGGACGATATGGTGCGCGATCTGGGGCTGGCCGTGTCCGCCGAGAAGCTGCCCTTCGAGCCAGAGGCGGGCGCCTACGGCGGGCATGGGCATTCGCACGGCCCTGGGGCAGACCATGGGCACGACCTCGACGACGCTAGCCAGCACGGCCATGGTCACGATCCTCACGGGCACTCCCACGGACATGGGCACGGCCATGAGCACTGAGTCGGCACCGCGCGCCGCCGCACTGGAGGCGGTGTCCCCCGCGCTGCTGCGGCTGATGCAACTGGTCAGCCCCGCGCTGCCGGTGGGCGCCTACGCCTACTCCCACGGCCTGGAGTGGGCCGTGGGCGCCGGATGGGTGACGGACGAGGCGGGGGTCGGGCGCTGGGTAGGCGGCTTGCTGGCCCAGGTGTGGGGGCGCGTGGACGTGCCGGTGCTGGTGCGCCTGCGTGACGCGCTGGAGGCGGGCGACTCCGCGGCCGCGCGCCGCTGGGCCACGTTCCTGGCGGCCAGCCGCGAATCCGCCGAGCTGCAGGCGGAGGACCGTGCCATGGGCCAGTCCCTGGCGCGGCTGCTGGCGGACTTGGGGATTGCCGAGGCCGCGCCCTGGGCCCATGACCCCGCGTGCGCGCTGCCGTTGCCCTGGGCCCTGGCCTCCCTGCACTGGCGCATCGCCCCGCTGGCGTCGGCGGCGGGACTGCTGTGGACCTACGTGGAGCACCAGGTCTCCGCGGCGGTGAAGCTGGTGCCGCTGGGCCAGACAGCGGGGCAACGCCTGCTGGGCAGCCTGGGCGAGCGCATTCCCGCCGCGGTCACTGCGGGCCTGGCCCTGCCCGAGGCGGAGATCGGCGCCGCCGCACCCGGCCTGGCCATCGCCAGCGCCCAGCATGAAACCCAGTACTCACGCCTGTTCCGCTCATGAACGCTGTACGCACACCCAACCTCGCCACCCAGCACCCCCTGCGCGTGGGCGTCGGCGGCCCCGTCGGCTCCGGCAAGACGGCCCTCGTGGACGCCCTCTGCAAGCGCATGCGCGACCGCTACAATGTGGCGGTGGTCACCAACGACATCTACACCAAGGAGGACGCGGAGTTCCTCGTGCGCAGCCAGGCGCTGCCCGCGGAACGGATCGTGGGGGTGGAGACCGGCGGCTGTCCCCACACGGCCATCCGCGAGGACGCGTCCATCAACCTGCGCGCCGTCGATCAGCTCTGCGCCAAGTTCCCCGGTTTGGATCTGGTGATCGTGGAAAGCGGCGGCGACAACCTGGCCGCCACCTTCAGCCCCGAGCTTTCCGACCTCACGCTCTACGTGATCGACGTGGCGGCGGGCGACAAGATTCCCCGCAAGGGCGGGCCCGGCATCACCCGCTCCGACCTGCTCATCATCAACAAGATCGACCTGGCCCCCTATGTGGGCGCCTCCCTGGAGGTGATGGCCCGCGACGCCCAGCGCATGCGGGGCGACCGCCCCTTCGTCTTCACCAACCTCAAGACGGGCCAGGGCCTGGAGACCGTGCTTGCGTTCATCGAGAAGCAGGGGCTGTTGGGGACCGCTTAGGGGCGGCTGCGATTTGCGCTTGACCAGGCGGAGGCGCATCCTTCGCCCGCGCCCCATCCGGCCCAGCGCCGTAGGCGCCAATGGCGCGGTGCGCGGCCATCGTTCGCGGAGTTCACCCTTGAGCATCGCCAAGGGCTCGAGGACAGGCCCTTCCCCATCCAGCAATACAGCCGCCGGACGGGGAGGGGAACTTCAATCCGATTGAGGCAGTCGAACGCAGAGGAGGGAATTCCCCTCTCCATGGCGGTAGT
>JBGOUJ010000026.1:0-26993 GCA_041477005.1 Terriglobia bacterium | reverse complement strand
TGGTCGACCAGAAGCCGGAAGGTCCCGTTCAAGTCCAGGCTGTTGCCGAGGTCGCGGGTCAGTTCGTAGATAGCCTGCAGCTCCTGCCGCGCCCGCACGATGGAGAAGAGCGGTGACGAGCTCTCGATCGACAACCCCGTCCGCGGCACGGCCTGACCCCTGCCCTTACCATCAGCCGCACAGACGGGCTGCGGCGTCTGACAGGATTCGGGCAGCGTCACCAATTTTGGATGCAGTTCTTCGAGCAGCTTCACGATCTGGAGATCGTAGATCGTGCCGGCCCCTCCGTTCAGGATGTCCATGGCTTCTTCCGGCGAGTAGGCCGGGCGATACTGACGGTCCGAAGTCAGCGCGTCAAACGAATCCGCCACTGCCAGAATCCGCGCACCCAGGGGTATGGCTTCTCCCTTGATCCCATCCGGGTAACCGGCGCCGTCCCACCGCTCATGGTGCGAGTGCACAATCGGCGCTACCGCATAAGGCAGGTGCATTCTCTCCAGGATCTCGGCCCCGATCACGGAGTGGATCTTCATTTTTTCAAATTCCTCTTCCGTGAGCCGCCCTGGTTTCGATATGATGTGCTCCGGCACCGCGACCTTGCCGATGTCGTGCAACAGTGCCGCCGCGTGCAGGGCCGCCAGATCGTTCCCCTTGAGACCCATCGCTTTGCCGATTGCCTGAGCATAAGACGCAACGCGCCGGATGTGCCGGTGCGTCGTTTCATCCTTGGCCTCGACCATCAGTGCCAGCGCTTCGATCGTGCGCAGGTACAGGGCGGCCATATCCTGATCCTGCATTCGTAACAGCGCGTAGGCGTGGCGGGCCAGGTAAAGGATCGGGATCGCCATCGCCAGCACTGCCCACCAGCCCGCGTAAAACAAGGGGGTCCCGAGCAAGACGACCACCCAGAGCAGAATCAACAAATGGTGCGAGTTAGGTCTGAGTCTTGCCAGCCTCAGTTTTCCGAGCCACTTACCCGTGGGGTTCAATTCGCCCTCTCCTCTGGTTTGACCACAGCGCCTCAAGAGCACGTCCGGTTCCATGCGGCTGTCCAGCAACCCTTTGCCGCTCAACACGTTGGGATTAAGCAGCGGTCCGCGGTTGGGACAATCTGTCCTGCCGCGAACTGCTGTTGGCGAGTAAGCCGCTGAATCTAAAGGGGTTTACTACCCTGGCGACGCGGGCGCCAAATTGTCCACTTTTGAGGGCCGCAAGCTCCTTCCGTGGGGCCTTGCTACCGGTGACGCGGGGGCTTTTGGGAAGACGTTAACTTCCCCCTGAGTTGAGTATAGTGATCGGTGGCGATCCGGCTTGGAGTCGACTTTGATCACCCAGCCCAGTTGCGCTCCGAGCGTTGTCCTACGTGTAGTGATTGTAATCCAAGGAAGCTGCTTACCGGTAACGGGCCGGATCGGGGCACTCCCACCGGGCCAATTGGATCAGCAGGAGGGCGAGGCCTACACCGACCGTGACGGTGATGAAGGCCTTCGCCTTTAGTGACATGGCAGTCATAGGGTTGCAAGTACTTGCCGCCTGGTACGGCACGCCGGGGGCCATTGCCATCGCGACACCGACTTAAGAGTCTATCCGCTTTTGATTGAGTTACTTAGTTGATCGGCGGCGAGCGTCAGCCAGGGGTTCTCCCCGAGGGACAATTTGTCCCAAATCGTGCCATACGGCTTGGCCGGAAGGACAATTTGTCAATTTCGGTACTAAGGTACCCCCCAGAAAGTTACCCCCGTTCTATGGACCGATCAAGGGGGGTAAATGTACGTTACTTACAGTACTGATGACACAGAACGGTTCAGTAGCGCAGTTGTTCTTGGGAATGCCGGCGGTGATCTGCAGCCAGGCCATGCAGCGCGTCCTGCGGATGGCCGAGCGGGTGGCGCTGACCAATACGACGGTCCTCATTACCGGCGAGACCGGAAGTGGCAAGGAGCTGGTGGCCCGGGCCATCCACCACTACTCGATCCGCTCGGGCAAGCCTTGGGTGGATGTGAACTGCGCGGCGCTGCCCGAGCACCTGATGGAGAGCGAGCTCTTTGGGTACGAGAAGGGGGCTTTCAGCGGCGCCGATTCGACCAAGCAGGGACTGTTCGAGCTGGCCCAGTCCGGAACGCTGTTTTTGGACGAAATCGGGGATCTCGATCCCAAGATGCAGGTCAAGCTGCTGCGCGTGCTCGACGGCACGCCCTATTACCGGCTGGGGGGCGTGCGAAAGGTTTCGGTAGACGTGCGGGTCCTGGCGGCTACGAATCAGGATCTGGAGGAGGCGATTCGCACCGGGGCCTTCCGGCGCGATCTCTATCACCGGCTGTGCCAGATCCAAAGCCGGGTGCCGCCGCTGCGCGAGCGGGTGGAGGACGTCCTGCCGATCGCCGAGCATTTCCTGCGCGCGCACAACCCGCGCCTGCGGTTTTCGCCGGATGCCGAGGAGCTGCTGCAGAAGCATTCCTGGCCGGGTAATGTACGCGAGCTGCGAAACGCTATCGCCCGGGCGGCGGTTTTCGCGGAAGACCTTGTCATTCGATCTTCGGATTTGCCGCTCGAGAGGCAAGGGCCGCGGCTGGTCACCGAGGGGGGGGCCGGCTGCAGCCTGGACCACATGGAGCGGCGCATGATCATGCGGGTGTTGGACCAGACGGGAGGGCATCAGCAAAGGGCCGCCCAGATGCTAGGCATCTCGCGCCGGACGCTGAGCCGAAAGCTGAAGACCTATGGGGCGGATGCAAACTACCAGAACTGTGTGGCATGAAGTGGAAGCGAGTCGCGCCGCCAGCGAGCGACGTCGGGAGGAGCGAAGCCCGGCCGAGGGTCGGGTGCGGCTGTTCTTTGATGATCCGTGGCCGCTCGAGCTGGCGGGGTGGCTGCTGGATTACAGTTGGAGCGGATTCCGGGCAGCGCACAACGCGGTGGCGCTCGAGACCGGCCAGGAAGTGCGGTTCAGGCACGACCAGGCGGAGGGCACAGCGCGCGTGGTGTGGAACCGGGTCCTGGCAGGACACGTAGAGAGCGGGTTTCTCATTCTGGAGCGGAGAGGGCTGGATGTTTAGCGCCATTCTATTTGCGCAGGACCAGTTGGCGGCCAGAACCATCGAGCAGGCGGCCTCGGAGTCGAACGAAGTGTGCATCTACAAGACCATGCGCGCCTTCGTCTCGCCCTACGAGTTGACCCGGCTGGTCAACTCCTTCAGCCCCGACATCGTCTTTGTGGAGCTGACCGATTTCGACAAAGCGCTGGCGCTGGCGCGAGAGGTTGGCGTCCTACGCCCGGACGCGGCGGTCATCGGCTTTACGCGGGCCTGGGACGCGAGGCAGGCGCGCGAGGCGGCGGAGGCGGGAGTGGTCGAGATCCTGACCTCGCCGGTTACCGAGCAGGGACTCCGGCAGTCCGTGGCGCGGGCGATGCGCCGCGTGCGGACCCAGGTGCAGGACAACCTGGTGGCGTTTCTGCCGGCCAAAGCCGGGGCAGGAGCGACCACCCTGGCCGTCAACGTGGCGGGAGGCCTGGTCCGGGACCTGGGGCAGAGGGTTCTGGCGATGGACGCGGACCTGCGCTCCGGGCTGATCGCCATGGTGCTGAAGTGCCAAACCCAGTACTCGATGCTGACGGCGCTGAACAACACAGAGGCGCTGGACGGAGCCTTGTGGGACCGGATCGTAGGCAAAGCGCACGGGTTGCACCTGCTGGCGAGCCCGCGGCTGACCGAAGCGGCGATGGTTTCCTGGAGCGGCTATCACCAGTTGCTGCAGTTTGCGCGCCGGCGTTACGACACGATCGTGGTGGACCTGCCGGAACTGGTGAATGACGCGACGCTGGAAGTCGTGCGGCTGGCCAAGGCCGTTTACATTGTGGCCACCGCGGAGTTGCCCTCTCTGGTGCTGGCGCGGCAACGGCGCCAGGAGATGGTCCGCCAAGGCGTCCCGGCCGACCGGGCCGGCATCATCCTGAATCGCTGGACTAAGAACGACATCCGGCTGCAGGACGTGGAGCATTTTCTGGGCGAGCCGGTGGTGGCCGTCTTCCGGAATGATTATCACTGCGTGCGGCGCGCGATGCAGGAGGGACGCCTGATCGGACGGAAAACCGAGCTGGGGCTGTCACTGGCCGGGTTCGCCGCGAAGTTGGCCGGGGAGCCGGAGCCGCCGCAGCCGCCGCCGCAGCGGTCCGGCTTGGCCTTCCTGGAGTCGCTCCTTCCAAGGAAGACCTACGCGACCCGGTAACAGGGAGAATCGGAAATGTTCAAGGCCGTAGTGTTCGCGCAGGATCAAGAGTCATCGAACGAGATCGAGCAAGCCGCCGTGGAATCGGGGCAGGTCTCTATGCTGAGGGTTCGACATGCTTTTCCCTCGCCTTACGAGCTGAGCCAGACGCTGAACTCGTTCGACCCGGACATCGCGTTCATCGAGATCCGCAACCTCGTGGAGGCCGAGCAGCTCCACAAGCAGATCCAGATCCTGGACCACGGCGCCGCCATCGTCTGGTTCGTGCAAGAAGCCAACGAGCCGCAGGTCCCACGGGGAATGCAAGAGGACGGTCTGCCGATCCTGTTTCCGCCGATCACGAATGCGAGACTCCTGAAGACTGTGGAGCAGGCCATGTGCCAGGCGCGGCCGCTGGTGCAGGAAAACTTGATCGCTTTCCTGCCGGCCAAGGCGGGCAGCGGCTCGACCACGGTGGCGCTGAATATCGCCGGATCGCTGGCCCATGACGCGGAGCAGAAGGTTCTGGCGCTGGAAGCCGACCTGCGGTCCGGGCCGTTCTCGGTGCTGCTGAAGCCCGGCGCCGGCTACTCGGTTCTGGAGGCGCTGGAGAACGTCAGAGTGCTCGATGACGCGTTGTGGGAACGGATTGTGGCGCCGGCTTGCGGCATCGACCTGCTGGCCAGCCCGAGGCTGACCGAGCCGGCGCCGGTTTCCTGGGCGCGGTATCACGCATTGCTGCAGTTCCTGGAGCCACGGTACGACACGATCGTCGTGGATTTGCCGGAGGCGGTCAACGATGCGACCGTCGAGATCGTGCGGCGCGCCCGGAGCATATACATCGTGACGACGCCCGAGCTGCCTGCGCTGGCGCTGGCCAGCCAGCGGCGACAAGAGCTGGTCAAGCGGGGCATCCCCGCCGGCCGGATCGCCGCCATTCTGAACCGCTGGACGCCGGACGAGGTCCCGGTGGAAGACTTCGAGGGGCTCCTGGAAGGACCCGTTGCGGCCGTTTTTCCCAGCGATTACCTCGCTCTCCGGCGTGCGGAGCAGCAAGGCCGCTTGATTGGCCGCAAATCGGCGCTAGGGCGGTCGTTCTCCGACTTTGCCGCGAAGCTGGCGGCCGCAGCTCCGAAGAGGTCGCGAAAGCCCAGCGCGGCGCTGCTGAGTACACTCGCCTCAAAACAAGTCCACGCCCTGCAATAACCGCTGCCGTCGGTCTCCGCGCGCGCGGTTTTGTTGGCCCGCTGGTCAGGCTGCGCTGCCGGCGCTGTAGCCGTGCTCGAGCGCCCCGCGGTCCCAGTTTGCCCGCTTCGCACCCGCGGCATAGGTGCTCTCCAGGAATTCCAGCAGCGCAGCGCGGGGCGATTCCGCGCGGCGAACGTCGTCGTACATCAAGAGGAATTCGGAGAGTTCGGGTTTCCAGAACGCGGCGGCCGGGCGCACCGGCTCCTCCGCCAGACCGGGCGGCGCGGGCGCCGTGTAGGAGTAAAACGCCGCCTCCACCTCGCCGCCTCCGGGCCAGAACCCGGCGCTGATCACCTCGTGGGAGTAGGCCTCGCTGGTGATCACACCCTTGCGCGGAGAGGCGGGACGGCCGGAAAACCGTGTGCAGCAGAGGTCGAAGCTGCCCCAAAAGAAGTGAACCGGACTGCACTTGCCGATAAAACGCGACCGGAACTCGTTCAGAACGCCGTCGACCGATAGCAGGATGCGCCAGAAATGGTGGGCGTAGTCGCGGTCGTAAGAGGCATGGCGATGGTCCTGCTCGAATGGAATGGGGTCGGGAAACTCCTGGGGTTTGGTGTTGATGGCGACGTCAATGCCCATCGCGCGCAAGGCTGCCATAAGCCGGCCGTAGAAGACCGCTACCGGCTCCGGCGCCAGAGGAAGCCACCGGCAGTCCCCGGCGCTGGTGCGGATCTCGATCCGGTGGTCCAGAAAGTCAAACTGGATTTCAAACGCGCCGGCGCCGTAGGGGATGGGTGAAGTCGTCAGCCCGCGCGGGTTGACGTACAAGGCGACGCTCCACCAGTGGTTCAGCTTCGGGCTGAGGGTGAGGCGAATTTTGCCGGCGATCTGCGTCCACAATTGCAGGGTCCGATAGGTATCAATCCAGGCAGCGAGGGGCAGACTGGGCCAGGATAGAGCGGTGTCGCGGGGGCCTGCGGAATCGAAGTCACTCATACTTTGCCTTTCCGAACGCGGGGGGATCACCAAGAGTCACCGCGCCTGCCCGGTTCTCCGACGGTGTGGCATAAGGCGAGGAGCTGTCGCACCGGGGCGAGTGAAACATGGCTAGAGCCGGCGCAGGTGGAAGCCGCCGTCCACGTTGATCACCTGGCCGGTGGAGTAGTCGAGCAGACCGTCGGCGACGGCGCGGACGGCCAGGGCCACGTCGCGCGGCTCGCCCAGCCGCGGCTGGGGCAGCAGCCCCTGCGCGATCCGCTCCTCATACTGAGCCTCGACCGGCGCGATCATGTCGGTGCGGATGATGCCCGGCCGGACCTCAAACACCCGCACGCCGGAGGACGCCAGGCGATGGGCGAACAGTTGCACGGCCATGCTGAGGCCGGCCTTGGAGACGCAATATTCGCCGCGATTTACCGACGAGGTGTAGGCGGAAATCGAGGTGATGAAGACGATCCGGCCGGCTTGCTGCTCGCTCATCCAGCGGGCGGCGGACTGGGTGAGGAAATAGGGCCCTTTCAGATTGGTGGCCAGTACTTCGTCGAAGCTCTCCTCGGTCGCTTCGAGCAAGTCGAGGCGTTGTCGCGGGGCGATGCCGGCGTTGTTGACCAGAAGATCGAGACGCTCCCATCGCTCACGGCAGAAGGCGAGCAGCGCCTCACGATCGGCGGGCGAGGCAATGTCGAGTCGGAAGATTTCGGCGCCGCATTCTTGCCGCAGGCTCCGGGCGGCGTCCTCGCGCTCGTGGTAAGTGGCCACGACCTGGTGGGTGCGGGCAAGTTCCAGCGCGATGGCCCGGCCGATGCCGCGGCTCGCACCAGTTACGACGGCAGAAGGCATTTGTTGATTTATTGATTTGGTGATTTGTTTATTGCAGCGCCTCGTCTATTGCCGCCGCCAGGTCCTCGAAGCGGAAGCGCTCGATGAAGGGGCGGCCATTGACGAACACAGTGGGGGTCTTGGCCACGCCGCGGGCGACGCCTTCCTGGTAATCGCGCTCGACCAGGGCGGCGAGCGCCGGGTCATCGAGAGCGCGCACGGCAGCATCCGGGTCGGCGCCTTGATCGCGGGCAAAGCCGGCCAGTTTCTCGCGGAAATTGTCGGGCGTGATCTCGCGCAGGTGACCCATCACCCATTGGCGGTAGCGAACGGCGATCTCAGCGTTCTGGGCCGCGAGGTAGCGGCCGGCGATGGCGGCGGGCCGGGCCCAGGCGTGCTTGTTCAGCGGGAAATCCTTGTGAACGAAGCCCACGCGGCCGGCGTAGCGCGGCAGGAGCTGCTGGTCCATCATGGTCCGGAAGTTGGCGCAATCCGGGCACTGCAAGTCCTCGTAGACGGTCACCTTCACCGGGCTGCTCGGATTGCCCTCGACCGGCAGTGAGGCCTTGGTCGCCGTTTGAACGACCAGCAACCCGTGGGCAGCCAGCAGCAGCAAGACGCCGTTTCGCATGATGGATGTCACCTCTGCATTTCCTGAAACGTGCGGATGAGGGTCAGGATGGACGGAACCAAGGTTATCACGAAAAAGACGGGAAAGATGAGCAGGACGGTAGCGAACAGCATCTTGACGCCGGCCTTGCCGATGCTGGCTTCGGCCCGGAGCCGGCGCCGTGTTCGCAGCGATTCCGAATAGACGCGCAGGGCCTGGGAAAGGCTGGTGCCGAAACGCTCGCTCTGGACGATCATGGCGGCGAGCGACTTGATATCGTCCACGCCGGTGCGCTTCACCAACTGGCGGAAGGCGACGGAGCGTTCCTGGCCGGCCTGAGTTTGGACGGTCAACAGGTAGAGCTCTTCGGCCAGCTCGGGATAGATGTGCTGGAGCTCTTCGCTGACGCGGAGGAACGACTGGTCGAGAGAAAGTCCGGTGCCGAGCACGATGCTGAGCAAATCGACCATGTCGGGCAGGGCCTCGGTCAGCTTGCTGTGGTAGCGCTTGACCATGCGGCCGAGGATCCGCTTGGGCACGTAGTAGCCGATCAGGAAGCCACCCAGGCACAAGGAGAGGACGGAGCCGGCGTCCAGGCTTCGGGTGAAGTAGAGCACCACCGCCAGGGAGCCGAGGATGGCGGCCGAAGAAAGAAGAACGTACAAAGCAGGCGCATTCTTGCGGCGGATGCCCGCGGCAGCCAGGTCTTTCTCGGCGCCGCTCAACCAGGACTCGCCGCCCGGCAGGTGACCGATGACGTAGCCGAGACGGTTCCAGAAACCGCCCGCCAAGCGGCGTCTCTCGGTGCGCGGGGCGCCGGCCATGGCGTGCAACCGCAGCTCCTCCAGCCGCTCGGTCAGCGGGCTTTCCCGGGTCTCGAACAGGTGAACACCACCGGCCAGCAGGATCGCCACGGTGGCGAACGCGAACAATCCAAATAAGAGGGCGGTCACCATAGTCAGGCTAGAACTTCACACTCGCGATCCGCCACAGCACGAGGGCGCCGAGGATCTCGGAGCCGATCGCATACAAGAAAAAGATCGAGCCTGCCGGATCGGTCCACAGCACCTGGATGTAATCCGGCTTCAAGAAATAGAACATCAGCCCGGTGACGATGGGGGCCAGAATCATGACCACCGCTGAAAGCCGCTGCTGCGCGGTGTGGGCCTTCAGCTTGGCCGCCATGTTGAGCCGCTCGCGGATCACCAGGGACAGGTTTTCGAGCACGCCGACGATATTGGCGCCGGTCTGGCGCTGCAGCACGACGCCGGTGACGAAGAAATGCAGATCGATCAGGGGCACCCGCTTGCTGAGCCCGCGCAGCGCGTCATCCACCTGCGAGCCGACGGCGATCTCTTCCATCAGCTTGCGGAACTCCATGCGCACGGGGTCGTAGGTTTCGCTGGCGATGACCTCCAGGCCGCTATGGATGTTGTGGCCGGCGCGCATGGCCCGGGCGAACAGGTCGATGGCGTCGGGGAGAGCGACTTCAAACTGCCGCAGCCGCCGCTGGCGCCGCCAGAGGATATAGAGGACCGGCAGCGAGGCCACGAAGAGCGCGGAGAGAAGGCGGACAGCCAGCAGCGGCACGCGGAACAGGCCGCTGAGAACAAAAGCGCTCGCGGCCAGCAGGAAGACCAGGGCGGCGATATTGCCGGCCCGGTACTTCAGGTTGGCCTGGTCCGTGAGTTCCTGCAGCCGTCGGATCAGCCCCAGCCACTGGATGAAATTCTCAATCAGACCGAAGCGGCCGCGCTGCTGCCGGCGGACCAGGTCGGGACCGGCGGAGCGGCGGTGCACGCGGATCTCGGTCATGCGCTGAGCCAGAGACTCGGCGCGCTGCCGGTCGGGCACGGCCCAGGCGAAGTGCGCCGCGCCGTACAACGCGGCGCTGAAGAGGATGCCGATGATGAAGAACAGCGTCACTTGATCTCGTGCACTTCCTGAAAGATCGATTCCGAAAGGTGGATGCCGCTGGCCTTCAGGCGCTCCATGGCGATGGGGCGGGCGCCGGTGGCCTTGAAGCGGCCGATCACACGGCCGCTGGGAGCCACGCCGAGGCGCTCGAAGAGGTACAGGTCCTGCATTTCCACGCGATCTTCCCGGACTCCCACCACCTCGGCAATGGATGTTACGCGGCGCGCCCCGTCGAGCAGGCGCGACATCTGGATGACGAGGTTGATAGCCGAGGCGAGCTGCTGGCGGATCACGCGGTCGGGCACGTGTTGGCTGGCCATCATGACCATGGTCTCCAGGCGCGAGAAGGCGTCCCGGGGGCTGTTGGCGTGAACGGTGGTCATGGAGCCGTCGTGGCCGGTGTTCATGGCCTGGAGCATGTCGAGCGCTTCGGGGCCGCGCGACTCGCCGACGATGATACGGTCGGGGCGCATGCGCAGCGAGTTGATGACCAGATCGCGCTGGGTGACGGCGCCGGCGCCCTCGATGTTGGGCGGGCGGGTCTCCAGGCGCACCACGTGCCACTGCTGCAATTGCAGCTCGGCCACGTCCTCGATGGTGATAATGCGCTCTTCTTCCGGCACGTAGCGGGAGAGCGTGTTGAGCAGCGTGGTCTTGCCCGTGCCGGCGCCGCCGGAGATGACGATGTTCAGCCGGGCCTCCACGCAAGCGCTGAGCAGGTCGAGCATGCCGGTGGTGAGCGCTTCTTTCTTGAGCAGGTCTTCGGTGGTGAGCAGCTTCTTGCCGAAGCGGCGGATCGACATGACCGGCCCGATCAGCGAGAGCGGCGCAATCACGCAGCAGACGCGCGAGCCGTCCTTGAGCCGCGCATCGACGATCGGGGAAGAGTCGTCCAGGCGGCGGCCGACGCCGGAGACGATCTTTTCCATGATCATCCGCACGTGCCGCTGGTTGCGAAAGCGCACGTTGGTTTCGAGCAGCCGTCCGTCGCGCTCGATGAAGACGTTGTCGTGGCCGTTGACCAGGATGTCGGCGATGTCCGGATCTTTCAGCAGCGGTTCGAGGGGACCCAGGCCGAAGACCTCATCGAGAACCTCCTCGATCAGCCGCTCGCGCTCGGCGAGCGTCATCGGGATGCCCTCGTCGAGCAAGAGCTTCTCGACCGTCAGGCCGATCTCGCCGCGCACCTGCTCCTTCTTGATGGCCTTGAGGGTGTCGATGTCCAGCGTCATCAGCAGCTTCTGGTGGATGAGATTCTTGATTTCGAGCCACCGCTCGGCTGCCGAGCGCGGACGGGCCAGGATTCTGGAGGAGCCCATAACTCAATCAACAAATCGAAAAATCAACAAATCATCAATCTTACCCTGCGGTGATCACCTTGTTCACGAACGCGCGCAGGGCGCTCGCGAGCTCGGAGGACTTCTCCGTCTCATCGGCGGTGACCGGCCGGCCTTTGTTGACGGCGCTCAGGGCCGCGGCGTAGCTCTCCGGTACCCCGAAAAAGATCGGCTGGTTCAGCGTGTTCTCAATTTGCTCGCGGGAGGCGAGGTTCGAGTTGACCCGCTTGTTGTAGCGGTTCACCACCAGCTTGATCTGGTCCGCCGTGATGCCGATGCGCATCAAAAACGAGATGTAACGCTGGGTGTTGCGAATGGCGGCCAGCTCCTGGGTCAGGACCAGGAAGATCGACGAAGAGATCTGCATGGACGCCATCACGACCTCGTCGTTGATCCCCACGCCGCCGTCCACCACCACGGCGTCGTACTTGTCTACGAGGAAGGTGGCGAACTCCTTGAACTGGTAGTCGCTGAAGGCGCCGCGCTGCTCGAGATTGTCGGGCGGGCCGACCAGATAGAAACCGAGGGGGTCGCGGGTGACGAAGCCCTCGAAAAGAGCCTGGTCCAGGCGGCTGAGGTTCTCGGCGACCTCGGCCAGCGTGTACTGCGGATGGGCGCCGAGCTGCAAGGCCGCGTCGTTGGCGCGCATGTCCAGGTCGAGCAGGACGGTGTTGCGCTTGCTCTGGGCGGCGACGGCGGCGAAGTTGACGGCCAGCGTGGTCGAGCCGACCCCGCCCTTGGCGCCCAGGAAAGTATAAATGCGGCCCAGTTTAGGACCGGGGGTGTTGGAGCGGTGGACGCTGCTTTCCAGGCGCGTCATAGCGTCGCGAAACTCGGTGCGCTTCAACGGCTGCAGCAGAAAATCGTGCGCGCCGGCCCGCATGCAGGCGACCGTGACCTCGGCCTCGGCCTGATAGTGCGAGGCGATGACGTAGAGATCCGGTGCCGCCTGCCGGACCTTCTCCATGGCCTTGATGGCGCCGTCGGCGTCGGCGGAAAGGTCCAGCAGCAGGGCGGCGTGGGGGTGGCGCTCCAGCTCGTGCAGCACGCGGATATAGAGGTTGAGCGCGATCTCGGGAAACTCGGCAAGCACCGTGGCGTTGGGCACGTTGAGCAGGCTCTCCCGGACCATCTCCCGGAAGTGCTCGTCGGTGCTGGCTACAATCAGTGCGATGGGCATAGGCTCACGGCAGGCAGGTGTTGCTCTCGGGGTTGCAGCCGGCGCCTTCCATGCGCACCGCCGTGCTGAAGTCGGGCAGCGGCACGCCGGGCAAGCCGAGCACGTCGAGAAAGCGGCGGAACGTGTAGTTGCCGATCGTGATCCGCACCAGGTCCGGTATGCACTCGGGCGAGCACTCGGCGCCGGCGCAAGCGAAGCCGACCGGCTGGCCGCTGGTGGGGTCTTCGCTGAAATAGTCCACGTTGACATCCACTTCGCCTTGGCTGAACCGGTTGATGTCGATCATCAAGGGGACGTTTGCCCGCATCCACTGCTTCACGTTAGTGCCGTCGCTCTGGAAGCAGTGGGTGGCGGCGTAGTTGGCGCCGGCCCGCGTCCACTCCGCCACGCTGTGCCAGACCCACATCAATTCGCACGCGAAGACGAACATGAAGGTCAGCGGCAGCAGGATCGCTCCGTAGACCAGAGCGAATTCGATGATCGTTTGGCCGCGGCGGGATCGAAAGCGCGGAGGCCGCTCCCTCGCTGGTCCAGAGGGCGCCGCGGCCCCGCTTCCGGGCCGCGACCATGAGATGGGAGCGGTTCTTGACGTTCTCCACATCCTACTGCCCCCCGAACGGGGCCCGCGCATGCGGGCGCAGCAAAATCTGCTCCAATACCCGGAACGGGATGTGCGGCTGGAACGGATAGCCGCCGGCGAGGGAGGCCTCGACGAAGTCCGGCGGCCGGCCGCCGTCGCTCGCGAGGCAGCCGGTGGCGCCGCTGCAATCGCAGGGGCCAATGCTGCCGGTCTCGCCGTCCATTCGCTCGGGTGTAATCAAGATCTGATCGGCTGTCAGGCTGCGGACAATCGGGCTGCCGTTGGCGCCGTCCGGGCCGTAGACGATGAAGTCCTTGATCGCCGTGATTTGTGGGTCGTCGGGATCGCAGAAATTGGCGCCGCGCAGCACGCTCGCCATCCGCGCCGCGCCTCCCATGGCCTTTTGCAGGGTGTAATAAGTCAGAGCGATCTTGCCCAACTCCATGCCGCCGGCCAAGAGCAGAATCAGCAGGGGGACCATCAAGGCCGACTCGAGCAGCATGCCCCCTCGACGCGCCGATGGAAGCATCAGCCGCTGACCATGCGGTGGCTGACGGTGGACGATCGAGCGCCGACGCTCGCGGCCATCGTCCAGCGTCAATCGGGCAAACGTCAGTTGCTTGCTCTTCATTGGTGCAGCACCACTTTGCCCGGGCCGGCGGTGACGCCGCAGGATCCAAACTGGCCCTGCTTGACCGGCACCAGCGAGCCGATGTACAGCGCCACGAAGCGGCCCACGGGGTCGGTCGGATCGAGCTCGGTCGAACCCGGGTTGGGATCGAGCAGGAATTGACGAAAGCCGAATACCTGCATGGTTCCGGCGGCAGCGAACGGGATCGCATCGACAATGGCGACCGTCAATACCCGGCGGCGGTTGCCGGTGTAGTCCTGATAATTGTCGTGGCTGTCGATATCGGTGTCGGGCGGAAAGGACTGGATCAGCGTGTCGACGTCGGTGATCGATTCGCAGAAGGGATGCGGGGCCGCATTGAGCCTGGCGTTGAGACCGCAGACGGTATCGGTGACGATCGAGCCGCGTGCCAAGACGATGCACGCCGCCACGCTGACGCTGGGCAGGCGCGTCTCGTCGACGGCGATGGTCGGGCAGGTCAGGGTGCTGGTGTCGGAGATGGGAAACGACGGCGCCGGAATGCCGCCGGCCAGAAGCTTGAAGACCTGCTGGGCGGGGTCGCTCGCGTCCTCCAGCGTACGGTTCAGCAGGGTGTACTGCACGTCGATCGGCGCCCCCGTCAGCGCCGGCGGGGGCGCGCCGGTGCACTGGCTGTAGAGAGTGTACTTTTGGCCCGGGACAAAACCGAAGTCGGTTTGATCGTTGGCATCGACCCGGGCCACAGCGAGCGGCTCCATGCCGCAAACGCTGCACAGCGGCGCGCTGATGCCCGCTACAGCCGCCGCTTCGATGGAAGTAACCCCCGACTTGCCCACCGGTAGAAACTGCCAGAACGTGAGGGGCGCATCGGCGCGCACGCGCACGCGTATATAGCGGGCGGTGGAGGGATCGGCAATGGCCCCGATGTCCCCGCTTACGGCTTCGTTGTAAGTGGCGAACAGCTCCGGGGCTTCGACCGCGCTGGTCAGCTTCTCGCCGGAGGCGCCGATCTGGTTCCCGGCGAAGTTGAACCGGTTGCCGCCGCCGTTGTCGCTGTTCTGGACCGCCGCCATCGCCGCCGCGGCCATCTGGTCGGCGGCGCCGGTCCCGATCAATTCCTGGCCCGCCGCCAGAGCCATCGACTGGGCGGCGGTGTTCAACTCGCCGTGGATCAGGTACATGCGCCCCAGATCGACCGCGAAGCCCAGAAACGCGAACAGGACGAAGGCGAGCAGGATCAGGACCAGTGGGGCGGCCTGGCCCGATTCCCCGCGGCGGACGGCCAATCTCACTTCCCTGGCTCCTGGTGGCCGCGGGGGCCGATGAATTCGGGCTTGGGCGGGCCGGGGGCGGGCTTTTCGGCTTTCTTCTTGTCGGGCGGGATCACCGGATCGACGGGGAAGTGCGGCAGCTTGGCTGCCTGGCCCGGCGCCAGAGGCTTGACCAGATAAGGCGTGACCACCACGAGCAGCTCGTTGTTGGTCTTGTTGGTCTGGTGGCTGCGGAAGAGGCGTCCGATGATGGGCAGATCACCCAGGCCCTTGATGCGTGCCAGCGTCTGCTCCACCCGGTTGTCGATCAGGCCGGCGATCGCGAAGCTTTCGCCTTCGTTCAACACGACCTCAGTTTCCGCCCGGCGGGTGCTGAGAGCGGGGATCTGGAAGCCCTGAATGGTAAGCGCATTGGCGAAATCGAGCGCACTGACCTCGGGCGCCACCTTCATCTGGATGGCCCCGTCGTCGGTGATGGTGGGCGAGAAGTTGAGCCGGACACCGAATTCCTTGAAGCGCACGGTCACGACGGGCGCGACGTTGCCGCCGGTGCCGGTGCTGGTGACCACGGGAAAGGCGAACTCGCCGCCTGCCAGAAAGCTGGCGTCCTTCCCCTCTAAAACGATGAGGTTGGGCTCGGCCAGGATCTCGAGCAGGTTGTTCTGCTGGAGCATCTTGATCGTCGCGCCGATGTTCAGGTCGGGCCGGAAGGCGAACATGTTGAGGATGTCGGTTAGATTGACGGTGGTGTTGGGCAGCTCGGCAAAGCGCGGGTTGCCGAATTGCTGGGTGCTCAGCTCGCCGATCGTCTTATTGTTCTGGCTGAAAAAATTGAACCCCACCGCCGATAGCGCCGTGCGATCGATAGTGGCGAACTTGACCTGCAACAATACCTGATGCAGTTTGCGGGGCGGCGGGATGGTCAGCATGTTGACCACCTGCTTGGCCCGGGAGGAAGCGATGGCTTCGGCGCGCTTCGATTCCTGGGCGTCCTTGACCTGGCCGGTGAGGATGAGCCGTTCCTGGTTGCCGCTCACCCGAATCGCTCCGCCGGGAAACATCGCCAGCAGCTCTCGTTCGACCGGCGCCATATCCAGGGTGACGCTGACGTCGTAGCGCGCCGGCGGCGCGCCTTCCTCCCAAACCAGCAGCGTGGTATTGCCCACTCCCTTGGCGTTCACCACGATCTCCTTGGGAGAAATCACCACCGCGTCGGCGATGGCCGGCTCGGAAACCGACAGCTTGGTCACTTCGCGACTGAACTGCAGTAGCTCGCCGCGTCCCACCGTCAGGCGCACCTCCCGCACCGCTATCGCCTGGGCGAGCAACCAGCAAGGCAACAGGCAACAGGCAAAAGTCAAAAGGCAAAAATAGCGGGAAGGCGCATTTCCCAGGCGACCGGCTGCCGAAGGCAATCCAAACAAAAGCTCCCTTTCTTGATTTTTGCCTTTTGCCTTCATCGAAAAACTTCCTGGGTGTGCTTGCCCCCGCGGAAAACGTCGACCACAAATTTGGGAGGGGGAGGCTCCGCCTTGACCTTCTTCAGCTCCGGGGAGTCGTCGCCAGGGTCCGCGGCCACGCGAGGCGCTCGGCGGCGCAGGGTCTCGCCGCGCGTCATCGCCAGCGGATCGAGGACGTCGGTGGTCACTGGATCCGTCTTGCTCATGTTCTTGCCATCCGTCGGATTGCGAAGCACCAGGCTGATCCGGCCCTGGTTCTTGGCCAGCTCCAGTTTCTGCGCGTCCTCCGGTGAGACGAGCAGCGTAGCCACCGGAAGCTTGGGAGCCTTGGGGTCGACCTTTTCGCCGGGACTCACCCTGTGGCCCACTGAAAGCACCTTGACGTTCTGCAGGATGGTGTTGGTGATGGCCTCGGACATTTTGCCGGGCCGGGTGAACAGCACGTCCACGTGAGCGCCGGGTTCCAGCAGCTCGCCGGCGCCGCTGGCGGGGTCGATTTTGACGGCGACGGCGCGTTTGCCCTCGTCGATGGTGGCGGCAATTCCTTCAATACCGTTGTGCCGGGCCAGCTTCTGGTCGAGCAGGGGCTCGTTGGCGGCCAGGTCCACCAGCACGGCGCGGTTGACGGCTTCCTCTTTGCGGCGCAAGACGCCCTTGGGCGCATCCTGCTCGCGCATGGCAACGGTTTTCACGTCGGCTTCCTTCAGCAGCGTGCCGGCGGGCAGGTTGCGGCTGGCGGCGAGCACGATCAGGGATCGCTCGCGCTGGGGCTCGCGGGTCTTCTTATAGAGGAACCAGCTCAGCAGCGCGGCCGATACCCAGGCCACCACGAATATCGCGATCATGCGGTTGCGATCCACGTCACCTCACCTCGGAGAAAACAGCAAGAACGCCAGCGTCCCGGCGGCGATCACCGGTCCGTGCGGCATCCGCAGGCCGCCTGGCGAGCGAAAGTTGCTCCGCCCCTTGATGTCGCGCCAGCGCAGGGCCAGCATGTCGGTTACCAAGTTTAGCGTGCTGCCGAGGAGCTCGAACAGCACGCCTCTTTGCCAGGCCAGGGCCAGAGCGCCGAGGCCTCCCAGCAGGGCCACGATCATCATCACGACGGCCACCTGGGGCCAGCCGACGAAGGCGCCGACCGCGCCCATCAGCTTGCCGTCGCCGGCGCCTCGGAAGCCGATGGCGAAAAACACGAAGTAGACGGCCAGCGCCGCCAGCATTCCCTCCAGCGCCCGCCCGAGTCCCAGGCCGGCGAAGCAGTTGATCACCAGGCCGGCAGCCATGGCCGGCAGCGTCAGCCAGTTGGGAATCTTGCCTGTCCGCAGGTCGACCGCTGCGCCGGCCACCACTATAGCTCCGAGAACAATCTCCGGGATCAAGGTGTGCATTTCAATAATGTGGCCGTCCCATCGCGGTAAAGCACCGTCCAGCCGGCGCGCTGGAGAGCGTCGACCAGCGAATAATCATTGGGCAGCAGGGCATGTGTGAAGCCGAAGCGGCGGACCTGTTCCTGCCAGCCCGGCCGCACCTGCGCCAGCCGCCGGTAAGCATCCAGAAAGTCCCGGCCGTAGAAATCGCTGCGGCCGTCGAAGAACACCTTCAGCCGGCCGTCGAAGCGGTAAATCAGGTAGCCGCCGAACTTGTCCGGGGCGAGCAGGCGGCCGCCCGGCTGAAACAAATCGGGCGTCAATTGTTCCAGCCGCGCGGCGGCGGCCACGGGGAACTCCGACGCCGGGAAAGCGGCCCGGGCGGTCACAAAGGGCGCGCAGAGGAAGGCGGCGGCGAGCAGCGCCGGAGCGAGCCAGAGGCGGCCCCCCATGCGGTCCGCGTCCAGGGCCCGCAGGCGCTCGCCGTAAAGCCGGGCGCTTTCGAGCCGCCGGCGCCAGGCAGGCCGCAGCGACGGCGACTCGCCCAGATCCCTCCACCACTCGCTCAGGTGGGCGCCGGCGATGGGCAGCAGCAGCAGGGCCGCCAGCGGCAGGCC
Source organism: Terriglobia bacterium (assembly GCA_041477005.1). Lineage (GTDB taxonomy): Bacteria > Acidobacteriota > Terriglobia > Bryobacterales > JACQDG01 > JBGOUJ01. The sequence goes on along the minus strand of JBGOUJ010000026.1, from coordinate 8,829 downwards.
GCGGGCCGAGCGCAGGGCGGACGCCAGCAAGCCCACGCCCAGGAGAAAATGATCGAGCCGGCGGTGGCCGAGCGCCAGCGCCGTGCCGGCCGCCGCCAGACCCAGGGCCAGCAGGATCTCGCCGGCGCCGGCAGCGTGAAAGTTGAAGCTCTGAAACTCGCCCACCGACGCCAGCAGCTCGCGGTCGCCGAGATAGCGCAGCACGTGGCGATGCAACTGCCAGCCGTAGGGATTCGCCAGTCCGGCCAGAGCAGCCAGGGCGGCGGCGGCCAGATAGTACCGCGCTGCCGCCCACTCCTCCTCCCGGTCGAGCTTCCAGAGCTGCGGCCGCAGAAACCGCGCTGCGGCGTAGATCAGCGCCAGCAGCGGCGCGAACAGGAAGCTGCCGTGCACATTGGCCCAGATCGCAGCGAGAGCGACGTACCAGGCGAGCCTCGCGCGGGAGCGCTCGCCTTCCGCCCACGCCAGCGCCGCCAGCATCAGGATCCAGCTAAAGATGTGAGGCCGGGCCAGCCAGTGCATATTGAGAGTGCCGAGCAGGGGCGCCGCCAGGGCGCAGGCGAGCAGAAAGTTGCTGCCGAGCTTCCACTGCAGCCCGAACCAGCACCAGACGGCGACGGCGATGGCCGCGGCGTAAAGCAAAGCCACCCCGCCCAGGCCGGCCGCCCGGTGGGCCGCGCCACTCGCCGCATCGGCGAGCCATTCCCAGTTCATCCAAGGCTGGCCGGCTCGGGAAAAGGAATAGGGATCTTGGGAAGGCAGGCGCAGTGAACCGAGGATCTGCTCGCCGCTGCGGATGTGCCAGCCGGCGTCGGAATCATGAAACAGGCGGGTGTAGCCGTGGAAGAAGAATAGGACGTACAGGAAAGTAAGCAGAGCGATCAGGGAGGCCAAGTCCGGGAGCAACACGCGGACTCGGGCCGGAGCCACGCGTAGTTCGTGGCCGGCGGCCCGTAGCCGGTAACTTGTCGATGCTGCCATAGGACTTGCGACCTGCGGCTCGCGGTGTCTGGCTCGGCCCGCACCTGCGGTAACCACAGGCTACAACCCACAGGCTACAAGCCGGCATGCAGGAACCGCCTATTGCCCGGTTTGGCCGATGCTGGCCAGATCGCCGGTCATGCTCTGATACAGGCTCACTATGCCTTGGGAAAGGTTGTTCACGGCGGTGATCAGCACCAGGGCCACCGTGGCAACGACCAGTGCGTATTCGACCAGATCCTGGCCCAATTCCTCGCGTAAGAAGGCCACCAATAGTCGTTTCATAACGTTCTCCTTTTCGATCCCCGCTCCCTTACGGGGCCAGTGGACGCCCCGGCTCGGATGCGGCGCGATCCGGGTTGGGGCGCTCTGTGGGCCCGTTGGGGAGCGGTTGCTCACTTGCGAAAACTCTTTTCAGCGCGGCCGCCGAACGGCTCCAGAAATGGCGCCTGGGGCGAAGATGCCACTCCGCCGGTTTGCCGTCCAGCTCGGAAACCAGCCGCAGGTTGGCCAAAGCGGCAGCGTGAGAGCGGTTGTAATCGAGGGCCGCTTCGAGCAGCCACCGGCTCTGCTCGTACCGGTTTTCCTCAATCAGGGCCGCCGCCAGGTTGTTGTACGCGGTGGCAGCGTCCACGATGTTTTCAAAGTGCTTCAGCGCGTCGTTGATGGGGACGTTGGGGTCGCGCAAAGACAGCCGGGCCAGGGTCACGCCGAGATTGTTGCGCGCCACCATCGAGTCCGGATTGATGCGCAGCGCCCGGTGGAATTCCGTCACAGCCTCGGCCAGGCGTTGCTGCTCGAGCAGGTTGTAGCCGAGGTTGTTGTGCAGGTAATCGAGCCGCGGCGACAGATCGAGCGCGCGGCGGTAGGCCTGCTCGCCCGATTTCCAGTCGCCGGCCTCGTCGTAGCAGACTCCCAGCCGGTTCAGGAGCACGGCGTCGGCGGAGGCAGGGTAGCCTTGCGCGAAGTCCCGCAGCGACTCGATAGCCTGGCGCGGCTGGCCAGCTGCCCGAAGCGCTTCGGCAAGCGTCAGGCGGGCCTCGCGGGACGCGGGGAAGCGTTCCACCGCCACGCGCAGCAACTCCAGTTGCAGCTCCGGCAGGCCGATTTTTGCGTAGTGCGCGGCGAGCGCCAGGCGCAAGGAGACGTCCGACGGCTCGGAGGCCATCTGGCCGCGCAACTGATTGGCCACGGCATCGCCTTCACCGGCATCGGCCGCGTTGAGGATCTGACGGCGCATGGTGGCGACCACCCCCGGCTTGGGCGCCGGTGCGGGCCACGTCGTTGTCGTGGTGCGCCGTGTACATCCTGGCCATGCAGCCATGCCCAGCAGCGCGGTCGCGATTGCCAATCTCCGGCTCACGATTCTCGAATCCTAGGCTTGCTCGATTACCTCGAGCACATCACCGGTCTGAGTGCCGGTCTCTTCGATCGTCCCGGCGGGCAGTTCCAGTACGCTGCGCCCGCGCCAGCTTCCGGCCAGCCGCCAGGGACGCAAGCGGCGGACGGCCTTCACCACCCGCCTCTTCTTGTCGAGAAACAGGACATCAATGTCAAATTTCATGAAGAAGGTGTGAATCGCCTCGCAGGGCAGGATCCAGAGGCCTTCGCCCTTCCGCAATCCGGGCCTCTTGAGTAATCCTTCGCGGCGAGTCTTACTGGTATTGGCCCGGTCGATGGCATCGCCTAGTAAGCAGCCCCTAGTACTATTTCGAATCAGCACCCTTTTCAATTGGCGTGGCGTCGCTGTGACGCGGACCCGCTAACAACCGCCGCCCCAGCGCCGGCCGTCAGGGGGGTACGACGGGCTACGGCCGCGACGGCGTGCGGCGTTGTGAGGGCCGCCCCGCCCTCGGAGCATAGCGATCCCCTACCAATCTGTCAACGGTACGGCCTTCAGTACGCCTTCAAAACCCCGCCCGGGGCCGAATGTTGTGCCCGGCAGCAACTTTTTTTTATGGTATGTGTTGAAAGAGCAACAGGAATTGAGGGTGACAAAGATCCGGCTAATCGTTCTCGGTGTCCTGGCCTGCCTGGGGGCCGCCGGGCAGACAGGCGCCACGTTTGGCACGCCCATTCCTGTCCCGGGAAGCTTGCAGGATCTTGTGCTCGACGAAGGGCGACAGCGCCTCTACCTGGTCAACAACGCCAACAACCGCATCGATATCTATTCGATCCCGGACCGGCGGTTCCTGCCGCCGGTGGGGGTGGGGCAGCAGCCGGTCTCCGCGGCGATGTCGCCGGACGGGAAGTTCCTCTACGTCACCAATTTCGCCAGCTCGACCCTGAACGTCATCGATCTGGGGCAATTGCAGGTGGCGAGTACGATCTCGTTGACGGCGCCGCCGGAGGGCGTGGCCGTCGGCTTCGACGGCCGGGTGCTGATCACCACGCTCGGCACGGGGTCCGCCACCAGCCCGGTCAATACGCTGCTGGTGTTCGATCCCACGCAGACCGGGCCAGCCCAGCTCACGGCCGTGCCGGTGCCGCCGCCGGCGCCGCAGGATCCGCGCCTGGCGGGCTTTATCGCCGCCCGCCCGTTTCTGGCGTTTCGCGGCCGGCTGCAGGCCAGCCCGGACGGGCGCTTCGTCATCGGCGTGAACACCCCCACCGGCAACTCGACGGTGGTGTTCGTTTACGAGGCCGCCTCCGGCACGGTGCTGCAAGCGCGCCAGACGCCCGGGCTTTCGAGTGTCCTGTCGGTCTCGCCCGATGGGTCGCACTTCATGGCGGGGCTGCGCTTGCTCGAGACATCCACGCTAAACGTGCTGGCCACCAGCAGCTCCGTCAACGCGCCCTTCCCGTTGCCTGGAACCTTCAACGCGCAGCAGAACGTCGGGGGCAGTGTGTTCTCCGCGGACGGCAATACCCTTTACAGCGCCTTCAACGTTGCCGCCTTCGCACTTCCTCAGCCGAAGCCCAACGCTGCCACCTTGCTGGTCTCCAATCCTCGTAACCTGGGCATCAATCTCGGGCTGCGGTTGCCGGAAAACATCCTCGGGAAAATCGTCGCGACCTCCGACGGCCAGACCGCCTATGCACTGTCCGACTCCGGCGTGCTTATGTTGCCGGTCGGACACGTCTTCGATTACCCGATCCTGATGCCCGAAACGACCGTCGTGCGCCTTTCCATCAACGCCTGCAACAAGGGCCTGGTGCAGACGGAGCTGAAGATCAACAACCTGGGCAAGGGCAAAGGCACGTTTACCTTCTCGCAGCCGACGGGGGTCGGAACCGCTGCGCCCGGGCTGCTGGCACAGGCGACATCCGGGCTGGCGCCTTCCACGATTCGCTTCATTCTGAACCCGCAGGTCACCTCCCGGCTGCCCGGCAGTACGGTCACCACGATCACGCTGGTCTCCAACGACGCGATCAATGTTCCGCCGGTCATCCAGGTCTACCAGAACAACGAGGCGGCCGGCCAGGTGGGCGAGGTGATTCCGATTGAGACATCGTCGGCCGGAACGACGGGGCTAACGGATCTTCAAGTCGATGACCGGCGAGGGCGCCTTTACATCGCCAACCAGGGGTTGAACCGCATCGAGGTCTATGATTTCCGCAACCGGAAGATGCTCCCTCCCATCGAGGTCGGCCAGTTTCCGCGGTCGATGGCCATGACTTCCGACGGTTCGCAGCTCTACGTGGCCAACGCCGGCGGCGAGTGGATCAGCATCGTCGATCTCGACGCGCAGATAGCGGTCGGGAAGGTGGTCTTTCCACCGGCGCCGTTTAATTTCAACGCCAATCCGATCTTTCCCCATTCCATCGCAATGGGCATTTTCGGGCCGCAGTTTGCCGGCACCGCCGGCGGCATCATCACATCCGCCGGCGCCATCGCCACCGGCACCAACGACTCGCTCTGGTCGGTGAAGGCCAACACGGCCATCCTCAAGGCCACGATTCCGGTGATCAGCACGACCGGAGCGGCGTTGGTCTCTACGCCGGCGAACATGGTTTCGACACCGGGCCACGAAGCGGTTGCTCTGCTGGCCTCGAACGGCGTGGCCTATCGCTATGACTCGGTCAGCGATAGCTGGGTCAACGCGTCGACGGTGATCAGCACGCCGCCGCCCATCGACAGTTTCTTCGGGCCGATGTCGGCCGGCCCGGGCGGGCAATACTACCTGACCAACCGGGCGATCCTCAACTCGACGCTGGTACCGGTGGCCGGCATCTTCACGGGCACCGGGGCGGGCGGTTCGGTGGGTCAAGGGCTGCGGCACCAGCCGGCCGTGGCGGCGATCGACGCGAACACTTACGCCCGCTTTACGATCCCGCCCCAGACCAACGCCACCACCACCCCGGTGGGCGACCCGCGGCCGCTGGTGGAAGTGGTCAACGTCAACAACCAGGCGCGGCTGCTGACGGTGGCGGCGCCGGAAGGGCCGGCCACCCAGGTGTTCGGCGCCGCCCGCGCCAACGTCAGCGCCAGGCTGATGGGGGTGGACGCCGCCGGCTCGCACGCCTTTCTTCTCACCATCAGCGGCTTGAGCGTCGTTTCGTTGCAACCGGCGACAGCCGCCACCGACGCGCCGGCCATAAACAACGGCGGCGTGGTCAACGGGGCCACCTTCAGCGCGTCCATTTCACCCGGCTCGCTGATCTCGATCTTCGGCAAGAATCTGGGGGATAACGCCGCGGCCAGCGATCTGCCGCTGCCGACCGTGCTGGGTGGCTTGTGCGTCACCTTCAACGACGCCACGCTGCCGCTGCTGAGCACCTCGCCGGGCCAGATCAACGCGCAGTTGCCGCCAGACGCGATGCCGGGAACCACTGCCGTGGCGATTCACTCGCTGGTGACCGGCTTCGATAGCCCACTGGCGTTGGTGAACGTGTCCATCAGCTCGCCGGGCGTTTTCGCCGTCCAGGGTAACCTGGCGGCGCTGTTTCACGGCCTGGATATGAGCCTGGTGACGCGCTCCAGCCCCGCCCAGCGCGGCGAGGTCCTGGTGCTTTACGGCACCGGCATCCCCGCCGGCGCCGGCCAGCAGCTTGGGGCGGGCCAGCCCGCGCCGGTGAGCCCGCTGGTTACTACCGTGCCGGCGCGCGTCTTCATCGGCAATCCCTCTCAACCCAGGACGGAAATGCAGGTCCTGTGGAGCGGCTTTACGCCCGGATTCATCGGCCTCAACCAGATCAACTTCCAGGTTCCGGCCAATGCGGTGACCGGCGACAACCTCCCGGTCGTGGTGAGCGTAGCGGGCGCCCAAAGCCCCGCTACCGGCCCGCTGGCGCCGGTCACGAGTGTGAGATGAGAAAAGCATTGAACAGTGGGCAGGGGGTGATGCGAAGGCGTTTGCTGGCTGCTGCCCGCCGCGTTCTGCCCACTGCCATCTGCTTACTGCCCACTGTCCTCCAGGCAGCCACCTTCGGCACGCGCGTCCCCATCAACGGCGGGCCGCTCGACTTGGTGCTCGATGAGCGCCGCAACCAGATCTACCTGGTCGACTACAACACCAACGCCATAGATGTATATTCCATTTCAGGCCGGCGTTTTCTGCCGCCGATCAAGGTCGACTTGCAGCCCGTGAGCGGCGCGATCTCGCCCGACGGGAAGTCTCTCTACGTAACCAATTTCGGCAGCTCGACGCTGAGCGTGATCGGTCTCGACCAGAACGCGGTGGTGCGCACGGTGGCGCTGCCGGCCCAGCCGGAGGGCGTGGCGGTTGGGGCGGACGGGAAGGTAGTGATCACCACGCTCGGCCGAGGAGCGGCCACCGCCCGCACGGACACCCTGATCGTCTTCGACCCCAATGCCAGCGGAACGGGCGACCAGCTCACGTCGGTGAACCTGCCGCCGGCGCCGCCCACCGCGCCGCCGGCTACCCCGACGCCCGGCCACACCTACCTTTCGTTCCGCGGGCGGCTGCAAGCCACACCCGACGCCAAGCTCATCATCGGCGTGAACACGCCGACCGCGAACAGCACGGTGGTGTTTGTCTACTCACCGGCGTCGGCCCAGGTGCTGCGCCAGCGAACCGTGACGGGCCTTTCCACGGTGCTTTCGGTCTCGCCCGACGGATCACGATTCATGGCGGGATTGACGCTGTTCGACACCGCCACCCTGAACGTGCTCGCCCAGCAGAGCGTCAACAACTCGCCGTTTCCGTTCCCGGCAGGGACCAACTTCAGCCTGTTCCAGAACGTCGGGGGCGGCGTCTTTTCCCCCGACGGCTCGACTCTTTACACCGCGTTCAACGTCGCTCCGAACGTGCTTCCGCAGCCGCCGCCAAACTCCACGACTCTGCTGGTATCGAGTCCCAAGAACCTGGGCATCCGGATGGGCATCCAGTTGCCGGAGAACATTCTGGGCAAGATGGTCTCGAGCTCGGACGGCAGCAATGTGTATGCCGTTTCCGATTCGGGTTTGCTGATTCTGCCGATCGGATCGCTGAACACCTTCCCGATCCTGATGCCGGCCACGACCGCGGTGCGGCTGACAGCCAGCCAGTGCGACCGCTCCGGCGCCACCCAGTCGCTCCGCATCAATAATGCCGGCCGCGGCACGCTGCGGTACAGCGTCAATGCGGTGGCCGCCGCCAGCGGCCTCCAGGCGCAGGCGGACGCCCAGGCGCCGGGCAACCTGCGGCTCGCGATGAATGCCTCGACGGTCCGCCGGCTTGGCTCGACCGCCACGCAGGTACAGCTTACATCGTCCGATGCCATCAACATTCCACCGGTCGTCAACGTTTACCAGAATTGGCAGAACACCGAGACTCGGTCTCTGGCCGTGCCGATCGAAACCAGTAGCGCCGCCACCGAAGGGCTGATGGACCTGCTGGTGGACAACTCCCGGCAGAAAGTCTACATCGCCAACTCGGGCCTGAACCGGATCGAAGTGTTCGACATCCAGAAGCAGGCGTTGCAAAATCCGATCGACGTGGGTCAGTTTCCACATTCGATGGCCTTCGGAAACGATGGTCGGACGCTCTATGTAGCCAATACGGGGGGCGAGTGGATCAGCATGGTCGATCTGGACGCCGGCAAGGAGTACGACCGTATCGCCTTTCCGCCTGCGCCTTTCACGACTGCCGCTGGCCCGTCGACGCCGCGTGTCCTGGCCCAGGCGATCTTCGGGCTGCAGATTTTCGCCTCGGCGTCGACGAGCACCGCCGCCGGGCAGACGGGGCAGTTGTGGAGCAGCTCCGGGAAGGTGGTCTTGCCGCGGCCCCTTTCGAACGCCATCGGTACGCTCAACATTCCGATGCCGGTCAGCATGATCTCCACTCCCGACAACAGCCTGATCATGCTGCTGGCGGGCACCGGCACAGCCTATTTGTACGACTCGCTGGCCGACGATTACGTTCTGGCCCGCACGGTCATGTCGACGCCGATCACCAGTTACTACGGGGCGGTTGGCGCCGGACCGCAAGGGCGGTATTTCCTGGCCAATCGCGCCATCCTGAATGCCACGCTGGTGCCGACCGGTGGGTTTGCCGGAGGCACGACCATCCTGACGCCCCCCGGCGGCGGTGGCGCGGCGGGTGGTGGCGCGGCGGGTGGCGGCGCTGGGGGTGGCGGAGCTGGCGGTGGGGCTGGTGGTGGCCTTCCCGGCCTTCCGGGCTTTCTCCCCGGCGGTGGCGCCGGCGGTGGCGCTCCCACAGCGGTAACGCCCACGACACTGCGCAACGTATCGGCCGTGGCGCCCGTGGACGCGACCAACTATGTCCAGCTCAGCACGCCGCAGCAGGCCAGCGCCACGGCGACGCCGACGGGCAATCCGCAGCCCCTGATCGAGCTGGTCAATGCCAACACGGGCGCGGTGGTGGGATCCACGGCAATTTCTGAAGGCCCGGCGATGACCGTGTTCGGCAACCAGCGCGCCAATATCCCCGGGCGCTGGATGGG